>JANPHH010000502.1:0-9648 GCA_031424375.1 Chthoniobacter sp. | reverse complement strand
GGGTGCTTCACGGCGATGACGACGAGCGTCACGATGCCGCTGATGAAGATCAGGTTGGCGAGGATGATCCAAATCCAGGGACGCGTTTTCATGGCATGACGGGGCCGAGGAAGGTGGCCGGTTTTTCGATCACGGTGCCGTTGCTCGATGTGATGCGGAAGCGGATGGGCGGCTCGCTTTTCAAGTCGGAACGCGGCAGTGTCAGGACCAGCGTGCGCATTTCCTCGCCGAGCGGGGCGACGAGGACGCCGCCTTCCGCGCCCGTCCAGTGCAGGCTTGGCGGGCCGCCGGCAATTTCAATTTGGAACGTGACGGGCGCGTTTCGCTTGTTGAGCAGGCGGACGAGGAACTGGTTTCGCACAACGCCGCCCTCGACGATGTAGGGGATTCCGGTGACGCGCGTGAGGCCGACGGCGGCGGACTTTAGCGTGGAGGTCGCGGCGGTGAGCGCGGCGGCGCCGAGGAGCGCGAGGCCGGTGTAGAGCAGGATGCGGGGGCGCAGCCAGCGGGTGGGTTTTCCGGCGAAGCCGTGGCGCGAGTCGTAGCGGATGAGGCCGGTCGGGCGCTTTAGTTTCGTCATTACGGAGTCGCAGGCGTCGATGCACGCGGTGCAGCCGATGCACTCCATTTGCAGGCCCTGGCGGATGTCGATGCCGGTGGGGCAGACTTGCACGCAGCGCAGGCAATCGACGCAATCGCCCGCGCTTTCGGTGCCTTTCTTGCCGCGCGGCTCGCCGCGTTTCGCATCGTATCCGACGACAAGCGAATCGCTGTCGATGAGCGCGGATTGCAGGCGGCCATACGGGCAGAGGACGATGCAGAACTGCTCGCGAAACCATGCGAGGTCGAACCAGAGCGCGCCGGCGATGAGGAAGACGAACGCGAACGACCCCCAGTTTTCGCCGGGCGATTGCTTCATCATCGAGTAGAGGCCCGGCAGCGAGATGAAATAAGAGAGCAGCACGTGCGCGAGGAGCAGGGCGAAGAGGGCGTAGAGCGCGTGCTTGGCAAAACGCCGCACCGTCTTCCCAAACGATGAAGGAGTGAGATGCAGCTTTCTCCGCGTGGCGGCGTCGCCTTCGCACCAGCGGTCGATGCGGCGCGCGATGTCGAGGAAGACGGTCTGCGGGCAGGCCCAGCCGCACCACACTCGACCAAGCAGCGCGGTGACGTAGAACAGGCAGAACCCGAGTCCGCTGAGCACGAAGAAGGCAATCCACACGTCCTGTCCGAGAAACGTCAGGCCGAAGTAATGGAACTGACGATGAGCGACATCGAGAAAGAGCGCCGGGTTGCCATTGATCCGAATCCACGGAAGCACCACGTAGATCCCGGTGAGAACGACGGCGAAGCTCGCCCGCCAGCGCGCGAAGCGCCCGCGCACTGCGGAGGGATGAATGAAGTGGCGCGAGCCGTCTTCGTTGATCGTCGCGACGGATTCGAGGGAAGGGCGTGGCGGCGTCTCGGTCATGGCGCAGGGGTCGGCGCCGGGAGCGGCGCGACTCCGGCGGGCGGGGTCCAGCCAGGGACGGCGATGACTTCCTCGCCGAGTTTGTGATGCGAGAAAATGTAGGCGGTGAGTTCACTGATCTTTTGCTTCCCGAGCAGCGGACCCCACGCGGGCATGCCCTTGAGCAGGTTGCCTTCGGTGATCGTTTTGATCGCATCCATCGGCTTGCCGCCGTGGATCCATTCGTGATCGACGAGGTTCGGGCCGATGAGGCCGGTCATGTCGGGCTTGTGGCAAGCGGCGCAAGTCGTCTCGAACGTGACCTTGCCGGCGGCGATCACCTGCGGATCGCTGCTCATTTTCCACAACGACTCATCGTCGATCACGCCGGACTTCTGCGCGACGCGCGCGGCATTCTCCGCCATTTCGCTCTCGAGGGCCTGGCCGGGTGAAGTGCCAAAGCCATAGGCGTGGTAGTAAGCCCAATAAAGGGCCGCGTAAACCATCGCGCCGTAAAGCGTGAGTAGCCACCAGCGGGGCAGGCGCTTGTCATATTCCTGGATGCCGTCGTAGCTGTGCGCGCGGAGCGCGTCGTCGAGCGGTGGTTCGGGTGAAGGATGAGCGGGATCAGGCATGGTCGTCGTTTTCGAGCGGGAGATTTTCCAGGTGCGCGACGGTCTCGCGCGGCATGCGGCGGATGCGGATCGAGTGAATGATGAAGACGGCGAGGAAGAGCACGATGCTCATGATGCTGAGCGCGCGCTGCCATTCTTCGACGAGGATGCGGCGGAACATCGGAGGGATTTAGGAATTAGGATTTAGGGATTTAGGGATTTAGGGATTTAGGATTTGGGCGGTGTGCGCCGCGCCTTCCACGGGTGTGACTTTTTCGGCTTTGCCGAGCTTTTGGAGGTAGGCGATGAGCGCGATGATTTCGCGCTCGGGCGGGACTTCGGCGCCGGCGGTTTTCAGATCGGCGGAGACGGCGGCGGCTTGGGTGTCGCAGGACTGCTGGATCTCGGCGTCGGTCATCGGGGCGTAGGGGACGCCGATCCGGCGCTGCACGGAGAGTTTGCTCGGGAGTGCGGCGGTGTCGGTCTTGTCGGTGAAAAGCCATGGATAGTCCGGCATCGTCGAGCCGGGACTGATTTGACGCGGGTCGCGCATGTGGAAGTAGTGCCAGGAGTTCGGATACTTGCCGCCTTCGCGGGCAAGATCGGGGCCGGTGCGTTTCGAGCCCCATTGGTAGGGATGATCGTAGATCGACTCGCCCATTTTCGAATACTCGCCGTAGCGAAGCACGTCGCCGACGAGCGTGCGGATCTGCTGCGAGTGGCAATTGTAGCAGCCTTCGCGGACGTAGATGTCGCGGCCCGCGAGTTCGAGCGGCGTGTAGGGAATCTGGAGCACGCCCTCGACGTTCTTGGCGGTGCTGATCATCACGGTCGGGATGATTTGCACGAGGCCGCCGATGAACACCGCGGCGGTGGTGAGTACGGTAAACGGCAGCGCATTCGCGAGCAGCCGCTCATACCAGTCGCCCCAGCCTTTCTTCGAAAACTCGATGTTCAGGCTCATCGCCATCGCGGTGCCGAGCAGCGCGACGATGCAGAGGCCGCTCGCGACCGACGGTAGCGCGGCCCATCCGGCGGCGAAGACGAGCAGGAGCGTAGTGTAGATGACCGGCGCATTCAGGAAGCCCGCGACGAGTCCCATGCGCGTGTCCTTCTCCGGCACATACACCTCGATGCTGCCGTTCACGGTCTCGGCGCCCCAAGCCGTTTTCCAGACGTTCCAGGCGAGGATAATGAAGCCCACGAGATACATCAGCCCGCCGAGCGCGCGGATGTGCATGAGCATTTTCGTCGAGGTCACCGCCTCGATGAAATTTGGATACGCGAGCACCGTGCCGCTTTCCTTCGTCGCGCCAAGCATCAGGCCCTGCGTGATGCCCGAGACATACATCCACGCCATGTAGATGAGGATGCCGACGGTCCCGAGCCAGAAGTGCATGTTCGCCGCGCTCTGCGAATGCAGCGGGCGTTTCCACAGCCGCGGCGCGAGCCAGTAAAACATGCCCGCGGCCATGAAGCCGTTCCAGCCGAGCGCGCCGCCGTGGACGTGGGCGATCGTCCAGTCGGAGTAATGCGAGAGCGCATTCACCGAGCGGATGGAGAGCAGCGGTCCCTCGAACGTCGCCATGCCGTAGAAGGTCACCGCGGCGACGAAAAACTTCAGCACCGGCTCAGTGCGCAACTTGTGCCACGCGCCGCGGAGTGTGAGCAGACCGTTGAGCATTCCGCCCCAACTCGGCGCCCACAGCATGAGCGAGAAGATCATCCCGAGCGACTGGAGCCACACCGGCAGCGAGGTATTCAGTAGATGATGCGGGCCGGCCCAGATGTAGAGAAAGACCAGCGACCAGAAATGCACGACCGACAGCCGATAGCTGTAAACAGGCCGCTCCGCCGCCTTCGGCAGAAAGTAATACATGATGCCAAGGATCGGCGTGGTGAGGAAGAAGGCGACCGCGTTGTGCCCATACCACCACTGCACCAGCGCATCCTGCACGCCGCCAAAGATCGGATAGCTGTGCGTCCAGCTCGTCGGGATCGAGAGGTGATTGACGATGTAGAGCATCGCCACGGTGATAATCGTCGCGATGTAAAACCAGATCGCGACGTAGAGGCTCGGCTCGTTGCGGCGGGCGAGCGTCCAGAAAAAGTTGATCGCGAAGACGACCCAGATCAACGCGACGGCGATGTTGATCGGCCAGATCAGCTCGGCGTATTCCTTTCCGCGCGTCAGCCCGAGCGGGAGCGTGATCGCCGCGGCGACGATGATCGCCTGCCAGCCCCAAAAATGAATGCGCGAGAGAAGCTGCGAAGCCGTGCGCGCCTTCACCAATCGCTGCGTGGAGTAATAGACTCCCGCGAACATCATGTTGCCGACAAACGCGAAAATCACCGCGTTGGTGTGGAGCGGACGAAGCCGGCCGAAGGTCAGCCAGGACGTGTTGAAATTCGCCTGCCACACGCCGAGTTGCGTGGCGATGAGGACGCCGACGAGCATTCCCACAATGCCCCATACAATGGAGGCCACCATGAACTGGCGGACGGGTGCGTCGTCGTATTCGATTCGGGTTAACGTGCCGGACTTACCGGCGGGTGCGGTGCTCATGAGTCGATTTTACTGGAAGAAGGTGAATCGGGTTCCAGGGGGAGCAGCGCGTCGCGCTCGCTGAACTGGCGGGGATCGCAGACCGACGCGATCCACAGAATCACGAAGAAGCCGACGAGGAGAAACCCGACGAAGATGGTCAGCGCGAGAACGTTCATGAACCAACTCCGACCGCCGGATAGAGACGGGATTCCGCACCGCTCACAGCGGGCATCGCTGTGATGGAAGCGGAAGGCGACACGGTCGCGTGAACGGCACGGAATGCCGTCTCTATTTGGGGCGATGCCGCTCGCTTTTCACCGCAGCGGCAATGCTCGCACCGGCCGCAAGGGCCGATGTCGGGCTCGGAGTTGACTGCATGTGCTTCCATCACGAGCGGACTGTGGCGCGAGCCGGCTTCCCGCGCTCACCTTCCCTTGGGCAAGAATCACCTTCCGTTGCGTTGCTCTCTTCTCCGCCCGCTGTTACCTGTGCGAGGTGAGCGCTACCGATCCTGGCACGATTTCCGAAAAACTGTCTCAGTCGCAGATCCTGCGCGACTACGAACGCGCGTTCTCGGAAGCGACGGGACTGCCGCTGACTTTTGCGCCCGCAGGAAAGAAACGCCCGGGAATGCGCGGGAGCACGGCGGCGAATGATTTTTGCGTGCAGATGGCCGAGAGCGAACCGGGTTGCCGGATGTGCGTGGAGATGCAGGAGGATCTGTCCTCACCCACCGGCGATGGACAGACCAAGAGCGCCGTGTGCATCGCGGGACTCACGGATTCCGCGGTGCCGGTGCGCGTCGGCGAACAGGTGCTGGGCTTTCTCCAGACCGGGCAGATCGCGCTCAAAAAACTCACCCCCGCGGACTTCCGCCGGGTTTCGAACTTCCTGAAGAAAGGCGGCGCCGACGTGGATTGGGAGACTCTCGAGAAGGCGTATTTCGACACCCGCCTGATCGAGCGAAAGCAATACGACGCCGTCCTGCGCTTGCTCGAAGTCTTCGCCCAGCATCTCTCCCTCGCTGCCGAGCAGATCGCCACCCAGCAGACCCACCAGGAACCACCGATGGTCGAGCGTGCGCGGGAGGTGATCGAGCAGCGCAGCGGCGAGGCGCTCACCCTCGCGGAGATCGCCCGGCACGTGCACACCAGCACTTTCCACTTCTGCAAAACCTTCAAGCGCGCCACCGGGATGACCTTCACCCAATACCTCTCGATGGTGCGCATCGCGAAGGCCAAGAAGCTGCTCGCCAACCCGCAGGCGCGCATCACCGAAG
Organism: Chthoniobacter sp.; assembly: GCA_031424375.1. Classification (GTDB taxonomy): domain Bacteria; phylum Verrucomicrobiota; class Verrucomicrobiia; order Chthoniobacterales; family Chthoniobacteraceae; genus Chthoniobacter. The sequence goes on along the minus strand of JANPHH010000502.1, from coordinate 3,757 downwards.
TCGCCTACGAAGCCGGCTTTGCTTCGCTCACGCATTTCAATCGGATGTTCCGCCGCATCACCGGCCAGTCTCCGACGGATTTCCGGCGGCAGATTGCGAACGCGTAGCGCGCCGTCACGGACCCGGGTCGTTGACGATGAGGGAGCCCGTGCACCCGGCAGGCGTCGCGGCAGTGCCCTGCGTCGTCATTTTTTCCGAAGCTTCCCCCTTTCCCATCCCGCCCACGATCAGCTCGATGCTCGGGCTGGGGAATGGATCGAGACAGCCTCCGCCGCTGCCCAGCCCGAGAGGGCGGCACCTTCGACCCGCGGGCCGGCGAAGGCGTCGCCGGCGAGCACCAGCGCCGGCGCTTCGCGCAAAATGGCGCAACGGTGTCCATCGGTCCGCATCGGCTTGCTGTAGCGCCAGCCGTGGACTTGGAAGGTTCGGATTCCCGCGCCGAGCCATTCCGCGGCAACGTCGAGCAGGGCCTGGCCGCTCGCCTGCCGGTCGCGATCCCAGTGTTCGAGGCTGAACGCATGGGTGGCGTGAATCGTCACGGCTGGCTCCGCGGAGATTCCCTTCAACTGATTATCCGCGATCCACGCGATCGGTCCCTCAGCGGGCGCGAGGCCGCCGGGTGGCGGGATGCGCGACGGACCTTCGAGCACGGCCATGACGGCGAGGCAGCGTTCGTATTCGATGGCCGCGAGACGCGTCCGCATTTCCGGCGCGAGAACGATGCCGCCCGCTTCCAGCAGCGCGAGCGACTGCGGCACCGGTGGGGTCAGGATGACGGCTCCCGCGGAAAAAATCTCGCCTGCTTTGGTTTCCGCCGTCCACCGATCATGGCTGCGGCGCAAGGCGGTCACGGGGATTTCCAGGCGAAGGTTGAGGCCGAGCGCGAATTGCTTCGCCACGGACGACATCGTGGGTGTTCCCCGCCAGCGGAGGTGACCGTCCGCGCCGCCCGCAAAACCGCGGCACCATTCCTCGACCGCTCCAGTTTGCCGCCCCGCTTCCAGCCTCGCGGCGAAGCGCGGGTCGCGAGCGGTGATGAATTGCGCCCCATGATCGAAGGTGGCCCCGCCGATCCGGCGACTCGCGAGGCGACCGCCCACGCCCCGTCCTTTATCGAGCACCAGCACGCGACGTCCTGCGCGTTGCAACTCCGTCGCGGCGGTCAGCCCAGCCATTCCCGCACCGATGACCAGCACGTCCGCGTCTTGCTCGGTGGCCTGCATTTCGTTTTTCATACGGGGGCTATTCGCACGGGGCGCGACGCAAGGCGCACAAATGGCGCCGGAGCCGGGATAATTTGTGCACTCTCGTCCGTCCGGTGGACGCTCCGCCGGGTCGCACGATGGCTTGTTCCCGCTTTATCGGTCCGACCGACTCCGCGCGCCCCGCGAGGAGTTGGAAAATCCATGCCGAGGAAGCATTGCACCGCGGGAGGCTTCGCAGTACGGAGTGCTCGCTTTTACACCGTGACCATCGAGCAGGCATTTGCAGTTGCACTCCAACACCACCAGTCCGGGCGGTTGGCCGAGGCGGAGGCGATTTACCGGGAGATTCTTGCGGTGGAGCCGCGCCAGCCGGGGGCGTTGCACTATCTGGGCGTCATCGCGCATCAGGTAGGCCGGCATGAGCTTGCCGTGGATTTGATCCAGCAGGCCATCGCGGTGGCGCCCGCGGTCCCCGATTTTTACTCCAATCTGGGGGAGGCCTATCGGCGGCTGGGCCAGGTGGACACGGCCATCGCCGCCTATCGCCAGGCCCTCGCGCTGAACCCCGACTATCCCGAAGCCCACAGCAACCTCGGCAACGCCCTGTGGGAAAAGGGACAACTGAACGAGGCGATCGCCGCCTGCCGGAGGGCTATCGCGCTTCGCCCCGACTATCCCGAGGCGCACAGCAATCTCGGCGTTGCCCTCAGCGATCAGGGACAGCACGACGAAGCCATCGCCGCCTGTCGTCAAGCCATCGCTTACAAGCCTGACTATTCGGAGGCGTACAACAATCTCGGCAACGCGTTGAAAGAAAAAGGGCAACTGGCTGAGGCCGCCGCTGCCTATCGGCAGGCGATTGCCCTCAACCCCAACTACGCCGATGCGTACTTCAACCTCGCGGTGACCCTCCGGGATGAGGGGCAACTGGACGCGGCCATCGCCGCCTATCGCCAGGCCCGCGCCCTCAAGCCGGGCGATCTCGAAGCCCACAGCATTCTTCTTCACACGCTCCACTGCCATCCCGGCTTGGATGCCCGGGCGATTGCCGAGGAACATCAGCTTTGGAACCGGGAACATGCCGAGCCATTGGCGCGGTTTATTCCGCGTCACCCGAACGACCGGAGCCCCGACCGCCGGCTGCGGATCGGCTACGTCTCGCCCGACTTCCGGGGGCATTCGGTTGCTTATTTTCTGGAAGATCTCTTCGCCGGCCACGACCCCGCCCAGGTGGAGGTTTTTTGCTATGCCAATCTCAGCCGACCCGATCAGGTCACGGCGCGTCTGCGGCAGCTGGCCCCGCACTGGCGGGAGATCTTCGGCCTGCCCGATGCGCAAGTGGCCGCGCTCGTGCTCGATGACAAAATTGACATCCTCGTGGATCTCGCCGGCCACACTTCCCGCGGGCGCCTTCCACTTTTCGCGCGCAAACCTGCGCCGATCCAGGTGACGTGGTTGGGCTATCCCGGCACCACCGGCTTGGAGGCGATGGATTACCGCCTCACCGACGCCCGGGCCGATCCTCCCGGAATGACGGAACATCTGCACACCGAGCGGTTGGTTCGGTTGCCGGATGGCGCGTGGTGTTTCCGGCCCTCCGCGCAGACACCTCCGGTCAGTGAACCACCGGTCCGGCACACCGGCCGGATTACCTTCGGCTGTTTCAATGCCATGGCAAAAATCACCACGCCGCTGCTGATCCTCTGGTCTCGGATTCTGCACGGACTGCCCGGTTCGCGGCTTCTGCTCAAGAACCGTTCGTTGCTGGATGCTTCGACCCGACAACGCCTTCAAGCGGTGTTCACCGACTCTGGCATCGGCCCGGAGCGCATCGAACTGGCGGATTATACCACCACGGTCGGAGACCATCTCGCCATCTACGGGCGGGTGGATATCGCCCTGGATACCTTTCCCTATCACGGCACCACCACCACCTGCGAAGCGCTCTGGATGGGCGTGCCTGTGGTCACCCTGGCCGGGCAAACTCACGCTTCGCGCGTCGGGGTCAGCCTGCTGAGCAGCGTCGGCCTGCGCGAATTGATCGCCGCAAGCTCCGAAGAGTATCTCCGCATCGCGGTGAACCTCGGTCATGAGGTGGAACGTTTGTCGGAGTTGCGCTCGGGGCTGCGCGCGCGGATGTCCTCCTCGTCGTTGATGGACGGCCCGCGCTTTGCCCGCAACGTCGAGCAGGCCTACCGGCAGATGTGGAGAGACTGGTGCGGAAAGCAGCATCCCCCGCAAGCTCAGTCGGCAGAGGGATAGCCTCCGCGACGTGTCTTCACTCGAGACCACGCCGCGATCTACGTCGGAGGACTGAGGTATGCAGCGGCGCAATGGCACCCTATGGTCGCGCCCTTGAACTCCGTCCTGATCCTTTTTTCCGCGCTCTCTTTCCTCGGATACGGTTCGGCGTGCTTCTTGTCCTCGTACATGCAGCGGGAGTTCGAACGTTACCGCCTCGGATCGCAGCGAACGCTGGTCGGCGGACTGCAAGTGTGCGCGGCGCTTGGGCTGCTGGCCGGCCTGAGCCACCCGTGGATGGGACGCGCGGC
>JANPHH010000501.1:0-8871 GCA_031424375.1 Chthoniobacter sp. | reverse complement strand
GTGGCCCGCGAAATACGCGAAAGGACGCGAAAAACACAATGGGGTCAGAGGACGGGATCACTTTCGCGACCTTTCGCGTATTTCGCGGGGAATAATCAGCGGCTCCCTAGACTCCCACTGGGCGAGCGCCGATGGTTTTGTCCGCATCCACGTCGGGGTCTGGCTCCGCGATCGGTTGATAATTGCCCGTCCCCACGAGCCGCTCGAAGATCGGCGACGCCATGAGCGTGGTGACCACGGCCATGATCACGAGCACCGCGAAGAGGCCTTCCGAAATGATCCCACGCTGCAGGCCGATGTTGATGATGATGAGTTCCATCAGGCCGCGCGCATTCATCAGCACACCGATGCCCATCGCCTCGCGGTTCGAGACACCGGTCGCCCGCGCCGCCAGCCAGCAGGCGACTCCTTTGCCGAGGATCGCCGCGACGAGCACCGCGCCGCACATCAGCCAGAGGAAGCCGGTATTGAGCAGGCCGATCTTTGTGTTCAGGCCTGAGTAGGTGAAGAAGAGCGGGAGCAGCATCGCCACGGTGAGCGGTTGAATGCGGGCGATCACATCGCGGCTGACCACACCGCGTGGCATCGCGGCGCCCATGACGAATGCGCCGAAGACTGCGTGCAGCCCGATGAGATCGGTGAACCACGCGCCCAGCGACATGAGCGCCAGCGCCACGACCAGGCCGGCATCGGTGAGCGCGCCGTCTTTCACGAGCAGAGACTTGGCGCGATCCAGCAGCGGGCGGATGAGCGCGAGGGTGACGATGACGTAACCGAGGCCGCCGCCGATGTTCACGAGCGCGTGGCTCCAGTTGTCATCGAAGCTCGCGAGCACCACGGCGAGCAGGCACCACGCGGTGGCATCGTCGAGCGCGCCCGCGCCGATCGCGACCGTGCCCATCGTCGTGCCGGTGAGTTTCTTGAAGTGGATGATCCGCGCGAGCATCGGGAACGCCGTGATGCACATCGACGCGCCGAGAAAGAGCATCGCCTCCATGAGCGAAGTCTTCTTCGGGAAGAGTTCGGTGTGATGGAAAAAGAACCAGGCCAGCCCGGCGCCGAGGAGAAAGGGCGCGATCATCCCCGCTGCGGATACGGCGACAGAGCTTTTCAGCCGCTTGCGCACGATGTCCACGCGGAACTCCATTCCGACGATGAACATGTAGAGCGCCAGCCCGAGCTGCGACGCCGGGAAGAGATAGCTCTGCGTATCCCGCGCGATCTGCGCGCGATCCCAGGGGAAAACCCACGCCTGCACTTCCGGAGCGAGCAACCCGAAGAGCGACGGCCCGAGCAGAACGCCCGCGATCATTTCCGCCACGACCTGCGGCTGACCAAACCGCGCCGCGATCGCGCCGACCACGCGGCAGAAGAGCAGGATGACGGCGAGCTGGAGGAAGAAGTGAATCGCGAGGTTGAGGTTGTTCATGGGCGGTCGGGGACGAAGGACAGCACTCTTATCACCGGCAGCGCTGGTTGCGGAAATAGACTTTCGCTATCGGATTCATAACATCTCGCGATAACACTCCGCGCATGGACTTCCGCCACCTGCGCTACTTTCAGGCCATCGCCGAGGAGCTGAGCTTCTCGCGCGCCGCCCAGCGACTCCATGTGGTGCAGCCCGCGCTCAGCCGGGCGCTGAAGGAACTCGAAGCCGAGATCGGCTGTGAACTCATCGCCCGCACCCGCCGCAGCGTGGCGCTCACGGCGGCGGTCCGCGTGTTGCTCGATGAGACGGCGCTGATGTTCGAGCGCTACGAACAAACGGTGCGGAAGGTGAAGCGCGCCGCTGCCGGGCAGGAAGGCGAGTTGCGCCTCGGCTACATCGGACCACCGACTCAGCGGTGTCTCGGTCCGCTGCTGGAGGAATACGCACGCCGCTGTCCCGGCGTGAACATCCACCTCGAAGAACGCACTCCGGAGCGCGTCTGGGAGATGGTGGCGAAAGGGCGGCTGCACGTGGGGCTCACCCGCCCGGTGCTGGCGCATGCCACGATGCGGATGCACACGCTGGCGATGCGCGCCGAAAAACTCTGCGTGGCCATTCCGCGCACGCATCCATGGGCGGGAAAAAAATCCGTGCCCTGGCGGCAGCTCGCCGGCCAGCCGCTGATCATCCTCGCCCGCCGCGAAGGCGCCGGCCTGCACGATGAAATTCTCGCCGCCTGTCGTCGCGCCAATTTCACCCCGAAGCTCGTGCAGACGCCGAGCCTGATCGGCACCGTGGTTCGCTACGTCGAGAGCGGCGCCGGGCTCGGAATCGTGCCGGAGAGTCTCGGCGAAACCGATCTTTCCAAGCGCTGGAGCCTGGCGCGGCTCACCCCGACTTTCGCCGTGCCGCTCGTGATGGTCTGGCGCGGCGAAGCCGATGAGCCGCCGGTCGCCGCCTTCCGCGCGCTGGTCGCCGAATGGGTGCGCGAACGCAAGCTGTGGCGCACCGCTCAGTGAATCGCTGGCCGCGCGAGATATTTTCCGCGGCCGATCGTGCCGACGAACTTCGCCCCGCGCACCGCGACCTCGCCGCGCACGGTCACGGTGTCCACGCGCCCTTCGAGCGGCCAGCCTTCGAAGGCGCTGTAATCCACAGCCATGCTCTGCGTGGCGGCGGAAATCGTGCCCAGCCACGCGGGATCGAAGACAACCAGATCCGCATCGCTGCCCACCGCGATCGAGCCTTTGCGCGGAAAGAGCCCGAAGAGCTTCGCCGCCTGCGTGCTCGCGACATCGACAAACTGATTCAAGCTCAGCCGCCCGCGGCGCACGCCGTGCGTGTAGAGCAGGTTGATGCGGTCTTCGAGCGATGGGATGCCATTCGGGATCTTGGTGAAGTCGTCGCGCCCCATCGGCTTCTGCGTCACGAAATCGAACGGCGCGTGATCGGTCGCAACCGTTTGAATCAGCCCGGTCTTCAGCCCGCTCCAGAGCACGGATTGGTTCCGCTTGTCCCGCAGCGGCGGCGACATCACATACTTCGCCCCCTCGAAGTCCGGCCGCTCCGCATCCGTCTTATCGAGCAGCAGATACTGAATCAGCGTCTCCACGCCCACGCGCACCCCGCGCTGCCGCGCCGCGATCGCTTCGGCGAGCGCTTCCTTGCAGCTCAGATGCACGATGTAAGTCGCCGCGCCGGTCAGTTCGGCAAAGGTCATCAGGTGATGCACACCCTCCGCCTCCACCCGCGGCGGCCGGCTGTCGTGGTGACCCTCGGGACCGGTGATGCCGGCCGCGATCAGCTCGCGCTGCCGTTCCGCGATCAGCGTCTCGTTTTCGCAGTGCGCCGTGACGATCACGCCGAGCTCCCGCGCCAGCTTCAGCGTGCGGTAGAGCTCCGTGTCGTCGATCCCGAAGGCGCCCTTGTAGGCGAGGAAGATTTTGAACGACGAGTTTCCCCGCCCGACGATCTCGCGGAGCTGCGCCTCCGTGCCGTCATCGAACTTCGTCACGCCCATGTGGAACGTGAAGTCGCACGCCGACTTCCCCTCCGCCTGCGCCATCCACAGCTCGAACGCCGCGAGCGGCTCCTCCGCGCGCGACGGGCAGCACATTTCGATCAGCGTCGTCGTCCCACCGACCAGCGCCGCTTTTGATCCCGACTCATAGTTGTCCTTCGAATACGTGCCCATGAACGGCAGGTAAATATGCACGTGCGGATCGATGAAGCCGGGGAAAACCAGCTTGCCCGTGGCGTCGATCACCTCCGTGTCGGGCGGCGCCTCGAGGTCGCGCCCGAGGCGCGTGATCGTTTCGCCTTCGGCATAAATGTCCCCGTGAAAATCGCTGTCGGCCGTCACGACCCGGCCGTTCTTAATGAGAAGTGGCATGACGGATTGGCGTTGTCGGCGAATTCACCACGCGGCGCGACTGCAAAAGCGCGCCGCCTCGTCACGGGGATCGCGTTATCCCTTTGCGGACCAGGGGCCTTCTGTTACTCGCCGTTGCGTGCCTGACGAAGACGATGCCCCCCAGTGCGAGCCCGCGTCCGCCGATGTCCCCACGATCGTCGGCTCGTCGCCATCGCATGAAGACGTGACCTGCGAAGCGCACACTCCGCCCCCCGGCTATGCCACGCCGCACACGCCCGGCGGCACCTTGCAGGCCGGACCCGTGCCACTGAATCTCCAGAAGTTCGGCGAATTCGAGGTCATCGCCAAGATCGGCCAGGGTGGCATGGGTGCCGTCTATCGCGCGCGCCAGATTTCCCTCGATCGCATGGTCGCGCTGAAGCTCCTCCCCGCCGACCTCCAGGACGACGAGCACTACATCGGGCGCTTCCAGCGCGAGGCCACCCTCGCCGCGCAGCTCAACCACGCGAACATCGTCCGCGTCTTCAGTTTCGGCGAAATCGAGGGCAGCCATTACATCGCCATGGAGCTGATCGAGGGCGAGAACCTCCGCCAGCGGCTCAAAGGCGGCGCGCTCGAGCCGCTCGAAGCCCTGCGCATCTGCGCCGAAGTCGCCCGCGGTTTGCAGCATGGCTGGCAGACCGCCCAAATCATTCACCGCGACATCAAGCCCGCGAACCTTTTCCTCTCCAAGCGGGGGGACGTGAAAGTGGGCGACCTCGGCCTCGCCAAGAGCCTGCTCACCAATACCAGCGGCCTGACCCAGACCGGCACCTCCATGGGCACCGCCCACTACATGAGCCCCGAGCAGGCTCGCGGCGAAAAGCCCCTCGACGTCCGCGCCGACATCTACAGCCTCGGCTGCACCCTCTACGAGATGCTCACCGGACGCCCGCCCTACGAGGGCACCGACGGCGTCAGCATCATCCACCAGCATCTTCACGCGCCGCTCCCGGCGATCCTGAAAGTGATGCCTGGTTGCCCCATCCCGCTCGCCCGCCTCGTCGGCAAGATGCTGAAAAAGCAGCGGCACGAGCGGCAACAAAACTACGAGGAATTGCTCGAGCAGATCGCCAGCGTCACCGCATTCATCGAAGGCGGCGGCATCGTTCCCGGAGCCGAGGAGCGGGTGGCCATGTGGCGCCAGGCCAGCGGCGGCGCGCCGAACATCTCGGTGACTCGTCCTCCCGCCGAGCCAGCCGCAACGTCCGTGTCATCGAAATCGAGGTTGCCACTTTTGGTCGCAGCGGCACTTCTCGCCGTCTTTGCCGTCGCCGGAGCGGTTTATTTTCTGAAGCCGAAACCGGTGGCTCCGCGGTCGGGACCCACGGGTTTCGAAGCGGCGGCGGCCCTGGCTGCGCGCGAGCAGGCGCAACCCGCTGCGGCGACGAAAGACACGCCATTCGTGAACACCCTCGGGATGAAGTTCGTCCCCGTGCCGATCGGCGGCGGGCCGACGAAAGGCGATCGCGTGCTCTTCAGTATCTGGGACACGCGGGTGCGGGACTACGCCGAGTATGCGGCGGCGAACCCTCAGGCCGACGACTGGTGGAAGAAACTGGAGAAGGACGGCTTGCCCGTGGGGCGCGAGCCGGAACACCCCGTCGTCGCCGTGAGCTGGAAGGATGCGCAGGCCTTTTGCCAATGGCTCACAGCGAAGGAAACCGCCGAGGGGAAACTGCCGCAGGGCATGAAGTATCGGCTGCCTAGCGATGAGGAATGGAGCTGGGCCGTGGGGCTGCCGCCGGAAGTGGGCGGCACGCCGGAGGAAAAGAGCGGAAAGAACACCGTGGACTTCCCGTGGGGCAAGGACTGGCCGCCGACTAAGAAAGTGGGGAACTACGCAGACGAGACGTTTCACGCGAATTTGCCGCTGAAAAAGAACGAGAATGACAACCGAATGGAAAAGCAGTGGATTAAAGGCTACACCGATGGCAACCCGACGGCATCGCCGGTCGGGAGTTTCCCGGCGAATGCGTATGGCCTCTACGACATGGGCGGGAACGTGTGGCAATGGTGCGAGGATTGGTTTGATGCCTCGTACACGGACCGTGTGGGGCGCGGTGCCGCGTGGCCTTACTTCAGCCGTAGCCATCTGCTATCGTCGGCACGCAACAACCGCGCTCCCGGACTTCGCCAATCCCACACCGGCTTCCGCTGCGTCCTCGCAAGCCCCCCGCCGGCATCCTCCGGCGTCTCCGCACCCGCCGGCTCCGCCGCCGCCATGAAGTTTCCACCCGGCCAGTGGGTGAAGGTGTTCACAAAGCCCGAGGACTTGCCCGACCTTCGCACGCCGGAGAACGGCGTGAAGTGGGAGGATGGGTGGATCAACCTTGGTTCCAACTCCCGCTTGCTGCGCCTGCCTGCTTCACTTGGGGGGAATTATGCCATTCGCGCGCGATTCAGACGTGGGGAGGCTGAATCGAATGCCATTGTGATGAGATACCAAGGAGGCTCTGGCGGGCAGTATTACCAATTCCGCTTGGCTAACGATGCCATCATCTGTCAGAGACGAGTAAATGACGCAACTTACAAGTCCGTGATACCTTCAGCGCGAGTATTGCCGCCAGCTTTGGGCCATGAGTATGTGATGGAAGTTGGCGCGGTTGGGGCAAGACTTATTGCCCGCATGAATGGAGATAAGTGCACCACTGGCACTGACACGGAGCACCTTCAAGGCGCGGCTCATATCCGCTGCAACGAATTGCTCCGCGACATCGAAGTCATCAACCTCGACAGCCTGCCCGAAGCCGAGGCGCTGCGCCTCCTCGGCGTGGATGAGCAGGGCCACGACCTGCGCGGGAAGCCCGACGCCGCGACTACACCCGGAAAGCCGTGACGAAGTGAGTGCGCCGGAATTGACCGCGCACGAATGGAAGTCCTACTTTTCACCAATGATCCCGATGCCCGACATCCAGCGCTACTGCGAAGGGATCGCCGCTGCGTTCAAGCCGCGCCGGATCATCCTTTTCGGCTCATACGCCTACGGCCAGCCGACGCAGGACTCCGATGTGGATGTGATGGTGGTGATGCCGCGGAAACGCTACCGGCGTGACCTCGGCTGGCGCATCCGCAGAATGGTACGCGCGAAATTTGCGGTGGACGTGCTCGTCGAGCCGGAGGACCGGCTGCTGCGCCGGATCGAGGATCGCGAGTCATTCATCCTCGACGTCACCGAATACGGAAAGGTCATGTATGAAGGCATCGACGCGTGAATGGATCAAGAAGGCGGAATCCGACTGGCTCCTCGCCGTATCGCTTTTGCGGCGAAGGAAGCCGCCGACGCGGGATCACGCCTGCTTTCATTTCCAGCAGGCCGCTGAGAAATACGTGAAAGCCCGCCTGGAGGAGGCGAACGTGCGCATCCCGAAAACCCATCAGGTGGATCATCTTATCGAACTCGCTTTGCCCGTGGAACCGATGTGGTCGGCACTGCTGCCTCAAGCCGAGCGCCTCAGCGATTACGCCGTGCGGATCCGCCCTCCCGGGAGCGAGGCTACTGCAGGGAGATGAAGCAGGCACACGCCGACGCGAGGGCGATCCGGCGGGAGGTGCGTGTGGCGTTGGCGTTGTGAAACGAACTCACCTGACCGAGCCGTGCAGTCTCAGCCTGGGAACAAACCCGAAGGCGGCAGGATGAGGCCGGTGAAGGTGGTGCTCTCCAAGGTCGCCGGAAAGGTGGCGCGTTCCACCCGCGAGTAGGCAGCGCCTTGCGGTTCGGTGTGGCGTTCGACGATGCGTTCTTCGGCGAGGATGAGCCAGCACTCTGGGACGCCGGCTTCGGCGTAGAGTTCGAGTTTGATGCGGTCGAGGCGTTCGCTGGTGACGACGACTTCGATGATCAGCGCGGCAGAGGTGGGATGCGCGGTAAGAAAATCCTGCCGCACTCCGCAGATCACCGCGACATCGGGTTCGGGCTCGGAGTCTTCAAGGGTCAGAGGCTTCTCCTGCCGGAGAAAAAATCCCTCGGGCAACTGAACACTGAGGGATTCGCGAAGCAATTCGACGATCGAAGCATGGAGGGGTGATTGCGACATTTTTTCGACGAGGGCTCCACGGATGAGTTCGACGTTGGGGGCGAGCGCGCCAAGCCCGGACAGGAGGTGATACTTCTCGACAGAGAAGGCGGCGGCACGGGCGCGCACGGCGGGTTCTTCGAGGATCGGCAGCATGCGAACCGGATACACCTGTGGTCCGGCGTGAGCAAGGCCGGAAGCCTCGCGACCAAGCTTCCATCCCGCCGGGTTCCCGCTAAGGATCATCGCTCAATTCAATTCACTCCCCGCATGCTCAAAACACTCCCCTCCCTCTTTCGTGCCGCAGCGTTCCTGCTCGCGGCGGTCACCTTCACGCACGCCGAGCCGATTCCCGATGAAAACAAGGTCAACGGTTTCGCCATCGGCTGCCAGGCTTACACGTTCAAGAGTTTCACCGTTTTCGAAGCGATCGAAAAGACGGCGCAGGCGGGCGCGCGGGTCATCGAATTTTACCCCGGCCAGAAGCTGAGCAAGGAGGAGCCGGATGTGAAGTGGGATCACAATGCGTCGGACGAGACGTTCGCGAAGGTAGTGGCGAAGCTCGCGCAGCATAAGATCAAGGCGGTGAACTACGGCGTGGTGGCGATCCCTACGGAAGAAGCGGAGGCGCGGAAGCTGTTCGCCTTTGGCAAAAAGCTCGGGCTCTACGCGATCACCACGGAGTCCTTCGAGGCGATCGATACGATCGAGAAGATGGTGAAGGAATTCGACATCCGCGTGGGTTTCCATGACCACCCGCGCCGGCCGGACAAACCGAACTACCGCATGTGGGATCCCTATTTCATCCTCGAGCTGACGAAGGATCGTGACCCACGGATCGGCGCGTGTGCCGACACCGGCCACTGGCAGACCACGGGCATCAATCCGCTCTGGGCCGTGAAGACGCTGAAGGGCCGGATCATCAGCAGCCATCTCAAGGACAAGGAAGACTTCGGCAAGAGCCACGACGTGCCCTACGGCACCGGCGTGGGCCAGATCGGCGACATCCTCGC
>JANPHH010000500.1:0-1755 GCA_031424375.1 Chthoniobacter sp. | reverse complement strand
CTGATCCGCACCTTCACGCTCTGCGAGGGATACCGCACGATGGTGTCCGGGTTGGCCACCGGGTTGTCGTTCACCGGGGCGACCGTGACATTCACCGTCGCGCCGGTCGTGGCGAAGAGCGTGCCGTCGGAGCCGTTCCAGCCGAAGCTGTCGGGACCGTTGTAGTTGAGGTTCGAGGTGTAGGTGAGGGTGACGATGTTCGCGATGGCGATATCCTGCGGCACGATGAAAGTGGCTCCGCTGATCTTCAGCACGCCGTTCGTGGGTAAGGAAGTGATGCGCACGGTCGCGAGCGCATCGCCATTCGGATCGCTGTAGCCGGCGGGCGTGAAATCGGCGGCGGAAAACGCGGTCACCACGTCTTCATTCACACCCTTGCTCACGTTGCTCACGGTGGGCGGCAACTCGACGGGCGTGACCGTGGGATTCGCCGCGCCCGCGACGGTAGGGTCGTCGGTGAGCACGTTGGCAAAGTTGCCGCCGGAGACGGTGCCTTGATTGCTGACACTGGTCGGCGTGCCGGCGATCGTGACCACATAGGTGATCGTCACCGTCTTCCCCGCGGGCAGGTCGCCGATGGTCAGCGGCGTGCCGAGGAAATGCGGGTGCGCCTCCGCGTGCGGCGTCGCGCCGAGGGCCTGGCCTTTGGCGGGCAGGCGGCGCTCGCCTTTGGTCAGGAAGCCATACATCAGGCTGTCACGATCCTCTTGCGCATAAGTGTCCTCGAGCCCGAGCGCGTGACCCATCTCGTGCAGGATCGCGGTGAGCAGATCAATGCGGCCCGCGGGCGCGCTCGCCGGATCGGTGCAGCGGCGCGTGGCGGAAATCGGATGCGCGTTTCGTGTCCCGGAGGGATCCCGGAAATTAGCCGGTGGTGAAGCGAGTCCGCGAGCGAAACCACCGGACCCTGGCATGATACGCGATCCCGCCCCGGCAGGGGCGGCGGAGATTTCCAGCACCCCTGCCGGGGTGCGTTCGGTTTTCAATTGGTTCCGGTGGTTGCGCTCGTTCCTCGCTTCACCACCGGCTAATTTCTGCTGTCCCTCCGGGACGCCTGCAAACTCCGCGTCCTCGCTCGGCGTCGCATCGACAAACCAGCCGTGGCCGCCGGCGTTGTTGTCCACGCGGATGCGCTTGCCGCCCGCCTCGCCGAGATACCAGCCCGGCAGGTCGGCGACTTCAAATTTCACGGAGCGGAGCGTGGCGAGCTGGTCACGACTTAAACCCGACGACTCCCATCGGGCCAGCGCTGCGGAGACGGCGGAGTCGAGTTCAGCCTGAGTAAGAATCGCGGACGAGGTCTTCGCATTTCCGGGTGTCATTCTACCATCCGTCGAAGCCGGCTCCCCACCCGGCAGCGTTTCTTCCAAGGTGGTCTGCGTGCTCTCCACGTCCGGAAGCGCGCGTTCCACGCCGCCCGGCGCAAACAAGAGTGGCACCGGCGGATTGCCGGCCACCAGGGTGATCGTGCCGGCCGTCGCCACCGTCGGATTTCCAACATTATCGTCCTGCACGACACCGGTCACCGTGCCCGCTGCCGAGCCGCCTCGCGACAGATTGAGCACCGTCGTGGCGCCTTGATTCTCCAGATATACGTCGTTCAAGTTGTTAGGATCGCTGCCCACGAGTGTGTTCTGATTGGCCGGAGTGCCGAAGCTGCCCAGCAGCAGATTGATCCTGGCCGTATCTGCGGCCACACCGCCGACACTGGCGAACACGCCGGCGAAAGCGCCCACCGCCGGCTCGGTGATCGTG
>JANPHH010000499.1:0-2111 GCA_031424375.1 Chthoniobacter sp. | reverse complement strand
AAGCGCGCCGCCGAGCGCGAGCATCACGACAACAGCCATCGGCTTGAACATTTTCCCCTCGATGCCCTGGAGCGCGAGGATGGGCAGATAGACGACGGTGATGATGAGCACGCCGAAGAACATCGGGTTCGCCACTTCCTTTGCGGAGCGCAGCACCTCCTTCGCGCGCTCGGTGGCGGTGAGGCGGCGTCCAAGCGCGTGCTGCCGTTCGCCGAGATGGCGCACGATGTTTTCCACCATCACGACCGCGCCATCAATGATGAGGCCAAAATCAATCGCGCCGAGACTCATCAGATTTCCGCTCAAGTGCAGCTCGACCATGCCGGTCATGGCAAAAAGCATTCCGAGCGGGATGACGAGTGCGACGATGAGCGCCGCGCGCCAATTGCCGAGCAGTGCGAACAGCACGACGATGACAAGCAGTGCGCCCTCCACGAGATTTTTTTCCACGGTGCCGATGGTGCGGTTCACCAATTCGCTGCGGTCGTAGAGCGGACGGATGACGACACCTTGCGGCAACTTTTGCAGAATCTCCGCGAGCTTTGAGCGCACTGCCTGTGCGACGAGCCGCGAGTTTTCCCCCGCGAGCATGATGGTCGCGCCGACGAGTGCTTCCGTCCCGTTGTCCGTGCTCGCGCCAGTACGGAAGTTTGCACCAATGCCGACGGTGGCGACTTCGCCGAGCAGGATGGGCTTCACGCCGCCTGCGAATTTCAGCGGCAGCTTCGCGATTTCATCGGTCGTGGTGACGCGGCTTGCGGCGCGCACGATGAGTTGTTCGCCGCCGATTTCCACGTAGCCGCCCCCTGCGTTGCGTGTGTTCTGCGCGACGATTTCCGCCAGCGCATCGAGTGAAAGGCCCGCCGACGCGAGCCGTGCCACGTCAGGCTGAATCACGATTTGCTTTTCGTAGCCGCCGCTTGTGTTCACCTCCGCGACGCCCGGCGTGCCGCGCAGCAACGGCTTCACGCTGTATTCCTGAATCTGCCGCAACGCCATGAGCTGTTCTTCGCGCGTGGCGGGCTTGTGTTTCGCCTCCGGCGTATAGTCGAGCGAGTAGTAGAAAATCTCGCCGAGACCCGTGGCGATGGGCGCGAGCTTCGGGGACAGGCCGGGCGGCAATTCGTCGAGCACGCCTTGCAACCGCTCGGTCACAAGCTGGCGCAGGCGATACAAGTCCGCGCCGTCCTTGAAGGTCATATTGATTTGCGAGAGGCCAAATTTTGACAGCGAACGCAGTTCCACCATCTCGGGCAGGCCGGCCATTTCGCTTTCGATTGGGAAGGTGACGAGCTTCTCGACTTCCTCCGGCGCGAGCGCGGGCACGACGGTGTTGATTTGCACCTGCGGGTTGGTGATGTCCGGCACGGCATCAATGGGCAGCCGCAGTGCCGCCCACACGCCGACGGCGATGAGCACGAGCATGGCGAGCATCACGGCGGCGCGCTGCCGCATCACGAGGTCGAGAAGGCGGTGCAGCATAATTACTGGCCGCAAGTGCAGGCTTTGCCGCCGCGCAGGACTTGGAGTTCCGCGAGCCAGAGTGACATCACGGGCGAGACGACAACCTGGTCGCCGGTGTAGAGGCCATCGGTGATTTCCGCGTGTTCGTCGCTCAACGCTCCGACCTTCACGGGCGTGCGGACGAAGTATTCGCCATTCACCGCATAGACGAAATTGCCTTCCGCCGTCTTGAGCAGTGCCGAGCGTGGAACGGCGGTCACGGCCTCGCCTTGCGTGGCGCGGAATGTCGCCTGCACACGCACGCCCGTTTCGAGTGGGGTCGCCGTTTCCACCAAGACCTCAAAATCGCCGAGCGTCGCATAGGGAGCTTTCTCGATGCGCTTCACGATGCCGCGTGTTTGCGGTGCGCCCTCGGTGCGCAATTCGACTTTCATGCCGGGCTTCACGAGCGCGGCCTGCTCCGCCGTGAGCCAGCCGGAGATTTCGTTTGCGGATGACGAGAGCGGGACGGTGAAGGTCGGCGCAATTTTCGCCTCACCGACCTCGGCGACTTTCAACGCGATGGCTTTCTTCATCGTGTCGGACAGCGAAACGCCGACGCCTGTTTTGAACTGCGCGCCATTTTCCGGCGGGCGCTCGCTGGTCTT
>JANPHH010000498.1:0-16819 GCA_031424375.1 Chthoniobacter sp. | reverse complement strand
TGCTTCGGAGGCCGGGGTCCCTCGGCTTCGTTACGCTCCGCTGCCAATGAACCTGCTGGCTTTCCAAGGCCGTTCGGAGTCGCGTGCGCAAGGAGCGGCGAAGTCCACTTCGCCGTCCTCCCGGCGCGCGCAGCGCCACTTCCCTCCCCCGCACCTCCTCGAGAAGTGGCGCTGCGCGCGTTTGGGGTCGGCGAACTGGAGTTCGCCGCTCCTTGTCCGCCCGCCGGTTCATCCCGCCCCAAAAATCACGCCCGCGTGTTCGGTCCCTCGGGATGACCTGCCGTTTTGAATTTCCCGACTACCCGCTACGGCTCAGCGCGAAAGAGCAGGCGGGCGTAGGCGTAGGCGATGACCTCCCCGGTCACGATGCGAAATCCCTGGCTGGACCGCCACCACTGCGCGGAGTCGAAGTCCCGATGCGGGATGGCAATGATGCCGACGCGGGTGTCCGGGCCGAACGCTTTTTCGAAGAGGAGCCGGGTGCGGCGGGAATGCGCGCCGACCGAGACGACGTTCACCCGATCGCTGGGAACCTGGTGGACGCGCAGCCATTCGCGCAGGGCAACGGCGGTGGCGTAGGTGCGGTCTTTGCGGACCTCGGGTGAAGAGACCGCGTGAACGGTCTGCGGATCAGCACCGAGGCGGACGAGCGTCGCCGCGCTGAGTTCGGCGAAGGTGCCATACTCGGAGAGCACCCCGCCTTTCTCCATGGGAATGCCGGTGACGTAGATGCCGCTGTAGGGCTGCGCGCGAAACTCCTCAATGACCCGCGTGAGCGCGTAATCGGGCGCCCAACCTTCCGCGACGAGCACCCCGCCGGGAATGGAATCCTGCACGGCGAGCCAGGGGAAAATGCCGCGGACGAAGGCAAAGCCCGCCAGTGCGAGCATGACGCCAGCGACCAACCAGCCGCGCCACGTAGGGACGAGGCATTCGCGACGGCGGAGCAAGGCGGGCATGGCCGGAAAGAAATCAGCGCGATGGTCGATGTCGATGCTCTTCTCGGACGAGGGGAAGAGGATCGTTGCCGATCCGGGATCCGGGGCTAACGTCCGGGCGTGTCCTACAAAGAACCGCCTTCTCTCCCGCCGTTTCGGCCCCAGATTCCTTCGACACGACTGATCTCGATGGGGATCGTGCTCCTGCTCGTGGTGATGACGCTGTGGACCGCATTCTATACCGTGCCGGCGGAATCCGAGGGGGTGGCACTCCGCTTCGGACGCTATCTCGGGACCACTGAACCCGGGCTCCACTTCAAGCTGCCGCTGGGGATCGATGAAGTGGTGGTGCTGCCGACGCGGCGCCAATTGAAGATGGAATTCGGATTCATCACCCGCGGCTCGACCAATCCGGACCAAGTGGCGAGCGACATCGACGAACAAAAATCGATGGTGACCGGCGACCTGAATGCGGCGCTCGTGGAGTGGGTGGTGCAATATCGCATCGAGGACCCGCGGAAGTATCTCTTCGACGTGCGCGATCCGGGGCAGACGCTACGCGACCTGTCGGAGGCCGCGATGCGCGAGGTGATCGGGGACCGGACGGTGGATGAGGTGATCACGATCGGGCGGCAGGAAATCGAAGTGACTGCGTTGAGCAAAATGCAGGACTTCGCAAAACAGTATGGGCTCGGCGTGCGGGTCGATCAGGTGCAACTGAAGAATGTGAATCCGCCCCGCCAGGTGGTGGACTCATTCAACGAGGTGAACCGGGCCCAGCAGGAGCGGGAAAATATGATCAACATCGCGAACGGGGAATACAACAAGGTGGTGCCGAAGGCGAAAGGGGAGGCGGACATGCAACTCCGGAGTGCGGAGGGTTACCAGTTTAAGCGGGTGAACGAAGCCGAGGGCGATGTGGCGGGCTTCCGGGCGACGCTCGAGCAGTATCTCAAGGCGCCGGACATCACTCGAACGCGCATTTATTACGAAACGATGGCTGAAGTCATCCCGCAGCTCGGACCGAAAATTATTGTGGACGAATCCTTGAAACAAATCCTGCCTCTCCTTCAACTCAAGACCGCGGAGGGCACACGATGATCCGCTCGCTCTTCCTCTTCATCGTCGTCCTGGTACTGCTCTTCGTGGTGCCGGGCGCATTCTACACCGTGCAGCAGACCGAGCAGGTCGTGGTCACGGAGTTTGGCCGCCCGGTGGGCGAGCCCGTCACGGAACCCGGGCTGCACTTCAAGACACCGTTCATCCAGACGGTGAACCGGCTGGACAAGCGCTTCCTCGAATGGGACGGCGCCCCGGTGGGAATCCCGACCAAGGACAAGACCTACATTCACGTGGATGCATTCGCGCGGTGGCGGATTCGCGACCCGCTGCCTTTCTTCGTGCGCCTGCGCGATGAGCGAAGCGCGCAGTCGCGGCTCGATGACATTCTGGGGAGTGAGATTCGCAACGCCATCGCCCGGAACGAGCTGGTCGAAATCGTGCGCACCGACAAAGCGCGCAAACCGCAGCACGATGAAAGCATCATCAAAGCGCAAGCCGGCGGAGCCACGATCGGGACCCTGCGGCAGATCGAAGTAGGACGCGGGAAAATCGAGAGCGACATCAAGACCGCGGCCGCGGCGAAGCTCACCGAGTTTGGCATCGAACTCCTGGATGTGCGGCTGAAGCGGGTGAACTACAACAACGACGTGCTGGAGCGCATCTACCAGCGGATGATGAGCGAGCGGCAGCAGATCGCGCAGCGCTTCCGTTCGGAAGGCGAGGGCGAGGCGGCGCGGGTCGCCGGGCAGAAAGAACGCGATTTGAACGAAATCCAATCGACCGCCTACCGCGAAGTGCAGCGCATTCGCGGCGAGGCGGATGCGAAGGCTTCGGAGATCTACGCCCGCGCCTACACCGTCAGCCCGGAAGCCTCTGAGTTCTTCGCCTTCCTCAAGAGCATGGAGACCTACCGCAAAGTGCTCGCCAGGGACACGACGCTCGTCCTCTCGACCGATAGCGATATTTTCAAGCTCCTGAAACGGGTGGAGACGCGGGCGACACTGCCGCCGCCGAAACTGCCCACGGCCCCAGCGCCTCCCCAGTAACGACGAAAAATATTCCGCCACAGGCGCGTTCGCGGGTTGCGATCGTGATGTTCCGGACTTATGTGCGGGTCATCTCATTTCCCATGTCGCCCGATTCGATTTTATCCGTCGAACACGCTGTCGTCGTCCACGCTCCGATTAAGGAAGTCTATGAGCGATGGAGCCGGATCGAAGAGTTTTCCTCGTTCATGGATGGCGTAAAAGAGGCAGCCTGGCTGGACGATCGCCGTTTCAGCCTGACGAGCGAGGCGATGGGGAAACTCTTCCAGTCGATTTGCGAAATCACCCTGCGCATCCCCGAGCGGCGCCTCGCGTGGAGGACGCTGTCCGGACCAGACAGCTCGGGCGTGGTCTGTTTTCAGAACGCCGGTGGGGGGAAGACGGAGGTCCTGCTGAAGATGCGCTACAATCCGGAAGGCGGGTGGGAAGACCGCGAACAACTCGAATCGCGCCTCCAGCGAAACCTGCGGCGCTTCAAGGATCTCGTGGAGCAGGCGCCGCAGGCCTCAGGGAATTCCTCCGCGACTCGACTCTCCTGACGAGGGGGCGTTCTGCCGCTTTTCCTGCACGGACTGTCCCCGCAGACGCCTTCGTTTCGCGGCCCTGCCGGTGGACAAAAAGAAAACCGCCGGAGCCTTTCGACTCCGGCGGTTCGTGAGTTGCAGAGTTCTGCCTAGCCTTCCTTAGAAGACGAGACGAACACCGACGCGAGCCTGAGTATTGTCATCGCTCGGGCCACCGACCCAAGTGTAACGGCCTTCAGCGTAGACGCCGAACTTCTCGGGCACGATGCGGAATTCAAGACCAGCACCAGCGTGGAAGGTGCCAGAGTGCTGAGCGCCGCTCTGGTAACCGCCGCCGCCGAAGACGTAAGGAGCGAGGCACAGGCCGCCGAGTTCGACCGGGAAGCGGGCGATCAGGCTGCCGGTGTAGGCCCAGACACCGGGGGCGTCTCCGTCGTAGATCATCGCGTCTGCACCGACGCCGAGGTTACGGCTGAAGAAGTAGTTGAGACCGAGGCCTCCACCAAATCCATCGTTGATTCCGCCGCCTTCGGTGGCGACGTAGGCGCCGAACAGATCAAGCTGGAGCTCGGTATCCTTGAAGCACGGTTCGACCGGTGCTTTGTATTCTTTGATTTCCTTGCCGGCGAAGGCGCTGCCCGCGAGGGCGAGGCCAGCGATGAGGCTGTATGCAATTGCTTTCATGAGGGTTTTTCTCCTTGGTTATTGGGTTTTTTGACGAGGTTGGTTCTCGTTGACGGTGAGAACTAGGAGGTCGAAACGCGGGTGTAAAGGGTTTTTTCACGCCCCCTTGACTCTCCCCGAGCCGCTTCCACGGCTGCTCGGGCGTCGACTCGGCGCCGGAACGCTGCCCGCCTCATCCCCAGAACGGAACCTCAAGGGCGCAGGGCTTCAGTGCGTCATTTTCCGGTTGTCTTTGAGGAAACCACCCTTAGAGTCGCCGTCCCTTTTTTCCCAGCAAATGTTCCGCTCACAAACCGAGATGAAGATCTTCTGCGGCTCGGCCCATCGCCAGCTTGCACAGCGGATTTGCGCGTATGTCGGCCAGCCCCTCGGCGATGCCACGGTGACCTCTTTCCCGGATGGGGAGACCTTCGTCAAGATCGACGAAAACATCCGGGGCCGCGATGTCTTCTTCGTCCAGCCGACCTGCCCGCCGACGAACCAAAACCTGATGGAACTGCTCATCATGGTGGACGCGGCGAAGCGGGCGAGCGCGGCGCGGATCACCGCGGTCATTCCCTTTTTCGGCTACGCCCGGCAGGATCGCAAAGACCAGCCACGCGTTCCGATCACCGCCAAGCTGGTGGCCAATCTCCTCGTCGCCGCCGGCGTGGATCGCGTGCTCACCATGGATCTGCACGCCCAGCAGGTCGCCGGGTTTTTCGATATCCCGGTCGATCACCTTTTCGCCGCGCCGGTCATCATCCGCTACCTCCAGTCGAAGAATCTCGACAACCCCGTGGTCGTCTCGCCCGACGTGGGAGGGCTCAAGATGGCCTCTGCCTACGCCGGAGCGCTCGGCACGAGCCTCGCCATCGTCGCGAAGCGCCGCAAGAGTCCCACCGAGATCGAAGCACTCAACGTGATCGGCGACGTGGAGGGCCGCAATGTCGTCCTCGTCGACGACCTCACGGAAACCGCCGGCACCCTCACCAGTGCCGCAAAGATCCTCAAAGAGCGCGGCGCCGCAAATATCAGTGCGTGCGTTTCCCACGCCGTCCTGTCCGACCTCGCGATCGAGCGGTTGAAGAAGTCGCCCATCACCGAACTCATCACCACCAACAGCGTGCCCGTGCGCAGCGGCGATGGCTTTCCCATCACCATACTGTGCATCGCCGAACTGATCGGCGAAGGCATCAAACGCATCCACGACGACGAGAGCGTCAGTTCGCTTTTCAAAGTCTAAACACCCGCAACAACCCACCTCATATCATGGCCAAGCAACTGAAACTAACCGCGCAGACCCGCACCGGTATCGGGCGTTCTGCGGTCAATAAAATCAAGGCGCAGGGACTCGTCCCCGGCGTCGTCTACGGCGGCAAGGACGTGCCCCAACCGGTGTCCGTCAACGCCCGGGAGATCCACAACCTTCTCGCCCACGCCACCAGTGAGCATCTCCTCGTGGATCTCGAGATTGCGGACGGCGGCAAGAGCAGCAACCGCCTCGCGCTCATCCAGGAAGTGCAGCATGACCCGATCAAGCGCACCGTCCTCCACGTGGACTTCCACGCCGTGAAGGCCGACGAGATCCTCCACGCGAAGATCCCGGTCGCGGCCTTCGGCGAACCCTCCGGCGTCAAGAACTTCGGCGGCATTCTCGAAATCAACATCCATGAACTCGAAATCGAGTGCTTGCCCAAGGATCTGCCCGAGATGATCACCCTCGACGTCACCGCCCTGAACGTCGGCGAAGCCATCCACGTGAAGGATGTCAAACTCCCTGAAGGCGTCACCTGCCCGCTCGATGGCGAACTCACCGTCGTCCGGGTCGCCGCGCCGAAGGTCGAAGTCGAGCCGGTGGCTTCCGCAACCGCGGAGCCCGAAGTGCTCAAGGAAAAGAAAGACGCCGCCGCTCCCGCCGCTGGCGCCGCCAAGGATGCCAAGGCCGCCCCGGCCAAGGACGCCAAGGCCGCTCCCGCCAAGAAGTAACCTCTCCGGGGCATCCACGCGTTCCACTCCCTCCCGAGGTCGAGTCCAACCGTGGATGCCCCGCCCTTTCGCCTCATCGTCGGCCTCGGCAATCCGGGCCGCGAGTACGTCGAAACCCGGCACAACGTCGGCTTCGCCGTCCTCGACCGCCTCGCCAGCCGCGAGCGGGCCACCTGGACCCGCGAGCGCCGCTGGCAGGCCGAGGTGGCGAAAGCGGGCGCCGTCCAGCTCTGCAAGCCGCTCACTTTCATGAACCTGAGCGGCCAGGCCGTGAAAAGCGTCGCCTCCTTTTACAAAATCCCGCCCACCGAAACCCTCATCGTGCTCGACGACCTCGCGCTCCCGCTCGGCAAGCTCCGCTTCCAGGCGGAAGGCTCGTCCGGCGGGCACAATGGCCTCAAATCCCTCATCGAACACCTCGGCACCCAGAGTTTTCCCCGTCTCCGCATCGGGATTGGCAGCGCCGCCGGCGATGTCGTCGACCACGTGCTCGGGCGATTTGCCTTGGACGAACGGGAGCCGCTGGCGCAGAGTCTCGCCCGCGCTGTGGAGGCGATCGACTGCGCACAGACCCGCGGACTCGCTGCCGCGATGAACGCCTTTAACTGACCCCTCTTCGTCTGTTTCTTCATCTTCATCTGCGTCTCCCCGCCCGGACGAAAAAAGATGAAGATGAAGAAACAGAGGGAGAACGAACAACCCAACAACCCAACCTAAAATGAAAAACCGCTACGAAGGACTTTTCGTCCTCAACATCAAGGGCACCGAAGAAGGCGCCAAAGAAGTCATCGAACGCCTCGAAGGCGAATTCAAAAAAGAAGGAGCCCGCGTCGAACAGGTCCAGAAGATGGACCGCCGCCAGTTCACCTACGTCGCCGGCAAGCTCGACGCCGGGTACTACGTGAATTTCGTCTTCCAGGCCGAGCCCACCGCCATCGACAAGCTGCGCGCCCGCTTCAACCTCGACGAAGAAGTCTACCGCCAGCACTACCAGAAGCTCGGCGCCAAGAAGGCCGAGAAAGCCGTCGCCGCAGCCTAAGCCTCCCGCCACGCCCTCACCGCCATGGCCAACCTCAACAAAGTGATGCTGATCGGGAATTGCACCCGCGATCCCGAGGTCAAATACACCCCGAAGGGCACCGCGGTGGCGCAGGTCGGCCTCGCCGTGAACCGCACGTGGTCCAACGACGCCGGCGAAAAGCAGGAAGAGACGACCTTCGTCGACGTGGAACTGTGGGGCCGCCAGGCCGAAGTCGCCGGCGAGTATTTGAAAAAAGGCCGCCCCGTCTTCATCGAAGGCCGGCTCAAACTCGATAGCTGGGACGACAAAGCCACCGGGCAAAAGCGCACCAAAATGAAAGTGGTGGGCGAAATGATCCAACTCCTCGGCAGCCGCGATGGTGCCGCCGGCGGCGGCGGTGGTGGTGGCGAATACAGCGGCGGCGAAAGCCGCCCCGCACGTCCCGCAGGAGGTCGCCCGTCAGCGCCTCCTCCGAAGCGCGCTCCCGCTGATCCCGACCTCGACGCGCCGGAAGACGACATCCCTTTCTGATCCCGGCCCGCACGCCGCATCCGAACCAATGAAAACGCGGGGCTGACAAGGCCCCGCGTTTCTTTTTCCCGGAATAACCCCGCGGCCCAGCCGTTGCCGGAACCGCGGGTCTCATCAGCCCGCTATGAAGAATGGCCGATGAAGTATCCGACAAACGACGTCACGCAGGCCGCGCAAAGGAAACCAACCAGGGACCAGAGATATGGATTCATGATGAAGGAGGAGAGGTTGAGGGTTGATGACACCCCCACCGTAACGCCCGCGCCCACGCCGCGCTCCACACCGCTTGGCGCAGACTGTGCATCGGTTGGCTTCCTCCCGCGACAGCGCCTCGGTGGCGGCGGGCGGCCGCGCTCGGCGCGACGCGGCTCGGCTCAGAAAGTTGTCCCGGAAACCAAAATCTCCTGTCATCCCGAGCGAAATGGCGGGCGGCGGAGCGACAGAATGCAGTCGAGTCTCCCCCCTCAGCCCCTGCACACGGCGCCGGGGAGCACACGCGTCTCGCGGGTTGGTTTCGGCGTCCCGCCGAAACGAACTTTCCGCAAACGCCCCGATGTCGTGCGATCCCACCGGATCGAAGCCGCGCTCCAAAGTCCGGCGCGGCGGGACGCCGCAACCAGCACGCGAGACGCGTGCGCTCCCCGGAAGCCTGGAAATGCACGATCCGAGGGTGGGATGCCTCTACTCAGCCGCCGAGATACGCGGCGCGGACTTGGGCATTCGCCCGGAGGGCGGCGGAGGTGTCCTCAAGGATGATCTTCCCGGTCTCGAGCACGTAGCCGTAATGCGAGATTTTCAGCGCGAGGTTCGCGTTCTGTTCGACCAGCAGGATGGTGATCCCCAGCTCGCGATTGATCTCCACGATCTTCTCGAAAATCGTTTTCACGAGCAGCGGAGCGATGCCGAGCGACGGCTCGTCGAGCATGAGGCACTTCGGCTGGCTCATCAGCGCACGGCCGATCGCGAGCATCTGCTGTTCGCCGCCGCTCAGGGTGCCGGCGATTTGCTGTTCGCGCTCCTTCAGCCGCGGAAAGATGCCGTAAATGTAGGCGAGGTCTTTCGCGATCCCGCCGTGGTCTTTCCGCAGGTAGGCGCCCATGCGGAGATTTTCGATGACGCTGAGATTGGCGAAGATCATCCGCCCCTCGGGGCTGTGCGCGAGGCCGCGCCCGACGATGAGGTGAGCGGGCAGCGCTTCGATGTCGTGGCCGTCGAAATTGATCACGCCGGACCGCGGTTTCACGAGCCCGGAGATGGCGCGCAAGGTGGTCGTCTTGCCCGCGCCATTCGCGCCGATGAGCGTGACGATCTGGCCTTTGGGCACCTTCAGGGAAATGCCGTGCAGGGCGCTGATCGCACCGTAATTCACGTGGAGATCGCGGACCTCAAGCATCGTCTTCATCCTCCGTGCCGAGATAAGCCGCGATGACTTTCGGGTTGCTGCGGATTTCCTCGGGCGTGCCTTCGGCGATCTTTTTGCCGTAGTCGAGGACGGCGATGCGCTCGCAGATGCCCATGACCACTTTCATGTCGTGCTCGACGAGCAGCACGGCGATTTTGAATTTGTCCTTCACGAAGCGGATCAACTCCATGAGTTGCTCCTTTTCGGTCGGGTTCATCCCGGCGGCGGGTTCGTCGAGGAGCAGCAGCCTGGGCTGCGTGGCGAGGGCGCGGACGATCTCGAGGCGGCGCTGGTCGCCGTAGGGCAGCGACTTGCCTTCGGCTTCATGGAAGGTGTCGAGGTTGAAGATCTTGAGGAGTTCCATGGCCTCGTGTTCGACGCGGGCCTCGCTCTCGCGGAAAGCGGCGCCCCGCCAGAGCGCGTCGCGCACGCGCTGGGCGCGGTTGCCTTGCATGGCGGTGCGCACGTTATCGAGCACCGACATGGAGGCGAAGAGGCGGATGTTTTGGAACGTGCGGGAGATGCCGCGGCAGGAGAGAACGTGCGACTTCACACCAGCCGTTGGCTGTCCGCCGAAAGTGATCGCGCCCGAGGTCGGCTGATAGACGCCGGTGATGAGGTTGAAGGCGGTGGTCTTGCCCGCGCCGTTCGGGCCGATGAGGCCGACGAGTTCCTGCTCGCCGATGCGGAGGTCGAGGTCGGCGACCGCAGTGAGGCCACCGAATTTGATCGTGACCCTTTCGCATTCGAGCAGCGACTCACTCACTTGACCGTCCCTTTCTTCCCAAAGGTGAACAGACCCTGCGGACGGGTGAGCATCAGCGCGATGATGAGCAGCGAATAGATGATCATCCGATACTCGGCGATGGGCCGGAGCAACTCGGGGAGGATGGTGAGGATGATCGCGGCGAGGATGACCCCGGCCGTGCGGCCCAAGCCGCCGAGGATGACCATCACGACGATCTCGATGCTCTTGACGAAGTCGAAGCCGTCGGGTTTCAGCACGAGCTTGTGGTGCGCGTAGAGGGCTCCGGCGATGCCGGCGAAAAATGCGCCGATGACGAAGGCGGTGACCTTATAGCGCGTGGGATTGATCCCCATGGCGCTGGCGGCGATCTCGTCGTCGTGCACGGCGATGAAGCCGCGGCCGTAGGTGGAGTTCACGATACAGGCCACGACGTAAACGATGACGGCGGCCAGGGCCCAGGCCCAGCCGAAGGTGGTCATTTTCGTGATGCCGGTGAGGCCGGTCGCGGCGCCGAAGAATTCGCTGGTCTGGAAGATGACGCGGATGATTTCGCCGAACCCGAGCGTGACGATGGCGAGGTAATCGCCCCGCAACCGCAGCGACGGAATGCCGACCGCGAGTCCGCCAAGCGCGGCGACGATGCCGCCGAGCAGAATCGCTACGAGGAAGAGCAGCGGCTGGAGCGCAGGCGGAACGCTGGCGCCGAAGACGAGCGTGAGCTTCGCCGCGGTGTAGCCGCCCACAGCCATGAAGCCGGCATGACCGAGGCTGAACTGGCCGGTGTGTCCGTTGATCAGATTGAGCGAGACCGCGAGGATGATATTGATCCCAACGTCGACGGCGATGCCGAGGTAGTAGCGGTTGAAAAGCGGCGAGCCCATCGACAGCCCGACGGCGGCGGCGATGGCGAGGAGGAGGAAGAGTTTCTCTTTCCCGCGCATCAGACTTTTTCCGTGTGCAGCTTTCCGAGCAGGCCGGCGGGCCGGAAGAGCAGGATGAGAATGAGGATCGCGAACGCGATGCCGTCGCGGTAGTTCGACAGACCGGGCATGCCGCCGAAGAACGTCTCGAGCAACCCGAGCACGATGCCACCGAGCGCGGCGCCGGGAAGATTGCCGATCCCGCCGAGCACCGCGGCGATGAACGCGCGCAGGCCGGGTTGCACGCCCATGAGCGGTTCGATGCCAGGCGCGCGCATCGCGTAGAAAATGCCGGCGATCGCCGCGAGTGCGGAGCCGAGGCCGAAAGTGAACGAGATGATGCCGTTGACGTTCACGCCCATGAGCGCGGCGGCTTGCTCATTGAAGGAAACGGCGCGCATCGCCATGCCGATCTTGGTGCGCTGGACGATGAACCACATCGCAAAAAGCAGGACCCCGGTGAGGACGAGGACGACGAGGTCATTGCTGGAAAAGCGGAGCGCGCCCATCACGATCTCGGACTTTGGCAGGAGGGTCGGGAAGGATTTCGTCGCAGCGCCGAAGACCTTTTCATGCTGGCCGGTAAACTCGATAAAGAGCGACACGCCGATCGCCGTGATGAGCACGGTGAGGCGCGGTCGTTTGCGCAGCGGTCGATAGGCGAGAAACTCGATGGTCATGCCGATCACTGCACAGATCGCCGCAGATACGATGATCACGACGAACGCCGAAGGCACCGACTGGATGCCCAGCAGCGGCGTGATGTGCGGGGCAAGGTAGAACGCCGCGAACGCGCCGAGCATCAGCACATCCGAGTGCGCAAAATTAATGAAGCGCAGGACGCCATAAACCATCGTGTAACCCAGCGCGATGAGCGCGTAGATCGCCCCGAGGGCGAGGCCATTGATGAGCTGCTGGAGAAACCAATCCATGCCGAGCTCAGCGGTTCAATGCGACCCGCTGCTTCAAGGCGCGATGGTTTCCACGTAGCTGAACTTCCCACCCTTCACCTGCAGGATCACCGCCGCCTTATCCGCATCGCGCCGCGCATTGAGCGTCGTCCTCCCGGTCGCTCCCTCGAAGTCCTTCGTCGCGGCGAGCGCCTCGCGCACCTTCGGCCCCTCGGTCGTGCCCGCGCGTTTGATCGCGTCGAAAAGCACCAGCGCCGAATCATATCCGAGTGCCGCCATCGCGTCGGGCAGCTTGCCGTTGAAGCGCTTTTTATAAGCCTCGACGAATGCCTTGCCCTTCTCGCCGCCAGCCTCCGGCGTATAGTGCGTGCTGAAGTAATTGCCCTCCACGGCCTCCTTGCCGATCTCCGTCAATTTCTCGCTTTCCCAACCATCCCCTCCGAAGAGCGGCACGCTGATGCCGACTTCCTTCGCCTGGATGCAGATCAGCGCCGCGTCGGTGTAGTAACCCGGAACGAACACGCCATCCGGCGCCGCCGATTTGATCGCCGTGAGCTGACCTTTGAAATCCTTGTCGCCACCGTTGTAGTCGAGTTCGGACACGACCTGCCCGCCCGCTTTGACAAAGCCCTCCTTAAAAAACTTCGCGAGCCCCTTCGAGTAGTCGCTCTTCACGTCGGTGAAGATCGCGACCTTCTGCGCTTTCAGGGTCTTCTTCGCAAAGTTGGCCATCACCGTGCCCTGGAACGGGTCGATGAAACACACGCGGAAAATGTAGTCACCCGTCTCGGTCACCTTGGGATTGGTCGAACTCGGCGAGATCTGCGGAATCTTGTTCGCCTGGCAGATTGGTGCGGCTTCCAGCGAACGCGACGACGCCACTTCGCCGAGGATCCCGACCACCCCGTCCTTCGCGATCAGCTTGTTCACCGCGTTCGCCGACTCTCCGGGTTTCGATTGGTTGTCCTCGGTCAGGAGCTTGATTTTCTTGCCCAACACTCCGCCGGACACATTCGCTTCTTCCACTGCGAGCAGCGTGCCTTCATGCGACGAAATCCCGAACGTCGCCTCTTTACCGGTGAGGGACGCAAATTCGCCGACCGCGATCTCGTCGGTCGCCGGTTTCTGGCATCCGGCGAGGCTGAGCACGACCGCGCCCAACAGGGAAAAAAGAAAGCGTTGATTCATTGGGCGCGGATGCTAGGGGCGCCCATTGGGGAATTCAATCGGCAATCCATGGCCGGTCCGGGAAACTGGGCGGTCATGATCTCTGCAACGGCACCGGCTCTGACGAATGGAGTCGTTATCGCAATCTTGCGAGCGCTCGGCCGAGGATCTTGAAGCTGGAGTCTCTTTAATAGGAGGGCTCCATAATCTCCATAACATGGTCCGCCGCCTGCTATTTCATTGCCGAATCCTCCATGGCCCACCGCGCAAATCCAAACCTCAGCCCCATGCCCTGCCCCACCGCTACGCGGATGCTACGCCGAAGCGGCGCCGCGGGCATCGCATTGGTCCAAGTCATCATCGCCATGGGGATGATCGCCCTCTGCGGCGCCGCCGGTTTGCGCGCGCTCATCGAGATGAACCGCAAAGCTGCCGCGATGCGCACCCTGGCCCAGGCCCGGGCCATCGTGCAGCGGAACATCGACTCCGCAGTCGGCGTTTCCTTCGACGCCACCAACGCACCCACCGTCCTCACCATCACCGGCACGACCGGTTCGACCTACGATGACGACGGCGGCGGCGACAATCAGGTGAACGTCTCTGTAGGGCGCAGCGGCATCGGGGCCGTGGTCAAAGGGACGCTCACCCGCATCGTAACGGCCGTCGCCAATCCCGACAACGCCGACATCCGCCGCGTCACCTTTCGACTCAACTACAACTTCGGATCGAAACCCTACAGCTACGAGATGGTCACGATCCGGGCCCGAGACTAACATGCGCACCCTTTCCTCACCTCGGCGCGGCAGCGGCTTTACCCTCATCGAGGTCATGATCGCAGGGGCAATCTCCGCGGCAGTCGGAATGGCCGTCTTCGCCTTCCTGAATGCCGGCATGTATCTTACCGCGAAAAACCTCTCGTTGAACTTTACCAGTAACCAGATGCGGGGCGCACTCGATCGCGTCGAACAGGTATTTCAGCAAGGCGACAGCGATCCTGTCCAGATCGACACCAATGGGGCGACGGTCACAAACACCGCGTCGGCGGGGGTGAAATTCGATCGCTTCGTCGGCGGTCCCTGGATCGTTACCACCAGTAGCGGAACGATCCCAGCCACAGCGACAGCTCTGACCATCACCCGCTCGACCAACTCCCTCGCCTCACCGCCCGTTCCGGTCGTCGGCGACGTGATCCGGATCGATCGCACCGCCATCACGGTCCGTCCGCGGGTCAACGGAACCGCAACCGCCAACGCAACCGACTCCGCTCTGCTTCGGAATACGCTCACCTATCCACTCGCCGGCGCCCTGGGGACCACCATCACGAATAACTCTGGAACGCTCACCGCGAAAATCGTCCGGCAGGTTGCATTCATCATCATGCCCAACGGACCCAGGCAGGAACTCCGGTATTACCCATCGATCGAGACAACGACCAACCTAAACGACAGCACCAAATACACGGTGGTGACGGATCAAATCGGTACCCAAGCCGCGGATGTCACTCCTTTCACCACCACCACCATTACAGGGAAAACGTTCGTCAACTTTTCCCTCCGGGTCGGCACCCGCCAGTACAATCAGCGGCTGCAAAACAAACAACGCGACGAATACAACACTTTCAGCAGGATCGAAACCGTCCTGCGTCCAAAGGTAAATCCCTAACTCCTCCATGAAACGCCGCAACTGCCAGGGCAATATTCTCATCGTTGCCCTCATTCTCATCTTCGTGATCTCCGGCTTTGTCGCCACTGCGCTCAACGTCACGAACAACACCGCGCGCTTCACCGATCGAAGCGGAGACTACGCCGCCGCGCAGGCTGCCGCGGAAGGCGCGGTCGAATACGCGTTCGGCGCCTGGAAAGGGCGCATCCTCGCCAATGATCGTCCGCTCACGACTGCCGAGGCAAACGCCACCCTCACGGCACCCACCTTCGCCGGAATGACCTACACCGATGCCGCTCAGATTACTGCACTCGACGAATATGGTGCGCCCATGGCCAATACGACGGATTTTCCAAAATCCGTTCCCACCGATCTGATTGCCTACCCCGGTTGGCGTGGATTTTCCTATAACTACCTTGCCCGCGCAAAAATCGCGGCGACCGGCGGATTGAACACTCCGCGCACCGGTGTCCGACGCACCTTTCAGTATTCCGCTGTGCCGCTCTTCCAGTCGATGTACTTTTTCGAACACGATTTGGTCATGTATCATGCGGCGGAAATGATCGTCAGCGGGCTGATTCATTCGAATGGAGATGTCTATCTCAAGGCGATGACCGGCGAACCGCTGACGATTCAGGACCGCGTGAGTTTCGCCGGAAACTACAGCAGCACGATCGATCCGCCCTATGCCAACACCTGGAGCGGCTACGCGCCCTCCGCCGATCGTCCGCCCACCTTTTCGAATAGTGAAGCGAACCAGACCAAACAGGTCGCCCGGATCGAACCCATCGGGACCGATCCCTCATCTGTCATCAACACCACCGACAGCAACCCAAACAATGACAGCCTCCACGAATTGATCGAACCCCCGAACGGAAGTTACGCGGATCCGACTGAGTTTGCCCAGCGTCGCATTTACAACAAGGCAGGCATCGTCATCAATATCAACGGATCGACCGTCACCGTCACCGGCCAGAACGGCGCTTCACTGAATCCCGCACGCACGACCGATCTGAAGAACGCAGTCACCAGCCGCAGTACGATCTACGACCAACGCGAAGGCAAGAACGTGGACGTGGCGACGCTCGACATCAGTAAAGTCGTCACCGCGCTCAATGCGGGTGGGGTCTCCGGTTTCAATAACATCGTCTACATCAACGATACGACTCCGCTCGCCAGTGGAAATACCGAACCGAAGGCGATCCGCCTCACCAATGGAGGAGTGCTCCCCGCGAATGGCTTGACCGTGGCCAGCGAAAATCCCGTCTACGTGCAGGGCGACTACAATACCGGCACCACCACGAACCCGAGTCTCGTGCCCACAAACAACGGTGGCAATCCAACCAATACCGACTCACCGACCGTTTCCGGATACACCCGGAAGCCCGCCTCCGTCATCGCCGATGCTGTGATGCTTCTCTCGAACAATTGGAACGATTCCAACGCAAACAAGACCCTGACTTCCCGGCAGGCAACGCATACAACCTACAACATGGCCATCATGGCGGGGTTCATGCCTTCCGGATACCAGCCCGCGAGCGGTGCTCAGTATGGTTTCAGCGGAGGGGCCATCAACTACCCCCGATTTCTCGAGGACTGGTCCAACGAGTCATGCACTTACTACGGATCGATGGTGGAGTTGTTTCAGAGCAAGACTTTCACCGGCGAGTGGGATACTGGCGTGATCTACCGTCCACCGAATCGCTGCTTCAACTTCGACACGAACTACACCACGACTCCGCCTCCGGGGACACTCAACGCGACTTCGTGGAGCCGCGGCTCGTGGGCCAAGTATTAAGTCACCATGAACCGGAAACTCCTCGCGCTGCTCGGCGCCGCACTCCTTCCCCAACTCGCCCCCGCTGCGGTCGATCTCACGCCGCGCTTCATCGATACCTTCGCCGAAGGTGCCACGCTGCGGCGCATCTACTTTACCGATGGCGACAAGAAATTCCTCTTGAGCCTGAACCGCGAGACGGACGTGGTTCCCGACGCCGGTGGCGCGTTGTTCAAGTTCACCAAAGTTCCCGAGGCGACGTTTCTTGTCGTTCGTTCGCGCCATTCGCCGAACGATCTCTTTGAGGGCCAAACCCTCGATCGATACCGCGAATCGGCGAAACGACTACTCCCTGTCGGAACCCGCGGATCCGTCATCATCGAGGAGACGAAAAACGTCTATCCGGTCAACGATTGGACGAGCTACCGGATCACCCTGTCATTTAATGTCGGGCCGGT
>JANPHH010000497.1:0-5628 GCA_031424375.1 Chthoniobacter sp. | reverse complement strand
GCCGAACCGCTCCCGTCTTGCAGTGCCTTGCCGGCAGAACTCACCCCGACGATTCCGTTCTCCGAAGCTCAGATCCGCAAGGGCCTTCCGGCTGCCGGACCGTTCCGGCTTCGCGATTTCCGATTGGGACAGGATTAGGCGACAGCCTGTTCGATTACATCAAGAAGGCAGGTCCATCCCTCGGTTCGCGTCTCCCAGCCACTGCTGAAGCGCAGCGCACGGGAGGCGGCTGATCCATCGAAACTCATCGCGGCGAGGACATGGGAGCTGACCTCCTTGCCGCTCGCGCAGGCGGAGCCGGTGGAAACAGCGACGCCGAGTTTGTCGAGTTTCACGACCCACCGCTGGCGGCAGTCCGGCAGCTCGGGCATGACGACGGAGACGGTGTTCCAGAGCCGATCGCTTCCGGCGCCGATGATCTGGATGCCGGGTAAACGAGTCGCCAGTTCGCGCTCGAAGGTGGTTCGTTCGGTGAGGCGCGCGGTCAGAAAATCTGAGGTCAGCGCCGCGACTCGCTCCTCCAGCGCGGCGATCATCGAGAGCACTCCGGCGACGTTCTCCGTGCCGGCGCGGCGGCCTTCTTCCTGCGGACCGCCGACGATGAGTGGGTGAAATTTCGCGGGCACTTTGAGAAAACCCACGCCCTGCGGTCCGCCGAATTTATGCGCGCACCCGCTCACGAAATCGCACGCACCCAGCCCGGCGGCGGGCAGCTTGCCGATCCACTGCGCGGCGTCGGTGAAGAACGCGACGCCCTGCTCGCGGCACAGCGCGAGCGCTTCCCGCCAGGGCTGGAGCACGCCGGTTTCGTTGTTCGCCGCCATGATGCCGACGAGCGCGGGGCGGCGTTTTTTCAGCGCGTCGGCGAGCCAGTCGAGGTCGATCACGCCGTCGGGCGTCACTGGGATGTGCGGGTGCTCTTTGCCAAAGTACCGCCGCGCCGCTTCCATCGTACACGGATGCTCGATCGCCGAGAGCCACGCCTCGCCGTCGTCACCCGCGCTCGCCGCAGCGTGGTGGAGCACGGCGTTGTTCGCTTCGGTGGCACCACTCGTCCAGACGATGTCGAGCGGTGCGCAGCCGAGCCAGGCGGCGAGTTTTTCGCGCGCCTGCATGAGCGCGGCATCGGCGCGGGCGCCGAGGCGATGCGGGCTGGAGGGGTTGCCGGGGAAGCGCTCGACCGCATCCAGCCACGCCTCGCGCGCCCGCTGGGAGAGCGGGTGGGTCGCGTTGTGATCGAAGTAGAGCACGGGAAGAAAATTGCTAATTTCCAAGTGCTAATCGCTAATTGCCACCCCGTCATTGTCCGTCGCCGCCAATTCGCAATTTTCACTCCGCAAGCTTCCATTCCCCGACCCGTGGCGACCTCTTTCTACAAGCGCTCCAACTTCGTCACCCATCTTCCCACGGAGTGCCTCTTCAGCCCATCGCACTTCTGGCTGCGCGAAATGGAGACCGGCCTGTGGCGCATCGGGTTCACGAAATTTGCCACGCGCA
This sequence comes from Chthoniobacter sp., assembly GCA_031424375.1. Classification (GTDB taxonomy): domain Bacteria; phylum Verrucomicrobiota; class Verrucomicrobiia; order Chthoniobacterales; family Chthoniobacteraceae; genus Chthoniobacter. The sequence goes on along the minus strand of JANPHH010000497.1, from coordinate 4,131 downwards.
TGCTCGGCGAGATCGTGGAGGTGCAGTGGGAGAAAGGGGCGGGCGCTCCGGTGACGAGCGGCGAGATCATTGGCTCGATCGAGGGCTTCAAGGCGATCAGCGACATTTACTGCGTGGCGGACGGCGCGTTCGCCGGCGGCAATCCTGAGCTCGGCAGCCAGATCGAGAAAGTGGGCGAAGACCCTTATGGCGCGGGCTGGCTCTATGCCGTAAAGGGCTCTCCCGACAGCAAGTGCGTGGACTTCACCGCCTACCGCGCGCTGCTCGACACCACCATCGACCGCATCCTCGAAAAACAATCTACCGAAGGAGACGCATGACCCCTCAACGCTCAACGCCCGACGCTCAACCTCCCCGCCGCGCCCGCTACATCATGATCGGCGGATTTCTCGGCGCGGGAAAGACCACCGCCGTCGGTGCGCTCGCGCAACGCCTCAGCGCCCAGGGCCTGCGCGTCGGTTTGATCACGAACGATCAGGGCAGCGAACTCGTGGACACCGCGATGCTGCGCGCGCGCGGTTTCGCGACGGAGGAAATTCCCGGCGGCTGTTTCTGCTGCCGTTTCAATTCGCTCGTCGATGCGGCCGCGAAACTCACCGAAGTTTCCCTGCCCGATGTGTTCATCGCCGAGCCGGTCGGGAGCTGCACCGATCTCGTCGCCACAGTGACCTATCCGCTGCGGCGCATGTATGGCGACGCGTTTGCCATCGCGCCGCTCAGCGTGCTCATCGACCCGATCCGCGCGGAGACGATCTTCGGCTTGGGCGAAGGAAAACGCTTCTCGGAAAAGGTGCTCTACATCTTCCGCAAGCAGCTTGAGGAAGCGGACGTGATCGTGATCACGAAGAACGATCTGATCCCCGCCGACCGGTTGCAGCGGCTCACCGCGCGGCTCGGTCGCGAGTATCCCGCGGCGCGCGTCATCAATGTCTCCGTGCGCGAAGACCGCGGCCTCGACGCCTGGTTCACGCAGCTCATGGACTGCGAGCAGACCCCGCGCGCGACGATGGCGGTGGACTACGAAATCTACGCGGAAGGCGAGGCGCTCCTCGGTTGGTTGAACGCCACTGTGCAGCTCGAAGCGGACGCGCCCGGCTTCGACTCCGACGCGGTGCTCCGTGCGCTCGCGGCCGACATCCAGGAGCGGCTGATCGGCGCCGAGATCGCGCATTTGAAAATGACGCTGAGTCCCGCGAGCGGCCTCGGCGACATCGCGGCGATCAATCTCGTGCGCAGCGACTTCGTGCCCGAACTCTCGCTCCGGCTCGAGGAGCCCGTGACCAGCGGTCAGCTCATCATCAACTGCCGCGCCGAAGCCGCGCCCGAGTTGCTGCGCGATGCCGTGCGCGGCGCGGTTTCCGCGTTGCCATCGACCTTCGCCGGACTCACCGCCGCCCTCGATCATCTCGAGCACTTTCGCCCCGGCAAACCACAGCCCACGCACCGCGACGTGACCTCCGCGCTGAGCAGCTAAGCCGCAGCCACTTCGCCGAACCTGCTTACGCCCACCCTCTTTCTTCTTTCCCGGTGATCGGCCTAACCCCGGAGCAAATCGACGCTCTCCAACAATACGTCGACTCGCTCGACAAAGGAGCGCGCCAGCGCGGCCTCGACTATTTTGAAAAGGGGCGCGTCACGGGGCTCGATCCTTACAAGCGTGGCGTTGGTTTCCGTGCGGAGGTCGCGGGCACCATTCCCTATCGCGTGAAACTTCGTTACGCCGAAGGCGACTGGACGGGCGAGTGCTCATGTCCGATGGCCTTCGACTGCAAACACTGCTGTGCGTCCGCTCTCCAGGCGCTCGCGGAATCCGATGAAACCGTCCCCGCGGAGAAGCCTGCACCGGAACCATCCACGCCGCGCGCCGCACCCAAACGGAACCCGGATGCGAAAGTCGCCGCGCTGTTTACCGATCGGCTCGGCCGGAAGCTGGGCCACAATGAAAAACGCGCCGCCGACGCGGTCGACAGTCTTTTCCAATGGCACCGCGGGTCGCGCTACATCAGCGATCTCCTGCTGGCGCCGATCACGCAGGCGCGTTCGTCTTGGGACTACAATCTCGTGGAAATCTGGCCTGCCGAACCGCGCACGCCATGGGAGGCGTGGCTCTACATCGCGGCCTATCTGCGGCGGAACAAAAACGCCTGCCCGCCCGCGCTGCTCGAAGCCACCGACTGGGCGGAGGTCGAGACCTTGACCGCCGCGTGGGAAAGAACGCAGCAAGTGGAACAGTGGCGCGAATGGCTCCAGAACCTCGCCGATCGCGCCGAAACCCGCCCGATGGCTCCGGCGCAACTCCGGGTGCGGCTGACCGAAAAGGGCGCGCAGCTCGACTGGCGCAAAGCGGAAGCGGCGGCATTCTCGGCGATCAAGACGAACGCCTTCGTGCAACTGACCGCGGCAGCGCATCAGGGCGCGCTCGCGCTCGACGAACCATCGCTCGCGGTCTGGCGGGTCTTTTACACCGGCTTCGACAGCCGCGCCTTCCGCCCCTACACCGAGCCGGATACCGCGCGCGTGCTGAATCAACTGCTGCGCCTGCCCGGCTTCGAGGACCGCGTGGCCGGGATCGATGGCGCCCCCCTCGCGCGCGCCGCCGAGCGGCTGCAGTGGCGTCTCGAAGCCAGCACCGGAACGACGATCGACTACCGCCTCGCGCTCGTGCTCCCGGATGGCAGCGCCCCGCCGCCGGCCCTCACGGTGATCGATGGGACGCCCTCGCTTTACGTCACCCGCGACACGATTTTCGAAGGCCCACCGCTGGGCCGGCTCGTGCCCACGGAGGGACCGATCACCGTTCCCGCTGAGGCGCTGGAATCGGGCGATGGCCTCACCCTGCTCGATCGCATCGGAGTCGAGCCGCCGCCGCGCATTGCGAGCCGGGTGAGAGTCGTGCGGCTGCGTACGGTCTTTCGCTGCGCGCTGAAAAAGGATGCTTTCGGTGCCGGCGAGCGGCTCCTCGTGGAGGTGAGCGCGGAGGGCGCGGGCACGGCGATTTACGCCAGCTACCAGCGCGACGAGTGGACGCCGATGAAGCTCCTGCCCGACCCGGCGGACACCCTGACCCGCTATGACCGGAGCGCCCTGAGCGTCGCGCCGGCGCTGGTGGAAACGCTGCGCGTCGCCTGGGACGCCTACGAACGGAAATGGCAGCGCCGGCTCGGAAAAACTTTCGCCGCGGACTTCGCCGAATGGCTCGACACCGTGCCGGAAGGTGCGGTGCTCGAACTTGATCCGCTCCTCGCCTCATTGCGCGGCGCGCCGATCGAGGCGCAGGTGAAACTCGAAGTCGAGGAAGCCGGCATCGATTGGTTCGACCTGCGCGTGGCGCTCGATGTGGCCGACACCACGCTCACGAAAGACGAGATCAAAGCGCTGCTCGACGCGCGCGGCGGGTTCGTCCGACTCGGCGCGAAAGGCTGGCGGCGACTTCAGTTCCAGCTCAACGAAGACGACGAAAAACAGCTCGCCGACCTCGGCCTGAACGCGCGCGATTTTTCCAGCGAACCGCAGCGCCTTCACGCCCTCCAGCTCGCCGGGAAGAAGGCTGCACGTCGCCTGCTGCCCGAGCCGCAAGCGCTCGCCATCGAACGCCGCGTCAGCGAAATCCAGACGCGCGTCGCGCCCGAAATCCCCGCCGGCCTTATCGCCGATCTGCGCCCGTATCAGCGCGACGGCTTCCACTTCCTCGCCTATCTCTCGACCAATCGCTTCGGCGGCATCCTCGCCGACGACATGGGCCTCGGCAAAACCGTGCAAGCCCTCGCCTGGCTGCTCTGGCTCCGCGCGCAGCCGGATTTTTCCGCGCGCGCCAGCCTCGTCGTCTGCCCGAAAAGCGTGACCGACAACTGGCTCGCGGAAGGCGCGAAATTCGCCCCTGGCCTGCGCGTGCAGATCCTCGCCAAAGGCCCGTCCGCCGCCGACGCGCTGAAAGCCGCGCGCACCGGCGCCGACCTCGTGGTCATCAACTACGCGCAGCTCCGCAGCCTCGAAAAAACGCTCACCACCGCGCCCTGGCACGCCGTCATTCTCGACGAAGCGCAATACATCAAGAACCCCGATTCGCAGACCGCCAAGGCTGCGTGGGCCTTGCGCACCGAGCACCGGCTGGCGCTTAGCGGCACGCCGATC
>JANPHH010000496.1:0-10266 GCA_031424375.1 Chthoniobacter sp. | reverse complement strand
CGACGAGCGGCTACCGGGCCACGCTCGACACGGCGTCGGCGGCCATCTTCAGCGCTTCGCCGGGCAATGGCATCAACGGAGCGAACTTCGACGGAGGGGACGCTCCGCTGCTCGGCCCGGTGGAAGGTGGCGACGGCGGGGAACTGCATATCGGCACGAGTGCCAGACCGCTCGCGGCCAAGATCCTCGTGAACAAAGCGATCTCAGCGAGCACGGGGGCCAATGGCTTGCTGGCGCTCACGGGCGGCACCGGCGGCACAGTGAATCTGATCTCCAATGACCAGGTGACCATCGGCGCCCCGGTAAAAGTCTCCGATAGCGCCGTGGGCCGGGCGAGCCGCAACGGCGGCAAGGTCCGCGTGGAGAGCCGCCGGACCAGCGGGCAGGCGATCGGCGTGAACAGCAGCGGCCAGATCCTCTCCCTGCTCTCCGTAGCTTCGCCGGGCACGGGAGGGACGATCGAATTCGTCTCCGCCGGCGGCGACATCCTCGTCAATGGCGGCAAGGTGCAGGCGGATCGCGGCACCGTAGACATTCGCAACCAAGGGGCTGCCGGAGTCGTGCAGCTCACCAACGCCACGCTCAGCGGTGATGTGGTGAAAGTGGGAGCGCTCGGCGCCGACGGGCAGCTCGTCATCGGCGGTGGTGCGATCAGCGCCGATACTTCGCTGAAGCTCTACGGCGGAACGAGTAATGGGCGGGTGCGCTTTACCGACAACGTGACGCTCGGCGGCACGGGGACGAAAATCATCGCGGGCAAGACCGTCTCCATCGCGAACAACAAGACCGTGACGATCGGCGGCAACGCCGCGGCCAATGTCTACACCGACAACGCGAACTACAGCGGTTCCGGCGGCAACGGTTCGACGAGCGGAAAATTCGGCGGGGCCGGTGCCACGACGCAGCCCTTCAGCCAGAAGCCCACTTTCTAAAAACACCCGACCCCATGATCGCCGAACTAGACTCCCATCCAGACGCCAGCGAACTGCAGAGCAACCGACTCTTTGCCGGACTCTCCGTCGATGACATCACCGACATCGGCTGCGACGTCGATCTCGTTCACCTCGACACCGGCGACGTGGTTTTCGAAGAGGGCGAAATGGGCGACTGCCTCTACCTGGTGGTCGATGGGACCGTCCGCATCTCAAAGCTCGGCCGGGGCGGAAAACAGGAGACGCTCGGCTTTATTCAGCCGGGGAATTTCTTCGGCGAAATGGCGCTAATCGACGGGCACCCGCGGTCGGCGCAGGCCACGGCCTCTTCACCCGCCACGCTCGGGCGGCTCGGGATCGCCAGCTTCGAACGAATCCTGCAAAACGCTCCCCGCGGTCTGCACCAGAATTTCCTCCGCACGGTCGTCGAGCGCCTGCGCGGGGTGAATTCACACTTCATCACCGAGGTCATGCGCACCGAGCGGCTGAGCACCGTGGGCACCATGGCCAACTCGATCATTCACGATCTGAAAAATCCGATCCAGGCGTTGTCCATGTGCGCCACGTTGATCGGCCAGCGCAGCACGGATGAATCCACGAAGTCCTTCTCCGCAATCATGCTGAAGTCCGTGGAGACGATGACGGACATGGTGCAGGAGCTTCTCGATTTCGCGCGGGGTGAGAGCAGCCTGGAGATGGAGCGCACGCCGGTTAGCGCGATCGTCGAGGAGTTTCATGGGCAGCTCACGCGGATGGTGCCGGAGTCCGTGCACCTCGTCCGCAAGGTGCGCTACTGCGACGACGTGCAGGTCGATGCGGGCCGATTCGTCCGTGTGCTGATGAATCTCGCGAAGAATTCCGTGGAAGCGATGCCGCAGGGCGGGGTGCTGAATCTCGAAGTCGAGCAGCGCGACCGCACGGCGGTATTCCGCATCACCGATACGGGCAGCGGCATCCCGGCGGACCTGCTGCCGCGGATCTTCGAGCCATTCGTCACGCATGGAAAGTCCAAGGGCACCGGCCTCGGCATGGCGATCGTGAAGAGCGTGGTCGATTCCCATGGCGGGCACATCAGCATCCGCAGCGTCCCCGACGTGGGGACCACGGTGGAGATCACGCTGCCCACGCTCCAGCCGCTGCTGTAGGCGCGGGTCGAGTTTTTTAACGGTCCGTCGCCAGCGGACGAGGACGAGGATGTGGGACAGGCGTCCCGCCTGTCGCCGCGGGCGTCTCGCCCGTAACTCTGAGTATTGGGCGAGACGCCCATCGTCCCAGGCAGGATGCCTGAGCCACATCTCAAAGCCGCTCGACAGCCGCCGTATCGCGGGCGAGATACCGCGCTCCGTAGAGCCAGAGCAGGCCGGCGACGAGCGTCATCGCGGAGACGCAGAGGAAGGCGAAGTTCATATCGCGCCGGCCGGCGATCCAACCGATGAGCGGCGGTGAGATCGCGTCGCCCAGCGCGTGGATGAAAAGAATGTTCACCGCGAAGGCCGTGGCACGGATGCCAGGGGGCGTGACGTTGGCCAGCGCGGCATTGGCCGGACCCGTGTTGAAAAAGAGGAAAAAGACCGAGAGAAACACGAGCACCCACGCGCCGGGAAAGGGCGTGCGGAGCATCAGGAGAATGGACGGGAATGCGAGCAGGATGCCTGCGCCCGAGACGAGGAAATAGCCGCTCGGATACTTCCGCCGCACGACGTCGCCCGCCCAGCCACCGATCAGTGTGGCGAGCAAACCCGCGACGGCGGTGATCGCGCCGAAGGTGAAATTGATCTTCCCGAGATCCGGCGCGCCGCCGAAGTCCGCCGCGCGAAATTCGTAGAGGTAACGCGGAACCCAAAACGAAATGCCGCCGATCGCGAAGGTCATCGCGGTCATCGCCGCCGTATTGAGCGTGAACGATCGGATGCGGAAGAGCGCGACCACATCCGCCATCCGCAGCTTCGGCTTCGCGCTCGCCGGATGGGCGGCGGTGCGCAGCGTGCGCGGGTCCTTCATCGCGAGACAAAACATCGCAAGCAGCAGGCCTGGAAGCGTCACGAGATAAAACGGCCAGCGCCACCCGAGCGCCTGCCCCACCGCGCCGCCGAATGCGTAACCGATCGCGCTCCCCACCGGGATCGCGACGTAGAAAAAGGAGAGCATCTTTCCCCGGCTCTCCAGCGGGTAGAGATCGGAGATGATCGTCGGCGCCGCCGGTCCGTAGGCCGCTTCACCCACCCCCACGAATGCGCGCGTGAGCACCAACACCGCGAAGGTTCCCGCCAGCCCCGACCACCCGCTCGCCAGACTCCACAGCGCCACGCCGAACGCGATGATCGACCAGCGCGAAAAGCGGTCCGCCATCCAGCCGAAGAGCGGCGCCAGCAGCATGTAGCTGACGAGGAATGCGGTCGCCAGCGCGCCGGTCTTGGCCATCGCATCGGCATCGTCGGCGGCGAAGAACTGCTTCGCGATCAGCGGTTCGATCGCCGCGAGGATGTAGCGGTCGATGTAGTTGAAGAGATTGATCGCGAGCAGCAGCGCGAGTGCGCGGCCGGCGCCGGGGAGGGGCTGCGAAGTGCGGGAGGCGGCGTCCATCGGGCGCCGGTTCTAGCGGGAAGCGGGAAACTTGGAACCTCATTTCCCGTTTTGCATTTCGCTCGCCCGGCCGCGCCGCTAGTGTCCCGCGCCGTGGAAGCCACCCTCCTGGAAAAATTCATTCGCTCCGCCGGCCTCGTGCTCGCGTCGCTGCTCTACCGCGTCACCGCGTTTCATCGCGAACGCCTGCCCGCCGGCGGCTTTCTCATGCTGCCGAATCATATGACCTGGGTCGACGCTGTCGTCCTCCAGGTCGCCTGCCCGCGCCCGATCCGGTTCATCGTCTTCGACGACATCTTCAACAACCGCTGGCTGCACTGGATCTTCCGCGCCGTGGGCGCGCTCCCCATCTCGCCGAAGCGCGCCAAGGACGCCGTGAAATCCGCCGCCGAGGCGATCGGTCGCGGCGAAATCGTCTGCATTTTTCCAGAGGGCGAACTCTCCCGCACCGGCATGCTGCTCCGCCTCAAGCGCGGCTACGAACTCATCGCCCGCGGCGCGAATGCCGCCGTGGTCCCCGTCTGGCTCGACCGCCTCTGGGGCTCGATCTTTTCCTTCGAGGGCGGGAAGTATTTCTTCAAACTCCCGCGCCGGTTTCCGTATCCCGTCACCGTCGTTTTCGGCGCGCCCATTCCTCCGGGGGAAGCCGACATCGCCACGGTGCGGCAGCGTTTTCTGGAACTCGGCGAGCACGCCTACCAGCAGCGCCCCGACCTCGAAGACCACCTCGGCCGCGCGTGTATTCGCGGGCTGAAGCGCCACCAGTTTCACACCGCCGTGATCGACGGCATGGATCACAGCCGCGTCTCCTGCGGCACGCTCCTCGCCGTTTCCATCGTGCTCTCGCGCCAGATCCGGCGGAAGTGCCGCGGTCGCCGCATCGGCATCGTGCTCCCGCCAGGGCGCGCTGGCGTCGTCGCCAATCTCGCCGTCACCCTCGCCAATCGCGTGCCGGTGAATCTCAACTTCACCGCCGGCCGAGCCGCCGTGGAAGCCGCGCTCCGCATCGGCGAAGTGCGCGACTGCATCACCGCGCATCCTGTGATGAAGCGGCTCGCCGACTTCCCGTGGCCGATGCATCTCCTGCACCTCGACGCCGAACTCCCCGCGCTCAAACCGCAGATCATGGTCTGGCGCCTCATCGTCGGCGTGCTGCCCGCGTGGGCGCTCTCCGCGCTGCTCGGCCTGCCGCGCGTCGGCGACCGCGACGAAGCCGTGGTCCTCTTCACCAGCGGCTCCAGCGGCGAGCCCAAGGGCGTCGTCCTCAGCCACCGCAATCTCCTCAGCAACGTCTCGCAATTTTCCCTCATGCTGAACCTCGGCCGCAGCGACACCGTGCTCGCCTGCCTGCCGTTTTTCCACAGCTTCGGCTGCACCGTCACCCTCTGGTATCCGCTCATCGAAGGCGTGCGCTCCGTCACTTACCCCAACCCGCTCGAGATCAGCAAAAACGCCGACATCATCGAGCGTTACGGTGTCACCCTTTTCTGCACCACGCCCACGTTCCTCCGCGGTTATTTGCGGAAAGTGGAGCCCGCTCAATTGCAGGCGCTGCAACTCATCGTCACTGGCGCCGAGAAGCTGCCCATGGAACTCGCGGACGCCTTCAAGGAACGCTTCGGCAAGGACATCCTCCAGGGCTACGGTCTCACCGAGACTTCACCCGTGGCCGCCGTGAATCTCCCCGAGCCCAAGACCAGCAGCCCCACCGACAGCGTCCAACCGTCCAGCCGCCGCGGGTCCGTCGGCAAGCTCGCCCCCGGCATGGCCGCACAAATCCGCGACCCCGAAACCGACGTGATGCTCTCGCTCCACGACACCGGCATGCTCTGGCTGCGCGGTCCGAATATATTCGAAGGTTACCTGAGCGATCCGAAACGCACCGCCGACGTGCTGATTGATCGCTGGTTCAAGACCGGCGACCTCGCCCGCTTCGACGAAGACGGCTTCCTCTTCATCGAAGGCCGCCTCTCGCGCTTCTCAAAGATCGGTGGCGAAATGGTCCCGCACGAAACCGTGGAATCGAAAATCGGCGAAGCCCTCGCGCTGCCCAAAGACGAGCGCCTCATCGCCATCGCCGGCATCCCGGATGAAGCGAAGGGCGAAGCCCTCGTCGTGCTCACCATTCGCGACCTCGATGCCGCTGACCTCCGCAAAAAGCTCACCGACGCCGGCCTGCCGAACCTCTGGATTCCCCGCATCGTGAGGCGCATCGACGCCATCCCGATCCTCGCGTCCGGAAAGCTGGATCTCGCAAAGTGCAAGGAACTGGCGCTGGCGGTCACGATTGCGACTTAGCAGCGTCGCTGGCGAACATCCTGCCCCTCGATCAACCAGGAGCGACGCGGAGAACGAGGACCCAACGCCCCGAAAGTCTGTCATCCCGAGCGGAATGGAGGGAGTTCAGCGACCAGAATGAAGTCGAGGGACCTCGGATTGCCGGGAATCGCGATCTCCCGCAGACCGAGGTCCCTCGGCTTCGTTACACTCCGCTCGGGATGACAGGCGTTTTTTGGGATTCCGGGCCACCCGCCGGGGAGCGGCCGAACGTAGGCCGGATTTGCAATCCGGCACCAAATGGTGCGAGCGGTCTCAGCGCTCGGAACGCGGTCAAAGACGGATTGAAAATCCGCGCTGCGTTCTTCCCCCTCCCGTCTACTGTCGGTGAATCCAGCGGAAGATCGGATGTCTGGTGCCTTGATTCATCGGATTCTGTTGGTTGGGAAAAAGCCGTGAGTCGGGTCGGCTGAGCGTCGCTGCTCAGCGCACCTCCGGCTTCACGCGAATTCGGACCTGCCGGGAGAGCAGCCACTTCACCGCGAACATGTCGCACGTCGCTTTCCACGCGCGATTGCCGAAGCCGTACTTACTCACGCCCGCGAGGCGCGGGCGGTGCTGCGTCGGGACCTCCGCCAGCTTGTAGCCCATGCCCTTGATCAGCGCGGGGATGAAGCGATGCATGCCGTAGAACGGGACGAGGCCCTCGCGGCACTCGCGGCGCATCGCTTTCAAGGTGCAGCCGGTGTCGCGCACGCCGTCGCCGGTGAAGCGGCTGCGCACGAAATTCGCGATGCGGCTTTGGATCCGTTTGAACGTGGTGTCCTTGCGGTTCGCGCGGTAGCCGCAGACGAGGTCCGCGCCCCGCTCGATCTCGGCGAGCAGCGTGGGAATGTCGTTCGGGTCATTCTGCCGGTCGCCATCCAGGAGCACGATCACGTCGCCCTTTGCCGCATGGATGCCGGCGTACATCGCCGCGCTTTGGCCGGTGTTCTTTTCAAACTCGAGCACGCGCACGCCCGGCCCGCGCTGAATGCGGGCGACGGTCTGGTCGGTCGAGCAATCGTCGATCAGGATCAACTCGTAGTCGCGCCCGGCGAGCGCGACTACGAGTTCCTGCTGGAGGGGGATGATGTTGTCCTGCTCGTTGTAGAGCGGGATGACGACGGAGATCATTCGCGGTTCTTAGCGGAGGGAGTGCGGCGCGGTCATTGATAAAGTGCGGCGGCGCAGTGCAGGATGCGCCCATGTCTGGTCCGGCCGCCCTGCCTTTCACCGCGCCGTCGCCCTTTTGGTTGCTCATCGGCGCGGCGCTCGGCTATGCGCTCGTGATGTTCACCAACCCGGTGCGCGGGGCGTTCCTCGACGGGTGGCGTGCGATCCGGCGCTACCCGGTGCTGTGGCTCACCTTTGGCGCGTTCGGCTTTGCCTACGCGCTCTTTCAACTCGCGCTGCGGGTGTATCGTAATTTCGTTCTGCCGCTCGATCAGAGGCCCGTCTTCATGTGGTTTCGCGCGGCGTGGCGCGATCCCCAGTATTGGCTCCGCGGATCGCCTGAGTCGCTTTGGTTCGTCCCGCAGAATGGCCTGCGCGATGCCGCGCGCGACGCGGTCCTGCCCGCCGTCGAGAGCGTCGCCGGCATCTTCAATCAACTCGTCACCACCTTCCCGCTCGCCGGCATCGCCGCGGTGCTCCTGTTGCTGAATTGGCAGGGCCACCAGTTCGTTCTCTTCCGCGCGCTCCGCAAGCGCTGCGGCGTGTGGAGCTGGCCCGCGCACGGGGCCATTCTCGTCGCCGCGCTCGCGGTGCTCGGCAAGGTGCTGCTCTACCTCGTGCCCACTCTCGTCACCCTCGAGGGCACCGCCGCGCTGCTCTATTTTCAGTGGGCTCCAGTCGTCGTCTGGATCGCGTTCCTCTTCGAATATCTCCTCGGCGTCTGCATCCAGATCTACCTGATTCTCGTCGCCTATTGCTGGGTGCGCGGCGTTAGTTTCGAGCCCTCGCGGTTGCTGGATTTTGCGATCCGCCGATTCGTCTTCGTGTTGAAATGGGCGGCCGTCGTCCTCGTCGCGAGCAGCCTCTTCATCGACCTCCCACTCATCCTGAAAAACTTCGGTCCATTCCAAGGCTTGCTCACCGCCGAAGAAGCAACGATCAACTTTCGCATCCAGCTCGCGCGGTCGATCCTCGCGGGGTTCCTCCTCATCTTTTCCACGATGCAGATCACGCTCACGTTTCACAATGAGTCGCTGCCGGCCGCGCTGCGTGATCACTGGAGATTTCTCCGCCAGCACTGGTGGCGCGCCGCGTGGTTCCTCATCGTCGCCGGGTTTCACTTCCATCTTTTCATCACGCTGAATCTCCTCTGCACCCGCGCGCTCGGCGATGGCACGGCGCCCGGCATCACCTGGGCGCTGCTCGCGCCGTGGCTCAATGGCATGGTCGGTGCCTGGCTGCTCGCGAGCTGGGTCTGCGCCTTCCGCGCCTGCGATCACGCGCGTTCGCCGGGCGAAAACTGGATCAAATTCTAACGTGAGCTTTTCCCGCTCCCACGCCTTCGATGTCCAGGATCTGCGCTGCCAGCGCGGCTCGATTTCCGTGCGGACCGGGGAACTGGATTTCGCGCGCGGCTGTTTTCATCTCCTCCGTGGCGAGGCGAGCTCGGGCCACGAACTGCTCCTCCGCGTCCTCGGTCTGCTCGAGGCGGCGGAATCCGGCGAGGTGCGGGTGGAAGGCGCGCCGACCCGCGAATTGACCGACGATGCGCGGCTGAAACTGCGCGAGCGCCGGCTCGGCTTTGTCTTCACCGCACCCTTTCTGCTCCCGGCGCTCACCGTCATCGAAAACGTCGCCATGCCGCTCTTCAAGATTTCCGACGTCGACACGGCAGAAGCCCGTTCGCGCAGCGAGGCGCTCCTCGACTTTGCCGGCCTCACCGACCTCTCCGGAACGGATTGCGCCGACCTTTCCCCCCTCCAGCAGCAGCGCGTTGCCCTCGCCCGCGCGCTCGTCAATGAACCTGCCGCCGTCCTCGTGGAGAATCTCGACACCGCGCTCGCCGGCGAGGACCTGCGGGCTTTCACCGGACTCCTCCGCCTCGCCGCCAGCACGCTCGGCGTCGCCGTCGTGGCTACGGTTTCGCCGGACTTCACGCCCGGGAATGGCGATCGCCTCATCGAAGTCACCGACGGGTCCGCGGTCGCGGTCGAGCTTTCTCCCCGCCCGGACGCGTGAACTCCACGGCGACCGACGCACGCGCCATCACACGCGCCAGCAAATCGAATCTCGCCCTCGCCTTCGTCGCGCTCCCGCGCGAGCGGCGCGACGCGATCACCGTCTTCTATGCGTGGTGCCGCGTGATCGACGACATCGCCGACGATCCCGGCCACCCGGTGGCAGAGCGCCAGGCCGCGCTGACGCTGTGGCGCCGCGCCCTGGTCGCACAGATCGCCGGCGAGCCGCCGCTCGCCGCGCCCGTCCGCGAACTGATCGCGCGCTACCGGCTCTCGCTCGTAGATTTCTTCGATATCATCTCCGGCGTTGAGATGGATCTCGCCGCGACGACTTACGCGACCTGGGACGATCTGCGGCTTTACTGTTACCGCGTCGCCAGCGCCGTCGGCTTGATCAGCATCGCCATCTTCGGCTGCCATGAAGCCGCCGCGCGCGACTACGCGCTCAGCCTCGGGCTCGCCCTGCAACTCACCAATATCCTCCGCGATGTCGGTGAGGATTGGCGCAACGGCGGCCGCATTTACCTCCCGCGCGAAGACCTCACCCGCTTCGGCTACACCCCCGACGACCTCGCCGCCGCGCACCACAACGACGCTTTCCTCGCCCTCATGCATTTCGAAGCGGAGCGCGCCCGCGCTTTCTACGCGGAGGCCATCGCCGCCCGGCCCGCGCCGGATCGCCGGGCGCTCGTCGCGGCCGAGATCATGCGCCGCATCTACACCGGCATCCTCGACCGCATGGAGCGCGACGGCTTCCGCGTCTTCGACCGCCGTTACCGGCTGAACCGGCTCGAAAAACTCGCGATCGTGGCGGCGGAAACGATCCGGGCAAAACTCGTCTGAACAACTCAACTTGCGCCGCGTCTGATTCGCGCCCAATTCTCTTCTCATGACACGTCCCACCCCGTTCATCTGCCTGCTCCTTGTTCCACTTTTCGCCTTCAGCGGTTGCGAAACCGGCGGCGCCAATGCCCTTGCGGGCGCCGCGGCGGGCGCGGCCATCGGCGGCATCGTCGGCGGTCACGGTCGCGATGCGTTGCACGGCGCGGCGATCGGCGCGGGCGCCGGTTATCTCATCGGCAAGGTGGTGAAACATGAACGTCAGGCGCGGGACCGCCGCTACTACCGCGAGGACGAAGGCTATCGCGAAGACGATCGCGGCGAAGAGCGCTACCGCGAACTGCCCTACGCCCGCCCGACGAACCGCTACGGCTTCGTCACCAGCCCCTTCCCGCCCTACA
>JANPHH010000495.1:0-17935 GCA_031424375.1 Chthoniobacter sp. | reverse complement strand
TGCTTCGGAGGCCGGGGTCCCTCGGCTTCGTTACGCTCCGCTGCCAATGAACCTGCTGGCTTTCCAAGGCCGTTCGGAGTCGCGTGCGCAAGGAGCGGCGAAGTCCACTTCGCCGTCCTCCCGGCGCGCGCAGCGCCACTTTCCTCCCCGCGCCTCCTCGAGAAGTGGCGCTGCGCGCGTTTGGCGTCGGCGAACTGGAGTTCGCCGCTCCTTGTCCGCCCGCCGGTTCATCCCACCCCAAAAATGACGCCGGCGTGTTTTGTTCCTCGGGATGACAGGCGGTTTCTATCCAGCCGTTGAGGTTACGAAAACGAAATCCTACCGAACCAATGCACCGCCCCGGACGGGCGCGGTCGCCTATTCCGCTTCCTGCCGCGGGTCGCGGCTGAGCAGGTTCGTCATCGCCTCCTTGGGCGAATGCGCGCCATCGAGCAGCGCTTTCATTTCGTCGATGATCGGCGTGACGATGCCGAGCCGCCGGGCGCATTCGTGGGCGCTGTAAGTCGTCGGCACACCCTCGGCCACCATGTTCATGCTGGAGACGATCGCGGCGAGGGTTTCGCCGCAGCCAAGGCGCTCGCCCACCGCGCGGTTGCGGCTGTGGCGGGAGAAGCAGGTGACCATCAGGTCGCCGATGCCGCTCAGGCCCTGGAATGTCTCCCGCCGACCGCCGAGCGCGGTGCCGAGGCGGATGAGTTCGGCCAGCGCGCGGGTGACGAGCGCGGCCTTGGAGTTGTCGCCGAGGCCCAGCCCATCACTCACGCCGGCAGCGAGGGCGAAGATGTTTTTCAAGGCGCCGCCGAGTTCGATCCCGGCCACGTCGTCATTCGTGTAAGCCCGGAAAAACGGGGCGGTGAACGCCTGCTGCAAACGCTGCGCGATCGCGGGGTCGCGGCATCCGAAGACGATCGCGGTGGGCATCCGGCGCGCCACTTCTTCCGCATGACTCGGCCCGGAGAGGACAGCCACGGGATTCTGCGGGAAGGACTCCGCGACGATCTCGCTCATCCGCAAACCGCTGCCGCGCTCCACGCCTTTCGTCCCCGAAAGGAGCACGGCGTCCGCGCGCAGCTCGATCGTCGAGAGCCGCGCCGTGACTTCGCGCAGCGCCTTCGAGGGCGTGACGAGCAGCAGGAGATCGCAGGTCGCGAGGGCCTCGAGATCCGCGGTGAACCGCAGATCGGCGGGCAACGTGACCCCCGGAAGATAAGGCAGGTTCGCGTGGTCCTGCTCGACCCGCGCGACATGGTCGGCGTCGTGACCCCAGACCGTCGTGCGCACGCCATTGCCATGGAGCAGCAGCGCGAGCGCGGTGCCCCAGCCGCCAGCGCCGATGATGCCAGCGTGTTCAAACATGGCGGCTTCCGGATGGGTCCACGAAAAACACGAAAGGACACGAAAGGCGAAACCGTGGGCGGGGCTGCTGAGCAGCGCGGAGCTTTCGTGTCATTTCGTGTCTTTCGTGGACTCCGCTTCTTCCCGCTTTTTCTCCCCGACCCGCAACTCCGTTCCGGCGACGAGGCGGGCGATGTTCGGCTGATGCCGGTAAACGACCATGATCGCCGCCGCGACGGCAAAGTAGAAATGCGCCCAGCTTCGCAGTCCGCCGAGGAAGAGGAACGCGATCACGACCAGCGGCAGGCAGACCGCGGCGATGAGCGAGGCGAGCGAAACGAAACGCGAGGTCTTGAAGACGAGCGCCCAGATGGCGAAGACGATCAGCGCCGGCAGCGGCATCATCCCGAAGATCACGCCGAGCGAAGTCGCGACGCCCTTGCCGCCCTTGAACTTCAGCCAGACGGGAAAATTGTGCCCGATGATGCACGAGACGGCGGCCGCGATTCCCGCGTAGCCCGGATCGAAAAAGTCCACGCGCTCGTGCCCATGCGGCAGTGCGACGTGGATCGCCCAATGCGTCGCGAGAAACATGCCGAGCTTCACCGCGACCACTCCTTTCAGCGCGTCGGCGAAGAACGTGATCAGGCCCCATTTTTTTCCCATCACCCGCCAGACATTCGTTGCGCCGATATTGCCGCTGCCGACTGCGCGAATGTCCACGCCCTGCGAACGCGCGACGATCAGCCCGAACGGAATCGACCCGAGCAGATAGGCGAGGAGGACGATGACAGCGATGAGACCGACGGACACCGCGCCACTCGACCCGACGCCGCTCGCGGGCGTCAAGACCCAACGCGGCGGCCGGGCGGGCGAGATCGGAAATTGACAGCTCAACCGCCGCGCCGAACGCTCGCTGCGAAGGAAAACCTGCAGCGCAGTTTGCCGGCGGTGTCCGCCTCGGGGCGGGGATTCGATGCGGGCGGGCGAGCGCTCCAAACCCCATCCCATCATGAGCACTCCCAAATCCTGGACCGTCCTCGTCTACATCGCGGGCGACAACAATCTCGACGGAGCCGGCGTGGCCGATCTGCTCGAAATGAAGAAAGTCGGCTCGACCGATGCAGTGAACATCGTCGCGCAATTCGACCGCGCGGCGGACGACGTGGCGACCCGCCGCTTCCATCTCCGCAAGGGCACCACGCTCGACGCCGACGCCGTGGCCTCGCTCGGTGAGACGAACATGGGCGACCCCAAAGTGCTCGAGAGTTTCCTGACCTGGGGCGTCACCAAATATCCGGCGGAGCACTATCTCGTCGTGCTCTGGAATCATGGCGCCGGCTGGGACGACACGGATGTCTACCGCGTCGCGCGAACGGTGGTGAAGCGGCCGATCGAGCGCAGTTCCCGCAAACCGAACGCGATCCCCGTCGACCAGGCCCGCGCCGTCCAGCGGCGCTTTCACCGGGCGCTCTTTCAGTCCACCGTCGCCGCCGGTCTGCACTCCCGCGGCATCGCCTTCGACGACAACGCGCGCGACTTCCTCGACAACATCGAACTCAAGCGCGTGCTCGCGAGCGTGAAGAAAAAGCTCAAGCGCAAGATCGACATCGTGGGCATGGACGCCTGCCTCATGAGCATGGCGGAAGTGATCTACCAACTGCGCGAGGTCGCGGATTTCACCATCGGCTCGACTGAAGTGGAGCCGAACGAAGGCTGGCCCTACGACAAGATCCTCGCCGCCCTGGTGAAGAAGCCCGCGCAGACTCCGGCGCAGCTCTCGGCCGCGGTGGTGAAGGCTTACCTCGCCTCGTATGGGAAGAATGATGACGTCACCCAGAGTGCGTTCGACACGTCCGAGCTGGCGCCGGTGACGGCGAGCATCGACGCGCTGGCCAAGGTGCTAAAAGCGGCGCTCGTGAAGAGCGACCAGCGGACCGCGATCGTGAATGCGCGGGCGCAGGTGCAGACCTTCTCGCGGGAAGACCGCGACTACATCGACCTGATCGATTTCCTCGACTTGATCGATGCCGGCATCAGCGCGCCCGCGATTCGCAAAGCCACCGCCGCCGTGCGCACCGCGGTGAACGGAAACTTCCTCGTCGCTACCGGTCGCCGCGGACCGAACGTCGCGCACGCCAACGGGCTCTCGATCTACTTCCCCACGCGCCCCTTCTCCGCCAGCCAGCTTCTCACGCCGCTCTACGCAACGCTCGATTTCACGAAAGACACGGTGTGGGACGAATTCCTCACCGCGTATCTCACCGCGACCCGCCGGCGCTGATGCGCGCTTGGGCGGTGGGGGCGTCGCAAGATAGAAAGCGCTGTCATCCTGAGCGGAGCGCTGCGCGGTGGGTGGTGGGGTTCCGGGGGCGTGTCGGGCAGCGCGGAGTCGAAGGACCTCTAACTTCTCCCCGGGAGGCCCGCCGGGCAGAGATGCGAGAGGTCCTTCGACTGCGCGCCGCCCCACCCACCCCACCTCCGAATTTGCCCACCCACTCCACCACGCGGCGCTCCGCTCAGGATGACAGCGATTGGATTTTTTCTGCCCTCCCTTCCATCATCGCGCTCCCGTCCGACCTTGCCGCACGGTGATCAGAATCACCGCCCCGAGAATCAACGCACCCGCGAGCACCACGCTGTGCGGGAGCGGTTCATCCAACACGAGCCGCCCGAGCAGCACGGCGATGAAGGGATTCACATACGCATAGGTCGCCACGCGGGCCGGCGTGCTGACCTGCAGCAGCCAGACATACGCGGTGAAGCCGATGAGCGATCCGAAGACTGTGAGATACACGAACGCCACGATCGACGCCTGGCTGAACAGCGACGGATGCAGCTTGGGCAACTCGCCAATGGCCGCACCAGTGAGCAGTTCCGCGCCTCCACCGGCGATCATCTGCATGCCGATCGCGAGCAGCGCATCCTGTGGCTTGCGCGCGTGGCGCGAGAAGACCGAGCCTGACGCCCAGCTCATCGTGGCGAGGAGCAGCACCACGACGCCGACTGGTTGAACGAGCCGCTGCCCACCGCCGTCGCGGCTCAGCGCGATCAAGGCCACCCCGGCGAATCCGAGCGCGAGCCCGGCAAAGACCACGCCATGCGGTCGGCGTCCGGCAGGGCGCAGCCAGTCGATGAGGATCAACCACAGCGCCGTCGCCGCGACGACCAGCGCCGTCACGCCTGATGGAACGAACTGCTGTGCCCAGCTCACGCCGCCATTTCCCCCGAGCAGCAGCAGCGCGCCGATGACCGTCGCATCCACCCACTGCTCGGCGGTGGGCCGCGCCGCGCCGCGGGCTCTCATCACCGCATAGAGGAAGAGGCCCGCGAGCATGAAGCGGCTGCCCGCCATGAGCAGGGGCGGCATCGTCTGGATCGCGACGTGAATGCCGAGATACGTCGAACCCCAAATGACGTAGACCGCGAGGAACGCCGACAGGACCAGCCAGAGCGGCGGCTTCGATCGCGGTGGAGCGACCGTCTCGGCGGTGGCAGTCAGCGCGGTCATGCGCCGCTCCTTTCTTCGCTGCAATCGTAGTCGGCGAGCGCGGCGCGAAAGGCATCTTCCGGCGCGAGGCCGAGTTCGAGATAGACCAGGCCGAGCACGAAGACGGCGTCGTCCACGGGGTCGGGCAGGAGTGCCGCGTGGGGCGCGGTCAGGGTTGTATTCATAGGGCTGATGCGGGATTCCGCAGGCCGTCGACGGGAACAAAAAGCCCACCGCCATTGGCCGGCGGTGGGTTTGTGAAAATCGGTTCTCGTGGTCTTCGGAACTAACTTCTCCCACCGCTCTGGGCGCGAGCCCAAATGGCCTTGGCGAGCGCGCCAACGGCAAAACGGACGCTCATCGAGCGGACGCGCGCGAGGGCCGGTTTGGCTTTGGCAGTGGAGTGGCAGTTCATCGGTGAGGCGCTGCATGTATCGCGCGGGATGGTGCGGGTCAAGGAATGCTTCGCCCGGCGAGCCGCGTGCGGCCTTGTTTCGGCGGCGATGCGGAGGTTTCAGCCACGGATTTACACGGATGAAACACGGATTTCTGAACCACCTCTTATCCGTGTTTCATCCGTGTCCATCCGTGGCCAATTTATCGCGCGTCTATCAGGTTGGCGCGCCCCGTTGCCGGTGCCATCCTACGTCATGCCTCTCCCCGACTCGTCCCCCCGTGACGCCTGGCCGCGCCGCCGTTTCCTGCAATCTGCCGGCCTGCTCAGCGCCGCCGCGCTGACCGGCCTCGCGCGTCGGGCCCCCGCCGCCGACACAGTCACGCTGCCCTTTGCCAATGGCGAACGTCCGCTCGTGCAGTACCCGCAGAAGCGTCCTCTCATCCGCCTCACCACACGCCCGCCGCAGCTCGAGACACCTTTCGCGGTTTTCAACGAAAACGTCATCACCCCGAACGATGCGTTCTTCGTCCGCTACCATCTCGCGAGCATCCCGACCGAGATCGACGCCGCGACGTTCCGTGTCTCGGTAAAGGGCAAGGTCAACACGCCGCTCACGCTTTCCGTCGCGGATCTGCGCACGCAGTTCGAGGCGGTGGAAGTGGTGGCCGTGAACCAGTGCTCGGGCAACAGCCGCGGCTACTTCGAGCCGCGTGTGCCTGGCGGTCAGCTCGGCCACGGCGCGATGGGCAATGCGCGCTGGCGCGGCGTGCGGCTGAAGGATGTGCTCGAAAAAGCCGGGGTCGCCGCGGGCGCGAAGCAGGTGGTCTTCGATGGCCTCGACCGCGCCGTGGTCGAGAAGACGCCGGACTTCATCAAGGCGCTGGACCTCGACCACGCGCTCGATGGCGAGGTGCTGCTCGCCTACGCGATGAACGGCGAAGATTTGCCGATGCTAAACGGCTTCCCGCTGCGCCTCGTCGTGCCGGGTTACTACGGCACGTATTGGGTGAAGCATTTGCACGAGATCACCGTCGTCGATGAAGCGTTCACCGGCTTTTGGATGAGCACCGGTTATCGCATTCCGGATACCGTCGGTGCGTGCGTCCTGCCCGGCACCACGGCGAAGAGCACCGTCCCGATCGGCCGCTTCAACGTGCGCAGTTTCATCACCAGCGTGGTCGATGGGGCGCAGTGGAAAGCGGGCGCCGACACGCCGGTGCGCGGCATTGCGTTCGACGGCGGTGGTGGCATCGCCCAGGTGCTCTTCTCGGCCGACGGCGGCCGGAGCTGGCGCGAGGCGAAGCTGGGCGCAGACCTCGGAAAATACAGCTTCCGCGAGTGGTCGATCCCGTTCACCCCGACCACGCCCGGAGGCGCGGAACTCAAAGTGAAAGCCACCAACCGCCTCGGCGAATCACAGCCGATCGAGCCGCTCTGGAATCCCTCCGGATACATGCGCAACGTCGTCGAAACCACCCGCGTCACCATCCTCGCCTGACATGAAAACTTTCCTGTTCTGCCTCACCGCGGTTTCCGTCACCGCGCTCGCCGCACCGCTGAAGATCGAGCTCCCCGCCGAGACCGCCACGCTGAAAGATGCGCCCGGCAGCGCGCTCGTCACCGCGCAGTGCATCGTCTGCCATTCGGTGGAATACATCAGCACCCAGCCGCCACTCCCGCGCACTTACTGGCAGGGCGCGGTCGTGAAAATGCAGCAGAAATTCGGCGCTCCGATCGAGGCGAAGGACGTCGATGCGATCGCGGATTACCTCGCGAGAAATTACGGCATCAGCGACCCGCTGAAATTGCCACCGAAGTGAAGGGCTGCGCGAAGATGCGCGAGCTACTCCGCCCGCTGCGGCAGCTCGTAGCAGACCGCTTCGCGATCATTCCGGAGCAGCAGGTAGCGCCCCGCGAGCGTCGGGTGATTCCACGTCTTGCTGCTCAGCGCGGGGAGTCGCGCGAGTTCGCGGTAGCCGTCCGGCTTCGCCTCGGCGAGCACCACATCGCCCGGCTCGCTCTGGATGATGAGCAGATCGTCCACGAGCAGCGATTGCCCGGAGCCGAAGCGCCCGTCTTTCCACACCCGCTGCCCATCGGCCACGGTCACACACGCGAGCAGCCCGTCGTCCAGCCCGTAGAGATATTCGCCGCGCAGCGTCGCGCTGCTGAACTGCGTCTTCATCCGGTTCGTCTTCCAGAGCTGCGTCGCGGTCAGCCGGCCATCCGCTCCAGCAAGCTTGCTGTCCGTCATCGCGTCCACTTTCAACATCACGCACCCGATTCCGTAGCCCGCGGAAAGAAACACGCGGTCGCCCGGCAGCACGACTGGCTGCGACGCCTTCGGCCACTTGGCTTCCGACCACGCGTAAGTCAGCACGATCGCACCCGTCGCCGGATCATGGGCGGTGAGCGTCGCCGCATTGTTCGAGAGCACGACGCGCCGGCCAGCCAGCGTCGCGAGGATGGGTGAAGCGTAAGTCGCCTGGTCCGTGCCTGCCTGCCAGAGTGGCGCGCCGGTGTCGCGGTGAAATGCCAGCACCGTTGGCCCCGCGGTGAGCCCGCCGGTCACGACCACTGCATCGTCGTAGACGAGCGGCGA
The DNA here is from genome assembly GCA_031424375.1 of Chthoniobacter sp. Taxonomy (GTDB): domain Bacteria; phylum Verrucomicrobiota; class Verrucomicrobiia; order Chthoniobacterales; family Chthoniobacteraceae; genus Chthoniobacter. Next base: position 10,111 of record JANPHH010000495.1, on the reverse strand, counting down.
CGAGCTCGTGCCCCACGTGAGGTTTTCGAGTTTGTATTCGGTGAGAAGATTGCGCGTCCACACTGCGCGGCCGGTTGTGGCATCGAGGCAGTTCAGGATCCCCGTGGCGCCGTAGGTGAAAACGCGGCCGCGATCCACGGTGGGCGTCGCGCGCGGTCCGGCGCCACCCTGCCATTGGAAGAAGCGCGCTGCATCCGTGTGCAGCCACACGAGCTGCCCCGTCCGCACGTCGTAGCATGACACCGCCTCGTCTTCCCCCCGCTGCTCCTGTGTGAACGCCCGACCACCGACCACCGCAAACGCCGACCATCCCGCGCCGATCGGCTGCCGCCAGAGCTGCGTGGGCCGCTGCGCCGCCCAGTCCGTGGCGAGCCGCGCCCCCGTCACGATCCCGTCGCGCTTTGGCCCGAAGAATCCCGGCACCTCCACCGCATCCGCCACCGGCGCAGGCGGGAACAGAATCGGCACCTTACTGGTCAGCGTGGCGGCCGGCGCGCGTTTCCACTTCCACGCAAATTTCGGCAACCCACGCCCATCCGCCGCGCCGTCCACGCGCACGAGTTCGCGCGCCTCGACGCCGAGAATCACAAGCACGATCGCGGTGAGCACCCGCGCCTTCACATCCAACCGGCTGAGGAAGACGAACCACACGATGAGCAGAAAACCGCCCAGCAGCAGCGTCACCGCACGCAGCCACGCCGCGAGATTTCGCTCCATCTCCGAGCGGAGGGATGGGACGACGAGCCCCGCGGTGACGATCAGCGCCGTCATCGCGACAAACCAAAGGCGATGCCCGCGCGCGGCGGGCCGGGTGGGTGTGGTCACAGGCGCTAGATTTCCGTGAGGCGCCCCCCGGCTGCAATGGCCAACTGCGCCGCGCCCCGGCTCGGTTGGATGACCCTAAATCCAGAAAATTGAAACCACGGATTGCACGGATGACACGGATTACGAAGCACCTGGGGCGACCGCCACCTTCACCGGTTGGGTGATCGGTCGGGAAAGTGGACGACACCCACCGATCTCTGAATCCGTGTCATCCGTGGAATCCGTGGTTCCTCCGATCACCGTTTTTTTGGATGAAGAACAGGACGATCGAGTGCGCGACGATAATCCGCAGAAACATGGTGAGCGGATCCACGGCGGCACTCGCGAGCTACGGCATGGCGCAGCCGCGCCCATACCCGCGAGGCAAAGCACGATGGCAGGTTACCAACGCAGCTTCTCTCCACGCTCTCTGATCTATTCGTGAAGCTTTTCGATTGGGATCATCACTTCGTTGCGACGAATGAAGTTGGGTGTCCAGGGGGGATCGTAATAGGCAACGATCGGATCGCCTTTCGCGGCGAGCTTTTCCGTTTCCAACCAGGAACTTAGTTTCTCGATCGCTAAGGATTTCATCGCTTCCCCATGCCCGCCGCTGAAGCGAAGCACGGCGAATCGAGAAGCCGGAAGTTGGCCGATCTTCATGCCGCTACCGGACGGCTCGGGAACGCCGCCCACCACCACCTTTCGCGGCATGATGAAGTTCATCGCAGGATTGTCCTTCGCGGTCTCGATCAAGACCGGCGTAGTCATCGCGATTTTTTCGGACTGCGCGTTATCTCCTGAGATATAGCGAAACAACCTCCGAAAGCTGCCATCCATTTCGCCCGCGCTCAGGGGCGCGCTCGCCAGGGAGAGCGCGGGATAATCGCGGATTTCAAATTGTCCCGCACCGCGCACGACCTTGTAGTCTGGTGTTTCCGTCGCCATCCGCGAGGTTCGCACGAGCCATGATGCAATGAGCGCGAGGGCAAGGGTGGCAGCGAGGATGATCACCACCTTGTATCTTTTCATTCGCCGGAGGTGAAATCGGTCGGTAATCCGACGGGCTCCCATCCAGTCAGGTCACGCCCGGTGTCAGCGAGTTTCTTGCGCACTTTGTCGTTCGCATATTTGCCGAGAACAAGGCGCAGTGGTGGTGCGGTGGATTCGACCGCGGTGATGATGGCTTGCGCCGCTCGGCTGGGGTCGCCGGGCTGTTTGCCGTCCATCGTTTCGAGAAAACGCAGGAACCTTCCGCTCGTTCGGTCGTAGTCGGCAAGATGACTCTCAGCGCGTTCAAGGGAGCGCCCGATGAAGTCGGTGCGAAATGGACCGGGTTGGACGATCGTCACTTTGATCCCGAGTGGTTTGAGTTCCGCGGCGAGTGATTCCGAGACGCCTTCGAGTGCCCACTTAGTCGCGCCATAGATCGAGAAGCCCGCGTAGTTAGAGATCACGGCGGCGGCGGAGATGTTGACGATGTGGCCGCTGCCCTGAGAACGCAGGATGGGCAGCGCGGCGCGAATCACGGCGAGGGCTCCGAAAAAGTTCGTTTGAAAGTTTCGTTCGATTTGTTCGGGACCGAGTTCTTCGAACGCGCCGACGAGACCGTATCCAGCGTTGTTCACCACCACGTCGATTCGCCCGAATGCCTCCGCCGCGCGGGCGACTGTTTCTTTCACCTGCTCAATATCCGTGACGTCGAGGGCGAGCACACGGCAGGTCTGCGGATGACGGCCAGCAAGCTCATCGAGAGACGAAGGTTGGCGTGCCGTAGCGACAACCCGTTCCCCGCGGTCGAGGACCGCCGAAGCCAGCGCGAGACCGAAGCCGCTCGAACAGCCAGTAATGAGCCACACGCGCGGTGGGGTCGTCGGATCGTTCATATCTTTGTTTGGTCTGCTGCGTCTCCTACGTCCCCACCGGTTTCGCGGATTCAATCCAGGACCGTCATCCGGCGCCGATCAGGATACGGCGCCTCCGGTCAACTCACTCTCCGCTGGTCCTGACCAAGCCCGGCGGGCGGGTCCCCTGGCCGATCGCTCCGGTGAGTTTGTCGCCCAGATCCTGCCGCGCCTTTTCCGCGATCGACTGAAGGCGAGCGACCACTTCCGGATTGGCCGCGGCGACGTTGGTCGTTTCGCCGAGATCGTCGCGCAGGTTGTAGAGCTCGTGGGCGACGGCGAGCGCTTTGTATTTGCCGGGGATTCCGCCTTTGCCGGGCGCCTGGCCAATCATGCTGCGCGCGGTGTGCGGGAAGAAGAGTTTCCAGTCGCCGCTGCGCACGGCCTGCAGCTCGTTTTGGCCGTAGTAGAAGTAGTAGGCTTCGTGCGGATTCTTCGCGCTCGAATCGCCGGCGAAGAGCGGCCAGATGTCGAGCCCGTCGATTTTGTGTTCGGGAAGTTTCGCGCCGGTCAGCTTCGCGATGGTGGGCAGGAGATCAATGGTCATCGCGGGCTCGGGGCAGACACTGTCGGCGGGAATGCGGCCGGGCCAGCGGGCGATGAACGGTTCGCGATGCCCGCCGTCGAACGTGGTCCCTTTGCCCTCGCGCAACGGTCCGGCGCTGCCGGCGTGATCGCCGTAGCTGAGCCACGGACCGTTGTCGGAGGTGAAGATGACGAGCGTGTTTTCATCGACGCCATTTTTCTTCAGCGCCGCGAGGATTTCACCGACCGCCCAGTCGATCTCCATGATGACGTCGCCGTAGAGTCCGCGCTCGGACTTGCCCTTGAACTTCGCGCTCACGTGGAGCGGGGCGTGCGGCATGTTGGGCGTCACATAGAGAAAGAAGGGGCGCTCCTTGTTTCGCTCGATGAACGAGACGGCGTGCTCGGCGTATTGAGTGGTGAGTTGCTCCTGATCTTCGTGGGTGAGGCCGACCTTCGCCGGTCGATCGCCATCGAAGAGCGGGAGCGGTGGGTAGGCGCCGGGCTTGGCCTCGGGGTGGAAGGGCCACATGTCGTTGGAATAGGGGACGCCGAAATATTCGTCGAAGCCGTGCCTGGTCGGGAGAAACTGCGGCCGGTCGCCGAGGTGCCATTTGCCGTAGATGGCGGTGGCGTAACCGAGCGGCTTGAGCATTTCGGCGATGGTCACTTCGCCATCACCGATACCGACTTTCGACCCCGGCCCGAGGGCTCCATGAATGCCGATGCGATTGGGGTAACAGCCGGTGAGCAACGCAGTCCGCGAAGCCGAGCAAACGGGCTGCGCCACGTGCCAGTCGGTGAAGCGGCGGCCTTCGTGCGCCATGCGGTCGAGGTTCGGCGTGGTGAAGCCTTTCGCGCCGAAGACGCCGACATCGGCGTAACCCTGATCGTCGGTGAAGATGATGACGACATTGGGCGGCCGTTCGGCGGCGAGCGTGAGCGCGGTGAAAACGAAGAGCGCGAAGAGCGAGCGGAGGGCGTGGTTCATGGGGAAGCGGGGCTGAAGTGTGGCATGAGTGGCAAGCTGTGAGCTTCCGTTTTCTTGGGCGGCGCTCTAAGGCTTCGCCATGCCCCACGAGTTCCCCTCCCCGTCGGTCGCGCCGCACGATTCCGCGATGACCCGCCGCGATTTCCTCCGCAGCACCACGGCGCTGGCGGCGGCAGCGTTCGCCGGTCGCGCGACCGCGGCGGAGGCGCGGATCGGCCTCGGCTTCAGCCTCTATGGGATGAAGACGCTGCCGATCGCGGAGGCGGTGAAGGTCTGTGCGGAGATCGGTTACGACAGCGTGGAACTGGCGTTGCTGGATGGTTTCCCGACGGAGCCCACGGCATTTTCCAGCGAAGCGCGGAAGCAACTCCGCGCACAGCTCGCGACGGTGAAGCTCCGCGTGGCGGGGCTGATGGATAATCTCTCGCTCGCGGCGGATGCGGCGACGCAGGCGAAATTCCTCGAGCGCATCAAACGAGCCGGAGGACTCGCGCACGACCTTGCGCCGGATTCGCCACCGCCGCTCGAGACGGTGCTCGGAGGCAAGCCGGCGGAGTGGGAGACGATCAAGGACTCGATGGCGGCGAATCTCCGTGCGTGGGCCGCGGCGGCGGCCGAGGCGAAGGTGGTGATCGCGATCAAGGGTCACATCATGAGCGCGGTGCAGACGCCGGACCGCGTGCTGTGGCTGATGCGGCAGGCGGACAGTCCGTGGATTCGGGTGACGTATGATTACAGTCACTTTCAGCTTCAGGGTCTCGCGCTCGACGCCACGCTCGCGGAGCTGCTGCCGCACACGCGTTTTCTCCACGTGAAGGACGGGCGCAAAATCGCGGACGGGAAATTTGAGTTCCTGCTCCCGGGTGAAGGTGACACGGACTACCGCATGCTTTTTGCCCAGCTCCGCACCCGCGGCTATGGCGGTGATGCGGTGGTGGAGGTAAGCCGGATGCTCTGGGACAAGCCGGGCTACGATCCGATCACCGCGGCGAAGAAATCATTCACCGCGCTGGATGTAGCGCGCCGTGGCTGACGATAATCACCGGACGGTCATGAGACCTGTCATCCCGAGCGGAGTGTAACGAAGCCGAGGGATCTCGGTTGCCGAAGGATCATGGATCTTTCCCAACTCCAGGGTCCCTCGTCTCCGCTCGGGATGACAGGTTTTCTGGGCACGCGGGAATCCTTCTTCGAAGGCCGCGGGGAATCAGGGGGCGCGGATAGAAACCGCGGATTACACGGATTGACGCGGATTGGACTATCTGAAAATCCGCGTCAATCCGCGTAATCCGCGGTCATTCTTCGACTCAGGATTTCGGCACCCGGCGCGCCTCGACGTCGATGACCGGTCCTTCGTCCTTTGAGCGGCCTTTGAAAAGCGCCAGGAAGTCGAACCCGAAGTAACGCAGGCAGGCGAGGAGCAGTGCGGTCGCTCCCGCTTCGTCGAGGTTGCCCACGAGCGGGAGATTGTCCGGGATGAGTTCGAAGATCCCCGCACCCGGATTGATGAGATACAGCGTGGAGATCACTCCGGTGACAAAGATGGCGACGCTCTTGAGCGATTTCATAGGGTTTTGGATTCGGCGGGCGTGAGTCGTTCGTCGGGAAAGACGACCTTCACGTGAAAGCTCGGCCCATCTTGGAATCGCTCGCCGAGCCACTTCGTGACGAAGTCCGCGAGACGCTGGCGGCCCACTTCGCGGACGAGGCGCACATTGTCCTCCGCGCGCTGCTTCAGTGATTCGGTGAGGCTTTCGCGGAGCCGCTCGCGCACTGCCTTGTCGTCGCGCCAGAGGCTGCCTTCCAGCGTGTAAAAGCTCAGCGCGGACACGTCGATCGCGGGCGTGCCAGCGGTGATCGGTGGTGGGATGACAATGATCGTGTCGCTGTCGCGCTGGAATTCCCACGGCGCGTCGAAGTCGAGATGGTAACTGTATTCCACCGGCGCCTGCGCCTGCACCACCACCTTCGGCAGCGGGATCCAGCCCCACGCGGTTTTTCCGGTCTCCTCGCGCTTGAAGCTTTCCGCCTGCTTGAGCGTGGCAAACTGAAAGCGGCTGGTGCCGGCGATCTCCGTGGCGCGGCTGAGGAATTCCGTCCGGACCGTTCCCTGGCTGAAAGCGGACGCCACACTGCGCAGGTCGGAGACCAGTGCGGCGGGCGCTTTCACCACCTGGCGGAAAACGAAGAGGCCCGCGCCGAGCAGCATGGCGAGCACGCCGAGAATGATGATCACGCGGGGCCACGGGTTGGGCGCGGTCATCGGAGGAAGCGCGGCGTTGTTTTCGCGGATTGGTTCGCTCGTCTTTTCGTTCATGGGCTGGGGCACCGTGGAGGAGTCGCCCGCGGCGCATCTTCGTGGCGATATTCGGCGGATGCAAACCGTGGGCGCGCGACACGGGTCCGCGGCGATGAATTTTTGCCGCACCCGTGGCCGGATGCGTTATAACCGGACGCTCGGCCCCGATGAATCCCCTCGAACAGCGCATCAAATACAAGTTCCGCAATTCGCTCCTGCTCGCGGAGGCGCTCACGCATCCGAGCCTCGGGCACGAGACCCAGCGGCATCACTTTGACAATCAGCGGCTGGAATTTCTCGGCGACGCAGTCTTGCAGCTCATCTTCACGGAGTATCTTTTCGACCACTTCCCACAGCTCGGCGAAGGCTACCTGACGAAGATCCGTGCGCGGCTCGTTTCCCGCGATGGGTTGCGAACGCTGGCTGAGCGGATCGGGATCGGCAAATACCTGATGATGGGCCGGGGCGAAGAGGCGAGCGGCGGACGCGAGCGGTCGAGCACGTTGAGTGACGCCTACGAAGCGCTGATCGGCGCGATGTATCTCGACAGCGATTTTGTCACCGTGCGGCGCCTCGTTCTCACCGACGCGAGAGAGCTGCTGGAAGATCTCGAAGTCGATCCGCCGGACAACAATCCGAAGGGCCGTCTTCAGGAAATCCTTCAGGCAATTTCACCGCAAAGCCCGAGCTACCCGATCGTGGATCAGAGCGGACCCGAACACCAAAAGAGCTTCGTGGCGAAGATCGTGTGGGATGGGCGCGAACTCGGCGCCGGTGAGGGCCGGAGCAAGAAGGAAGCGGAGACGGCCGCGGCCCGCAACGCGCTCGAGCGCAAGGTTTGGAAAGAACCCATTGCACCGCTGCCGCCGGAGCCGGTCTTGCAGGACAGCGCGCCGCCCGAGAAAGGTCTGGATAAGTCGCCAACAACTTTCGAGAAAACCAAATAAGTCGGCTCGAAGCCGGGTTGCCGGGTGGCGTTGGTCGGAGTCTGAAAAGTTATTCGTGGGGCGGAAATGCTGTGGAACCCAGCAGGCAGGCCGCTGGAACGTCACGCGACTGACTTATTCGCACCCTGAAGAAGATGAAGGATGGAATGGTTTAAATTAAAACCTTCCTCAGAGGTGGGGATAACTCCGGCCGGAGGGGCTTTGCTGAAGAGGATGCTGAAGTGGAGCGGACATCGAAACAACCCGTCATCCTGAGCGAAGTTCCTCGTGGGCGAAGGCGGGGAGGAACGCAGTCGAAGGACCTCTCGCATCTCGGTCCGGCCAGCCAGCCCGATGAGAAGTATGAGGTCCTTCGACTGCGCGCCACCCGGCACACCCCAGCCCACCTCTTTACCCCTGGCACCTCACCCGCGGCGCTCCGCTCAGGATGACAGGGAGGTTGGCTTGCGGCAGTGCGCGGCTGCTACCCCGCCTCAGAGGTGGCGATACTCTGACCGGGGGAGCTTTTTTGAAGCGAAGCGGACATCGAAACAACCTGTCATCCTGAGCGAAGTTCCTCGTGGGCGACGGCGGGGAGGAACGCAGTCGAAGGACCTCTCGCATCTCGGTCCGGCCAGCCAGCCCGAAAAGAAGTATGAGGTCCTTCGACTGCGCGCCGCCCGGCACACCCCAGGCCGCCGCTTTCCCCCTGCCACCTCCCCGCGGCGCTTCGCTCAGGATGACAGGGAGGTTGGCCTGCGGCCAGAAGCAGGCGTTAGCCCGCGAGGTCGACCGCCAGTTTGCGCCCTTTGAAGCGGATGCCGTTCAGCTTCTTCAGCACGACGGGTGCGCCTTCATCGGATACGTCCACCAGCGTTTGTTTATCCATCAGGTTGATCGCGCCGATCTCCTCCTTCGGTAGGCGGGCACCGCCGCAGATCACGCCGACGATGTCGCCGGGGCCGATACCGTGGAGTTTGCCGAAGTTGAAGACCAGGCGAGTCATACCGGCTTCGTGCGAGGTCGCAGGGACGTCGCGGCGGTTGCCTTTTGGTTCCATGCGCGGTTCACGCGGGGTCTTAGCGACGGCGGTGCGCGGCTGATAGGCGGGATAATCACCGCGATCACGGCTCTGGTATTCCCGGCGCGGTTGTTCTTCAACGATGGGCTGCGGCGCGGGCTTGTCGCCGCCGAGCAGGTGGATGAGCGCGCTGGCGATGTCGGTGGGTGAGTGGCCGGCGTTCAGGAGCTGGTCGATCACGGCGTCCTGGCGTTTGTAGTCGCCCTTTTCGAGCGTCTCGCGAAGCGTGTCGAGGAAGGCGATGGTGCGTTTCTCTTCCACTTCCTCGGCGGTCGGCACGCGCTCACGACGCACCTTGCCCTTCGTGAAGCGGATGATCTGCTGCATCTTCCAGATCTCGCGTCCGGCGACGAAGGTGATGGCGCGGCCGGTCTTGCCCGCGCGGCCAGTGCGGCCGATGCGGTGGACGTAATCCTCGGCGTCCTGCGGCAGGTCGTAGTTGAAGACGACTTCGATGTCGTCCACGTCCAACCCGCGAGCGGCCACGTCGGTGGCGACGAGGAACTCGAATCCGCGTTTGCGAAACTTCGCGACGACTCGCTCGCGCATCTGCTGCGAGATGTCGCCGTGCAGCTTGTCGGAGCTGTAACCGCGCGCTTTCAGATGATCGGCGAGCTCGTCGCACATCATCTTGGTTCCGCAGAAGATGATGCCGTACTTGATGTCTTCGAGATCGATGAGACGGCAGAGCACCTCCAGCTTTGAGCGGCGATCCACTTCGTAATACACCTGATCGATCGCGGGCACGGACATCTGCTGCGATTCGATGCGCACGTTGACCGGCGCCTTCGTGAAGCGTTTGACGAGCTGATTGATCGCCGGCGGCATGGTCGCGGAGAAGAAGACCGTCTGCCGCGTCTCGGGTGCCTGGCTGAGAATCTTTTCGATGTCTTCGCGGAAGCCCATGTCGAGCATGCGGTCGGCTTCATCGAGGATGATCATCGCCACCTGATCGAGCTTGAGCGTTTTGCGTTCGAGGTGATCCATGACGCGGCCGGGCGTGCCGATGATGATCTGGGCGCCTTCGCGCAAACCGCGGAGCTGGCGGTCGTAGGATTGTCCCCCGTAGATCGGCAGTTCGCGCACGCCGCGCTTGAAGAACGCCAGCTTCGCGACCTCCTCGGCGACCTGCATGGCGAGTTCGCGCGTGGGGCACAAAATGAGGACCTGCGGCGCGCGGAGATTGGCGTCCACTTTCTCGATGGCCGGGATGGCGAACGCGGCGGTTTTTCCCGAGCCCGTTTGGGAAAGACCGACGATGTCCACGCCCTCCATGAGCCGCGGGATGGTCTCGGATTGAATCGGCGACGCTTCCTCGAAGCCCATCTTCGCGACGGCCTTGAGGATCTCGGGCGAAAGGCCGAGTTCAGTAAAAAGTTTCTTCTGCATCCGGGCTTGTAGCCCGTGAAGGCGTTCTAAGCGAAGGAAATGCGGGAACGATGCGATGGGAAACGAGACACGCCGCCCAGGTTTCCCTGAGCGGCGTGTCGGTGTGAATGGTTTGCCGAGCAGTTAGGTTGTGCGGCGGGAACGCGCGCGGCGGAGGCCAGCGGCGAGGGCGATCAGGCCGCCGAAGAGCGC
>JANPHH010000494.1:0-5533 GCA_031424375.1 Chthoniobacter sp. | reverse complement strand
CTTTAACGCGAGCGGCACCGGCGCAGCCGGCGGGACGGCTACGAGCAGCGTGACGGGGAGCAACTCGGTGGGCAACGTCGCCGTCTTCAACCAGGGCAATGCGGGAGCCGGCGGCCTGGGCATCGGCGGAGCCAATGGCGGCGTGGGCGGCGCCTACACCGGGACGGCCAGCGCGAGCAGCACCGGAGCGGGCCACAGCATCGCGATCGACACCGGCGGCACCACCGTCGTTGGCGGTGACGGCGGGAGCATCTACGGCAGCCTCGCCGGGTCGGTGGCTGGCGCGGGTGGGGCGGCGACGCTGGGGGCCACCGGCACGGCGAGCGCGAACAGCTCCGTGATCGTCGAAGCGCGGACGCAGGGCGGATTTGGCGGGAGCGTGTCCAACGGCTTCGGGCTGAACGCGGGCAATGGGAACGCGGGCAACGGCGGGGTGGCCAGCCTCGGCACCGTGAGCGGTTCGAGCGCGGGCGGCGACGTGAGCGTGCGCGGGCAAATCCAGGGCGGCACCGGCGGGAGCATCGACAGCAATTCCACCGGCACGGGCAAGGGTGGCGACGGCGCGAGCGCCAGCCTGAGCAATGCGATCAGCGGCACGACCAGCGGGGCGCTTTCGCTTTACCAGGCAGCGATCGGGGGCAATGGCGGCTCGACCAACAGCGGCAGCCTCGGGACCGCGGGTACCGCCTCCAGTTCGCTGAATGTGAGCGGTACCACGCAGGTCGGCGGGTTCACCCTCACCACCGCAGCCTTCGGCGGGGTGGGCGGCAATCGCTACAACCCGAGCGGTGTCGCCGCAGTGGGCGGCACGGCTACCACGGATGTGATCGCGAGCAACAGCGTGGGGAATGTGATCATCTTCAATCAAGGCAATGGCGGCGGCGGCGGCGCCGGCCTCTCGGGGGCGAACGGTGCGGCGGGCGGCGCCTATTCCGGCAGCGTGGTGGCCAGTTCCACCGGCGCTGCCCATTCCGTCGTGGTGAACACCGGGGGGACCACCGTTTTTGGCGGCGATGGCGGCTTTGCCTATGGGACCGTGGCCGGCAGCACGGGCGGGGCCGGCGGCACGGCCACGCTCGCGGCCACGGGCACCGCGAGCGGCAATAGCGCGGTGGACGTAGCCGCGCGGACGCAGGGCGGCAATGGCGGCAATGTCTCCGGCGGCTTCGGTCTGCTCGCGGGCAATGGCAGCGCGGGTAATGGCGGCGCGGCCAGCCTCGGCACGGTCACCGGCTCCAGCGCGGGCGGCAGCGTCAGCGTCACCGGGCAAATCCGCGGGGGCAATGGCGGCGGGATCGAGTTCGGTTCCACCGGCACGGGCAAGGGTGGCGACGGTGCCAGCGCCAGCCTCACGAATGCGATCAGCGGCTCGACCAGCGGGGCGCTTTCCCTTTTGCAAAATGCCATCGGCGGTAATGGCGGCTCGACCAATAGCGGTGCGCTCGGCGCGGCGGGCGCGGCGACCAGTTCACTAACTGTGAATAGCACCACGCAGATCGGCGGCCTCACTGTGAACGCCGGCACCACCGGGGGCATCGGCGGCAATCGCGTCAACGCCACCGGCGTCGCGGCGGTGGGTGGCACCTCGACCACGAACGTCACGGCGAGCAACACGGTGGGGAACGTCGCAGGCTACGCCACGGGAAATGGCGGCGGTGGTGGTGCGGGATTCGATGGCGCGAATGGCGGTGCGGGCGGTGCTTACACCGGGACGGTCGGGGTGAGCAGCACGGGCGCGGCGCATTCCGTGACGGTGAACAACGGCGGCACCACGGTCTTCGGCGGTGACGGCGGCACGGTCTATGGCAGCCTGGCCAGCACCGCTGCGGGAGCCGGCGGCACGGTGACGCTCAATGCCACCGGCACGGCGTCGGGCAACAGCGGGGTCGATGTCTCGTCCCGCACCCAGGGCGGCGCCGGCGGCAATGTCTCCAGCGGATTCGGCCGGCCGGCGGGACCTGGCAATGCCGGCACGGGTGGCGCGGCGAATTCCACCGCCACCGGCAGCAATTCCGGAGCGAGCACCGTCTTTGTCACCGCCGTGGCCACCGGCGGAGCGGGCGGCACCACGGTCGGGACGGGCGCGACTGGCAACGGCGGCAACGCCAGCGCCAGCGCGACGGGTTCCGGCATTGGCCAGGTGACGGTCTCCGCGACCGCCAATGGCGGCACCGCGATCAGCGGCGGCCTCAGCGGCACCGTCAACTCCAGCGCCATCGCCACCAGCGGCTCCAGCCTCGGCACGCCCATCGCCGATGCCTTCGGCATCGGCCGTGGCGGCAGCGCGACCACGCAGGCGAATACGCTCGGCGGGGCGCTCACCCTCCTCCGCGCGGGCACCATCTCCGATGTTTCTGGCACCAGCCACGGGCAGTCGCGCGCCGTGATGAGTCTTGCCGTTCCCATCGTTTCGCAAGCGGTCGGCCTGCAATCCGCGGCCCTCGTCACCGGACTGCCAAGCCTCGCCGATGCGAATGCCGCCCTCGTCGGAAACCCGACCGTGAGCGGCGCGTTCAACTTCACCCCCGTCACCGGCAATGCGACCGCGCTCGCCATCGGCGTGTTTGGCGAAGCCTACTCCGCGAGCGGCACCGGCTCGCGTCTTTACAGCTCCAGCGTCACGCTTTCGCTCAACCCGGCGCAGCTCATCGCGGGCGACATCCGCCTCGGACTGCTCGATCCCGCAGCCGATGGCATCGGCTTCGACTCGCTCCGCTTCACGGTGACCCGGGAGGGTATTTCGATCGTCGACCAGATTTTTGCGAACCTGTCTGCGGCGAGCAACTTCTTCAATGACAAGGTCGCCGCGATCGGCGCAAGCACCACCGGGGTCACTGGCACGCTCGACCTCGTCGTCGGCTTCGAAGCCACGATCAGCGGCGCGGGCAATGCCTACCGCACCAACTTCATCGTCGCCAACGTGCCGGAACCCTCCACCGCGCTGCTGCTCGCGTCCGCGGCGCTCCTGTTCCTCGGCCGCCGGCGGCGCGCATAGTCGGCGGCGCGCACGCTGCGGAAGGCCTGGCCGCTGGACTCCGGTGCATGACTCGTGGAAGGTCGGCTCCTGTGAACAACGCCAGGTTTATCCTCCAGGTCAGCCGCGGTCTCATCCGTGACACGCGGGTTCGCCGGGTCGTGATGTTTTACAGCGTGATTATCGCCATGGTCCTGCTCTTCGCTGGGACGACGTTCCTTTGGAGACTCCTCCGCGAGCATCCCTTCATCTTCCTCGGGTACTGGTTCGTCTGCGGCTGGATCACCCTCCTCGCGGTGCTCCTCTCGCTTTACGATCTGGTCAAAGTGCGCGCCGATGCCCGTCGCGCCCGTCGCCAACTCGAGACGGAAACCTTGCGAACCAAAGACAAATGAGAACCCGCGCCGACAAGGAACGCCTCGAACGCGAAACCCTCGCCCCGTTCGCCCAGCGTTCGGGCGACACGCGTGGACGAAAACATCCCGAGCCCGCGCACCCGCATCGCACCGAGTACGAACGCGACCGCGCGCGGGTGATTCATTCGCGCGCCTTCCGGCGGCTCGAGTACAAGACGCAGGTCTTTCTCAATGGCACCGGCGACCACCTGCGCACCCGGCTCACTCATACCATGGAGGTCGCCTCGATCAGCCGCACCATCGCCGGCACGCTCGGGCTGAATGAAGATCTCACCGAGGCGATCGCGCTCGCGCACGATCTCGGACATTCGCCGGTGGGGCACAGCGGCGAAGAGCTGCTCAATGAGTTGATGAAGGGCCACGGCGGATTCGATCACAACGCGCAGAGCCTGCGCGTTGTCGAACACGTCGAGCAGATCTATCCGCGTTTCGCCGGACTCAACCTCTCGCACGAAACCCTCGAAGGACTCAAAAAACACGCGCGCTTCTACGACCTCCCGGAGGCTCCCGGCCAGCGCCACACCAGCCCTTCGCTCGAAGCCCAGATCGCCAATCTCGCTGACGAAATCACTTACTACAGTCACGATCTCGACGACGGTCTCGACTTCCACCTCATCACCGCCGAGCAACTCGCGGAGCTCGAAGTCTGGCAGGAGAGTTATGAAGAAGTCCGCCGCCATTTTCCGAAACTCAAAGGTCAGGCGCTCCACCGCTACACGATTCGCAGTATCATCGATCGCCAGGTCCAGGACGTGATCACCACGAGCAGCGAACTCATCGCCGACTCCGGCGTGCAGAGTGCCGACGAAGTGCGGCAGCAGAAGAAACCGCTCATCCGCTACAGCCTCCGCCGGCTGCGCGCGAACAAGGCGCTGCGGAAATTCCTCTACAAAAATCTCTATTACCACCCGCGCGTCGCCTCTGCGAATCACCGCGCGTGCCAGCTCCTGCGCAATGTCTTCGGCGCCTATCTGCGCACTCCGAAGCTCCTCGGCGAAGGCACTGCCCGCCGCATCAAAGCCGACGGCCTCCACCGCGCCGTGTGCGACTACCTCTCTGGCATGACCGACCGCTACCTCATGGACGAACACTCGCGCCTCTTCTCGCCCGAAGGCCTCAGCGCCCGCGCCCACGAACTCCTCGAAGCCCACCGCACCCGGCGGCGCGAGTAGCCCGCGGCCCATCGCTTCAGCCGGAACGGATCCTGATCATGAAGGGCACCTTCCGCGACCGGACTGAGGCCGGGCAGATGCTGGCCGGGAAGCTGATGCAGTACGCTCATCAGCCGGGCGTCATCGTGCTCGCGCTGCCCCGGGGCGGCGTCCCTGTGGCGTTCGAGGTAGCGCGGGCGCTGGGGGCGCCACTCGATGTCTTCGTCGTCCGCAAGCTTGGCACGCCCGGGCATCGGGAACTGGCGATGGGCGCGATCGCCGCCGGTGGCGTGCTCGTTCTCAATCAAGAAGTCGTGCGTGCCTGTCGCATTCCGCCGGAGGTGATCGCCGCCGCCGTCGCTGAGGAGGAGCGCGAGTTGAGGCGGCGCGAACTCGCCTACCGCGGCAGCGATACCGAGCCGGAGGTCCAGGGGAAGACAGTGCTGCTGGTCGACGACGGCATCGCCACGGGTTCGACCATGCGGGCCGCGATTCATGCGCTGCATGCCCAGCACCCCGCCCGTCTCATCGTCGCCGTGCCCACGGCCGCGGCGTCGACTTGCCGCGAACTGCGCCAGGAAGTAGACGAGGTCATCGCGCTGATTGAGCCCGAGTCCTTCGATGGCGTGGGCCAATGGTATCAGGACTTCCGGCAGACGACCGATGCCGAGGTCACCGCTCTGCTCGATCGCGCGCGGTAGATCACTGGGGGGACTCCGAAACGGGGCGGCACCGCAACGACAATCAGTTCACGATTGAGGAGTTGCTTGGGACAACTGGCGGCGGAGTGGCATGGATCACCGGGTGTGATTAAATGTGGTGCAGCGGAGTCTGTAGTCCCGGAGGGATAGCGGAAATTAGCCGGTGGCGTCAGCCACCGGATCGCGAAAAAGAATGAATCCGCCCCGGCAGGGGCGTTTGAATTCCACCGTCGCGACTCCACCGCCCCTTCAGGGCGGGTTCGCTCGGCGGGCGGTTCCGGTGGCTGACGC
>JANPHH010000493.1:0-3322 GCA_031424375.1 Chthoniobacter sp. | reverse complement strand
GACGGAAATAGTGACTCAGGCTGTGGGTGTCGGGCATCCCAAGCTTCTGCCAACCTCGCTATTAAGAGTACATTTATAATATCTATAATCCAGCGCCGATTTTGGCGCGATTGCCCTGGGCTCGACTGCGCTCCGCCCGCTGGCCCGCCGGAGCTTCGCTCAGGATGACAGGTTTTTGGATGGGGCGCTGCGCGCCGGAAGATTTCTGATCCGCCCACATCCTTCCAACCCTCTTGTCATCCGCTTCATCCGCGTCAATCCGCGTCATCCGTGGTTCAACAACCTCCCGACGCGCGATCTCACTGCGGCGGCGATTTGGTTTGGCGCGGGCGGGCTTGTCCGCACTACTGACCGCTGCTCACTTCCCACGATGGCGCTCCCGCTCCGCTACAACTTTCGCAACGTCCTCGTTCGCTGGCGCGCCACGGTGACTACGATCCTCGGCATCGCGCTGGTGGTGGCGGTGTTCGTGGTGGTGCAATCGCTCGCGGCGGGGCTGGAGCAGGCGAGCGGAAATACCGGCGATCCGCGGAATTTGATGATCGTCCGGCGCGGGTCGAATGCGGAGAGCGGCAGCCAGATCACGCGCGATCAGTTCAACATCCTCCAGTATTCCCCCGAGATAGCGCGCGATGCGGAGGGACGGCCGCTCGTTTCCGCCGACACGCTGGTCATCATGAATCTGGCGCGTGGTGGTGAAATCGGCGGCGAGGCGAATGTAACGTTGCGGGGCGTCTCGGCGAATGGCTTCGCGCTGCGGCCGCAGGTGGTGCTGGTGGCGGGGCGGTGGTTTGAAGGTGGGAAGCGCGAGGTGGTGGTGAGCGCCCGGCTGGCGAAGCGTTTTGCGCAGATGCGGGTGGGCGACACGATTCGTTTCGGCGTGCGCGAACTGACGGTGGTCGGACACTTCGACGCGGGCGGGAGTGCGTTCGATTCCGAGGCGTGGATGGCGGCGGATGAAGTGCGCTCGATGTTTACGCGCGAAAATTACTCCAGCTCGCTCGTGCGACCGGTGGATGCAGCGCAAGGCGCGGCATTCGCGAAGCGGCTGGAGGCGGACAAACGGCTCGGCGTGCGGGTGCTCGGCGAGGTCGCCTATTACAAGGAGCAAACGAAGACCGCGGGGCCGATCAAGTTTCTCGGCAGCTTCCTCGCCACGGCGATGTCGGTGGGTGCGATCTTCGCGGCGATGAATACGATGTATGCCAGCGTGGGCGCGCGGACGCGGGAGATCGGCACGCTGCGGGTGCTCGGGTATCGGCGGCGCTGGGTGCTGCTCGGCTTTGTCATCGAGGGCGCGCTGCTCGCTTTCATCGGCGGGCTGATCGGCGTGGGGGTGGCGCTGTTCTGGAATGGGAAGAGCGCGGGGACGATGAGCTTCGAGACGTTCAGCGAGACGGTGTTTCAGCTTCGCGTGACGCCGCTGCTGGCGGTGAAGGGGCTCGTCTTTGCGGTCTTCGTCGGCGTCATCGGAAGTTTGCTCCCGGCGCTGCGCGCGGCGCGTATCCCGGTGATCTCGGCGCTGAAATCCGTATGAACACGACCCGCCTCCAATCCATTCGCATCGAGCCCGGTCAGCGGCGGCGACAGACGCGCACGACGGCGGTCATCTTTCTCGTGGTGGCGGCGGTCACGCTGGTCGCGGTGTGGTTTGCGTGGCCGCGCGAGGGCGACGATCGGCGTGTCTTCAAAGGGAACAAGCAGGTGAAGTTGAGTGAAGCGTCCGCACCAGCCGCGACGCCTGTGTCCACTCCGGCGACCGCGTCCGTGCCGATCAAGGGCGCCCCTTCCGGCGCAGCCGGCGACATGGTACTGACCACGAGCGGCTACATCATCAACCGCGAGCGCATCGAGATCAGCCCGCGCATGATGGGACTCGTGACCTGGCTCGGCGTGAAAAAAGGCGACCTGGTGAAGAAGGATCAGGTGCTCGTGAGGCTGGATGATGCGGAGCAACGGGCGCGGCTTTTCGAAATCGAAGGGCAACTGCTCGGCGCGAAAGTGGCGCTGGAAAAAGCGAAGATCGGCTATCAGCGGGTGAAGCGGCTGCGGGCGACGAACAACGAAACCGCCGAGAGAGAAGACGAGGTGCGGCTCGCCGTGCAGTCTGCCGAAGCGGCTGTGCAGCAGATCGAAGGCATGCGCGAAAGCTCGAAGGTGGCGATGGACTGGACGGTGATTCGTTCGCCGATCGACGGGGTAGTGCTGGAGAAACTCGCCGTCGCCGGGGCGCTGGTCACGCCGCAGAGCTTCGGCGGGACGAAGGGGCCGAGCACCGCGCTGGTCGCGCTGGCCGATCCGCAGGACTTGCAGGTGGAGATCGATGTGAACGAGACGGATTTGCCGAAGGTGTTCGTCGGCCAGCGCTGCCGCGTGACGCCCGAGGCTTTTCCGGACAAGAGCTACGGCGGCACCGTGGCCGAGCGCGCACCGGAAGCGAACCGCCAAAAGGGCACGCTGCAGATCAAGGTGCAGATCGAGAAGCCGGACCAATTTTTGACCCCGGAACTCAGCGCCAAGGTGGAATTTCTCAAAGGCCAGCCCGCTTCCCCATGACCAAGCCGCAAATCATCCAGCGACTCCTCGATCCCGGGATCATCGCGATCATCCGCGCCGATTCGTCCGCGCAACTCGTGGCCGTCGCGGAGGCGCTGCTCGCGGGTGGGGTGACCGCGATGGAGGTGACGATGACGACACCCGGTGCGCTCGAAGCCATTCGCGAAGTGACCGCGCATTTTGGGGACAAAATCCTGATGGGCGTGGGCAGTGTGCTCGACCCGGAGACGTGCCGCGCGGCGATCCTCGCCGGCGCAGAATTCGTGGTGACACCGGTGACGAAACCCGAGGTGATCCGGATGAGCAATCGCTACGGCAAGCCGATCGCGAGCGGAGCGTTCACGCCGACGGAGTGTCTGTTGTCGCATGAGTCCGGAGCGGATTTCGTGAAGCTGTTTCCCGCAGAATTGGGTGGGCCGAAACACATTCGCACGCTCCTCGCCCCGCTGCCGATGTTGCAGATCATTCCCACCGGTGGCGTGACGCCGGAGACGGCGAAAGACTTCCTCGAAGCCGGCTCCGTCGCGCTCGGCGTGGGCACGAGCCTCGTTTCGAAGGAGGTGCTCGCGAGTCGCGATTGGGCGGGGCTGACGAAACGCGCGGCGGAGTTTATTGCGGCGGTGGCGGCGGCGCGGAAGTAGCGGAGCGCTCCAAAAAAAAATCTGTCATCCTGAGCGGAGCGCAGGCGGTAAGGCGGGCGAAGCGCAGTCGAAGGACCTCTAATTTCCGAAGGCCGCGTGGAGGGGGCGGGAGAAAAAGCTAGAGG
>JANPHH010000492.1:0-9250 GCA_031424375.1 Chthoniobacter sp. | reverse complement strand
CGCGAGCGCATCGAGACGGAACGGCCGAAGCATCACGAGATCCCTTTCGACTCCGATCGCAAACGCAGCACGGTGCTTCGCACGATGCCGGATGGAAAGATCCGCGCCTTCATCAATGGCGCGCCCGACGTGCTGCTCGAGCGCTGCACCCGCCTTTACACGAGCGCCGGAGTCCGCCCCATGACGGACGAGGATCGCCAGAAGATCGTGGCGCAAAACACCGCGCTGGCGCAGCAGTCCTTGCGCGTGCTCGGCTCCGCGTGGCGCGATCTCGATCACGCTCCGCCCGCCGAACTCACGGCGGAAACCGTGGAGCGCGACCTCGTGTTCGTCGGCCTGACGGGGATGTATGATCCGCCGCGCCAGGAGGCGAAGGAAGCCGTCGCCAAGTGCCGCGCCGCTGGCATCCGCGTGGTCATGATCACCGGCGACCATCCGCACACCGCCACGGCCATCGCGCGGGAAATCGGCATCGCGTCCGCTGACGACCTGGCCATCGCGGGTGTCGAGTTGGAAGCGATGTCCGACGACGAACTCCGCCAGCGCGCGCCGAAGACCGCCGTCTATGCCCGCGTCACCGCCGAGCACAAACTGCGCATCGTCCGTGCGTGGCAGGCCAGCGACGCCGTGGTCGCGATGACCGGCGACGGCGTGAACGACGCACCCGCGATCAAAGGTGCCGACATCGGTATCGCCATGGGCCGCAGCGGCACGGAGGTCACGAAGCAGGCCTCGGACATGATCATTACCGACGACAATTTCACCTCGATCGTCGCCGCCGTGGAGGAAGGCCGCGGCATCTACGACAACATCCGCAAGACGCTCCAATACCTGCTCGCCGGCAACACCGGCGAACTGCTGCTCATGACCGTCTGCGTCGTCATCGGCCTGCCCGCACCGCTCCTCCCGATCCATCTCCTCTGGATCAATCTCGTCACCGACGGCCTCCCCGCGCTCTGCCTCGCCACCGACCCGATCGACCCCGACGTGATGAAACAACGCCCGCGCGCCCGCCACGAACGCATCACCGACGGCGGTTTCCTTTCGACGATGATCCTCACCGGCATCCTCACCGCCGGCGTCTCCTTCGCCGTCTATCTCTACGGCCTGAAAAGCGAGACCCCCGAACTCGCCCGCACCCACGCCTTCGCCGCGCTCGTCTTCGCCGAACTCCTCCGCTCCTTCGGCGCCCGCAGCGAAACGCGCCCCATCTGGCGGATGAACTTCTTCTCCAACTTCAACCTCCTCGCCGTCGTCGCCGCTTCATTTGCGATACAAGTCTGGAGCCATCACAACGCCTTCCTCGCCAAGTTCCTCAAGACCTCGCTGATGTCCTTCAGCGACTGCCTGATGATCCTCGCGATCTCGACCATCCCGCTCCTCGTCCTCGAAGCCGTGAAGTCGATCACCAGGAGAAGGAGATAGCACAGACGACATCGCCTCCTTACCTCGGCTGCGACGACGGCTGGATTGCACAAATACCGGCCGGAATGGCAACGTGGGTCTTCTTCTTCTCGCCATGCGCACTATTCACTCCCGCTCCGCTCGTCTTCTTGTGCTCGCGATGCTCGCCTCGGCGGGTGCTCTCGCCGATGACTGGCCGAACTTCCGCGGGCCGAACCACAATGGTGTCTCCGCGGAAAAGGGCTGGCGTGCGGAGTGGCCGGCGGATGGCCCGCCGGTGGCGTGGAAGGCGGAGGTCGGGCTTGGGTTTTCGTCGTTCGTGGTGGCGAAGGGGCGCGCGGCGACAGCGGGCCACACCGGTGGAAAGGACACGGTCTTCTGCTTCGACGCCGCGAGCGGGAAGCCGCTGTGGCAGCACAGCTATCCGGCGGAATTGGGCGACAAGTTTTTTGAAGGGGGCACGACGGGGACGCCGACGTTCGATGGCGAGCGGCTCTATTGGTTGAGCCGGTGGGGCGACCTGATCTGCTTCGAGGCGGCGGATGGGAAGATCGTGTGGCAGACGAACGTGCAGAAGGAAACGGGAGCGCCCGGCCCGACCTGGGGATTCACCGGTGCGCCGCTGGTGCAGGAGAATCTGCTCGTGCTCAATCTCGGCGAGGCGGGCGCGGCGGTGGAGAAGGCGACGGGCAAGCTCGTGTGGAAATCGGCAGCGAAAGACGCGGGATATTCCACGCCGCTGCCGCTGGTCCGCGAGGGGCGAACGCTCGCGATCTTCGCCAACACGGAGCACTATCTCGCGGTCGATCCGAAGACGGGAAAGGAAGCGTGGCGCTTCCGCTGGCTCACGGAGTACGGCGTGAACGCGGCGGACCCGGTGGTCGGCGGCGAACAGATGTTCATCTCGAGCGGCTACGGCAAAGGCGGAGCGCTGCTGCAACTCGGTGCGGGCGCGCCGCAGCAGATCTGGAAGACAAAGGCGCTGCGGACGCAGCTCAATGCCGCAGTGCTGCATGACGGCCATCTCTACGGCGCGGATGGCGACACGACGGAGAAGGCGGCGCTGAAGTGCGTGGAATTTTCGAGCGGGAAAGAAAAGTGGGCCGAGCCCGGCTTCGGGAACGGCGGCGTAATTGTCGCGGACGGAAAGCTGATCGCCCTCACCGCGATGGGTGAGTTGATGATCGCGCCCGCGTCGCCCGAGGGTTTTAAGGCGACGACACGCGCGCAGGTGCTCGGCACGAAATGCTGGACCGCGCCGGTGCTCGCGAATGGATTCATCTACTGCCGCAACTCGAAAGGTCAGATCGCGGTGCTCGATGTGCGGACGAAGTGATGCGTAGCGACGGCAATATGTTCGGCGCAGGAAGGTGGCAGTTCCGGGGAGCGCACGCCTCCCGGGTGCTGGCGCCGACGTCCCCGCCGGCGCGGACTTTCGGAGCGCGGGCGTCACGCAGACAAGAGCTCCGCGCCACGAAGAACCTTCCGAGGAAGTTCGTTTCGGCGGGGACGCCGCAACCAACACGCGGGACGCGTGTGCTCCCCGGATGGGCGCTGTCGCGCCGTTCGATGACGTGCTTTTGAATTTCCCATGAACCGCCGCCACTTCCTCCGACACACCGCCATCGCCGCCACCGCGTTCGCAACCGGTCCATTCATCCGCGCCGCCGAGCCGGGACGGAAACTCCGCACCGCGCTCATCGGCTCCGGCTGGTGGGGCAAAAACATTTTGAAGGAGGCGATGGCCTCGGGCCGTTGCACGATCGCCGCGCTGGCGGACGCGGACGCCAACGTGCTCGAACTCGCGGGCGAGCAGGTGAACGATCTGTGCGGCGATACGCCGAAGCTGTATCGCGACTACCGCGAACTGCTCGCGAAGGAGAAGCCGGACATCGTGATCATCGCCACGCCGGATCACTGGCATGCGCTGAATACGATCGAGGCACTGAAGGCCGGCGCCCACGTCTTCGTGGAGAAGCCGACCGGGCACACGATCAATGAGAGCAAAGCCATGCTCCACGCGGCGAAGGAAACGGGGCGCGTCATTCAGGTCGGGTTGCATCGGCGCATCGGTCCGCATCACATGAGCGGAATGAAGTTCCTCAAGTCCGGAGCGGTGGGCGAAGTCGGGATGGTGCGGCTCTTCGCGCACAGCGCGGGCGGTGGACCGGAGAAGCCGTCGGCGAATGAAGCTGCGCCCGACAGCATGGATTGGGAGATGTGGTGCGGGCCGGCGCCGAAGCGGCCGTTCACGAAAAAGCTGCACCCCGGCGGCTGGCGAAACTTTCTCGACTACGCGAACGGGACGCTCGGCGACTGGGGCGTCCACTGGCTCGATCAAGTGCTGTGGTGGAGCGGCGAGCCGGGGCCGAAGCGCGTCTTCTGCGCGGGCGGCCGGCCGATCGCCGGAGCGCCGGTGCTCAACGATCGCGAGCAGACGACCGATGCGCCGGATCATCAGGTGGCGACCTACGAGTTCGAGAAATTTACGTGCGTGTGGGAGCATCGCCGCTTCGCCGGAAACGAGAACGAGAAGCACAAAATCGGCGCGTACTTCTACGGCACGAACGGCGTGCTGCACATCGGCTGGCGTGACGGCTGGACGTTTTATCCGTCGGCGAAAGGCGGAAAAATGGAACACGCGGATGCGCAGCTTCAGGAGCCTGACGGGCACAACATCAAGCTGCTGTGGGGCGACTTCATGGAGGCGATCGATCAGCGCCGTGCGCCGGAGGGAGGCATCGAGCTGGCGCATCGCGCGTCGGTACTGCCGATGCTCGGAATGATCTCGTGGCGCACCGGGCGCAGCCTCGCGTGGGATGCGACGAAGGAGGAGATCGTCGGCGATCCGGAGGCGGCGAAGCTGATGAGCCGGCCATATCGGGCGCCGTGGGTTTATCCCGCAGTGAGTTGAGATCGCAGCGCAGGTCGTCGGGCTGGAAGTTGGGCGTTGAACGTTCGACCCGAAACGCGGAAAAGCTGCGCTATGAAGCGCCTCCTCCCCGCCCTCCTCGCCCCCATTCTGGCTCTTGCCGCCGACGAAATACCGCATGCTTTCCACATGAAGATCGAGCGTGTGGCGCCGGAATTTGACACGCTGGTTCCGGCGGACGCGAAGATCGAAAAACTCGCCGAGGGCTTCAACTGGTCGGAAGGCCCGACGTGGTTCAAGGACTCGCTCGTCTTTTCCGATGTGCCGGAAAACGTGATCTTCCAGTGGAAGCCGGGACAGACGGCAGCCACGGTCTTCATGAAACCGAGCGGAATGCTGATCCCGAAGCCGGGTTTCAAGGAACAAGGTTCCAATGGGCTCGGGGTGGACGCGGCGGGGCGCCTGCTGATCTGCCAGCACGGGGAACGGAGGGTGGCGCGGGTGGAAAAGGACGGGACGCAGACGGCGATCGCGGACCGCTTTGAGGGCAAGCGCTTCAACAGCCCGAACGACCTCGCGCTGCGGAAGAATGGCGACCTGTTTTTCACCGATCCGCCCTACGGTCTCGAAGGATTGAACAAATCTTCGCTCAAGGAAATGGATTGGAACGGCGTCTATCACGTGGCCGCGAACGGGAAGGTGTCGCTGGTGATCAAAGATCTGACGTTCCCGAATGGCATCGCCCTTTCGCCCGATGAGAAGATCCTCTACGTCGCGATCAGCGACGGGGCGGCGCCGCGGGTCGTGGCTTACGATGTAGAAACCGATGGTTCGGTGGCGAACGGCCGCGTCTTTTTCGATGCGAAGCCGCTCGCGGGGCCCGGCAAAAAGGGAAATCCCGACGGCATGAAAGTGGACGCCAAAGGCAACGTCTGGACCACCGGACCGGGCGGAGTGCTCGTCATCAGCCCGGAAGGAAAACACCTCGGCACGATCAACACCGGTGAGCAGACCGGAAACTGCGCGTGGGGCGACGATGGCGCCTCACTCTACATTTGCGCCGACATGTTTCTGGTCCGGGTGAAGACGGCGACGAAGGGGGCAGGTTGGTGAGGGCGACCTAAACGAGCGTGAGCAGGTCGAGCAGCGTATTTTCGGGACGACGCAGTTCGAACGTCCGCAGGCCGGCCGCCGCCGCGCCCTGCCAGTCGCAGACCGGGTCGTCTCCGGCGTGCATGGCCTCGTCCGCGCGAACGCCAGCGGCTTGCAGCGCGCGCTGGAAGATGAGCGCCGCCGGTTTATCCGCTCCCACTTCACTGGAAATGATGACGTGGCGGAAATGCTGCGCGATGCCGAGTTGCTCGGCGATGGCCCGGTAACGACCGTCGAAATTCGTAATCACGCCGAGCTCAAAACGTCCCACCAAGGCCGCGAGCACTTCGGATACTTCGGGGTAGAGACGCCACACCGCCGGACGCACGAACTCTGCATACAACTCGTCGAAGAACGGCGAGCGGTTCAATTCGCGGTCGCCGACGCCACATCGGTCGAGCACCCGATTGACCAAATCCCGCCACCAGTCACGGTCGTCGTCCTGACGCGGACCGGCGCTCGGCGGAGGTGGATCGATTTCGTTCCATACGGCCCGAAAGGCGGCCCCGAGATCGCGTTCCTCCCGCGCGACGCCGTGGCGGGCCAAAACTTCGCGATAGTGATGGCCGACGCCTTGGGGAAGGTGGAAGAGCGTTCCGGCAGCATCGAAAAATATGACTTTTAGCATGGGTGACCAATGGGCGGGGGAGATGCACTCCGACGAGTGGTATCCCAGAGCGGCGGCGGTTTCACTCCTTGACGCGGATAGGGCCGGCGCTTAGATTCGCCATCGCAAATCCCGGCGCATCCAGAAGTGGGCCTAACACCCCACTTTTTTTTGTCCCCTGAAACCACCCTCAAAATATGAATAGCGAAATCCTGGCGGCACTCGAGTATTTCGAGCGCGAAAAAGGCATCAAGCGCGAAGTGTTGCTCGAGGCAATCAACAACGCGGTGCTTCAGGCTGCCCGCAAGGCAGTGGGCCCGGCGAAAGATCTGCGGGTGGACCTCGATTCGAAGTCGGGCGAGATGAAGGCTTACGCCAAGCTGACGGTCGTCGAGAAGGTCGCGAACAAGCACGACGAGATCTCGTTCACGGAGGCGAAGAAGATCAAGGCTGATGTCCAACTCGGGGAAGAACTCGAAAAACTGGTCACCACCAAAGACTTCGGGCGCATCGCCGCCCAGACCGCCAAGCAGGCAATGATGCAGCGCATTCGTCAGGCGGAGAAAGAGATGATTTACGACGAGTTCAAGGATCGCGCCGGGGAGATCGTGAGTGGCACGGTGCGCCGCTTTGAGCGCTCGGACGTGCTCGTGGATCTTGGAAAATTTGAGGCATTGATGCCAAACAAAGAGCGCGTCCAGACGGAGGATTACAATGTCGGCGACCGCATCCGCGCCTATGTGGTGGCGGTGGATAACGGCGCTCGCGGCCCGGAGATCATCATCAGCCGAAGCCATCCGAATTTTGTGCGCCGCCTTTTCGAAACGGAAGTCAGCGAGATCAACGACCGCACCGTCGAGATCAAGGGTATCGCCCGCGAAGCCGGTTACCGGACGAAAATCGCCGTGTTCAGCGCCAACGACAAAGTCGACCCCGTCGGCGCGTGCGTGGGCATGCGGGGAGCGCGGGTGAAAAACATCGTTCGCGAACTGAACAACGAGAAAGTCGACATCATTCGCTGGAGCGCGGATGTGAAGGAATTCGTGCTCGAAGCGCTCAAGCCCGCGAAAGTAAAAAGCGTGACGCTGGACGAGACGAAGAAATCGGTCCTCATCCGCGTGGACGAAGATCAACTCTCGCTCGCGATCGGAAAACGCGGCCAGAACGCGCGTCTCACCTCCCGGCTGACCGGCTGGGAAATCAATATCGAGCAGGACAAGTCGGCGAAAGAACTCGTCGAAAACAAGAAGGAAAACGCCGCAAACTCGTTCGCCGCCGCGCTGCAGGTCACTCCCGACGTCGCGTTCAAGCTGGTGAATGCCGGAATGAACAGCGTCGAAGTGATCGCGACCGGCAGCGAGCCGCAGGACATCGCCGATGTCCTCGGGATCGATCTCGAGCAGGCGACCGCGATTCACAACGCGGCGAAGCAGGAATACGACAAGAGCCTCGCGCCCGCGCAGTAGGCTATGAAGAAGATTGCCCCAGGATACATTTTTGATGCCCACCAAGACGACCCCAAAAACCAGCGCCAGGAAAGCCGATCCCGCGAAACCCGCCGGGAAATCCGCGGCTGCGCCCAAGACCGCGTCGAAAGCCGCTGCTGCTGAAAAATCAAAGGGTGCTCCGGCTGAAGCACCTGAACCTGCGGCCGCGAAAGTGCCGAAAGAAGTCGTTTCGCTCATCGAGCCGAAACAAAAAACGGTGCGCACTCGCACGCCGTCTAAACTGGAGCACAAGCCCTTCGGAACGCTCCCTTCGATCTCCAAATTCCTCGAACCTGAGGCACCACCCGCCCCCGTAGCCGAGCTAGTCCCAGAGCCTGGCTCTCCCTCGACGGATGCCGCGACGGCCGTCGAAGCAGAGCCGACCAACGAGAAGATCGTCCACCTCAAACCTCCGTTCACGGTCAAGGACCTCGCCACTGCGATGGGCATCAAGCCCTTCCAACTGATCGGCGATTTGATGGAGATGAATATCTTCGCCTCGATCAACCAGACGATCGAACCGGATGTCGCCTCAAAGGCATGCACCAAACACGGCTTCGTCTTCGAAAAAGAGAAGCGCAAGGAAGGCGGCGGTGTCCACAAGCCCATCGCAGTGGTTGTGGTGCCCAAGGAGCCCGAAAAGCTAAAGGTCGCGGAACTCAAGCACCGGGCACCCATCGTGACCTTCATGGGCCACGTTGACCACGGCAAGACGACGCTGATGGACGCGATCCGCAAAACGCGCGTCGCTGCGGGTGAAGCCGGCGGCATCACCCAGCACATCGGGGCCTACAGCGTCGACCACAACGGCCAACCCATCACTTTCCTCGACACCCCCGGCCATGCAGCCTTTACGGCGATGCGCGCCCGTGGCGCGACCGTCACGGACATCGTGGTCCTGATCGTCGCCGCGGATGACGGTATCATGCCGCAGACGCTCGAAGCGCTGAACCACGCCAAGGCAGCCAAGGTGAAGATCCTCGTCGCGATCACGAAAATCGACGTGCCCGGCGCCAACGTCGACAAGGTCAAAGGCCAGCTTCAGGAAAAGGGACTCGTCCCCGAGGATTGGGGCGGCGAGACCATCGTGTGCCCGGTTTCCGCCGTAAAAAATCAAGGCATCGACAAGCTCCTCGAAGCCATCACGCTCGAAGCGGAAATGCTCGAACTCAAAGCGAGCCAGGAGCAGAACCCGCGCGGTACAGTCATTGAGGCGCAGGTCGAGCAAGGCCGTGGCCCGACCGCCACGATCATTGTGAAAATGGGCACGCTCAAAGTGGGCCAGGCATTTATCTGCGGAAAGTATTCGGGCAAAGTGAAGTCGCTCATGGACGATCGCGGCAAGCCGATCAAGCAAGCCGGACCATCCACGCCCTGCAAAGTGCTCGGCTTTTCCGGATTGCCCAATGCTGGCGACGAACTCGTGGGCATGGAAAGCGACCGCGATGCCCAGCGTCTCAGCGAAGAACGCCTCGAAGAGGAACGCCTCGGCAAACTCACCACTCCGCAGCGGGCCACGCTCGAAAGTCTGTTCGACGACCTCGCCGATGGTCAGCGCAAGAAGCTCAAGGTGATCGTGAAGTCCGATGTTCAGGGCTCCCTCGAGGCGCTGATTACTTCACTCGAAGATATCCAGAGCAAGAAGATCGACCTTGAAATCGTCCATGCCGCCGTCGGCCCGATCAGCGAGAGCGACATCCAACTTGCCGGGGCCAGCGACTGCGTCGT
>JANPHH010000491.1:0-37027 GCA_031424375.1 Chthoniobacter sp. | reverse complement strand
GACAACGACACGCCGACGCTGAGCGTGACGAATGTGAGCGTGACGGAGGGCACCGATACGCACGCGGTCTTCGCGGTGACGCTGTCGAATGCCTCGACGACGCCGGTGAACTTGAATCTCGCGCTGGCCAACGGCACGGCGACGGGCGGCGGCGTGGACTTTGGCGTAGGGCTCGAAGTCTCGACCGATGGCGGCACGACGTGGGTCGCGGCAGGCAGCGCAACGATCGCGGCCGGGAGCACGAGCGTGCTGATGCGCACGCCGATCGTGAATGATCTGCTCAACGAAGCGGCGGAAACTTTCACCCTGACGGCGACGAAGACCGCGGGCACGACCACGAACGCGAACGCGACCGGCACGGCGACGATCGTGGACAACGACGCGGTGCCGAGCCTGACGATCAATGACGTGACGGTGAACGAAGCGGCGGGGACCGCGACCTTCACCGTGACGCTGAGTGCGGTGAGCGGGCAGAACGTGAGCGTGAACTACGCGACGAGCAACGGCACGGCCATCTCGGGCGCGGACTACACGGCGGTGAGCGGTTCGCTGAATTTCGTGGCGGGCGTCACGAGCCAGACGATCACGGTGCCGATCCTGGACGACACCACCTTCGAGAACAGCGAGAGCTTCAGCGTGCTGCTGAGCGGCGCGGCGAATGCGACCATCGCCGACAATCTTGGCATTGGCACGATCAAGGACGATGGGACGGGCAGCGGCGGCACGGATAACGACACGCCTTCGCTGAGTGTATCGAACGTGACGGTGACCGAAGGCGTGAACCCGCACGCGGTGTTCAGCGTGAGTCTTTCCAATCTCTCGACGACGCCGGTGAGTGTGAATCTCGCCCTCACGGCGGGCACCGCGACCGGCGGTGGCGTGGACTTTGGCGCGGCGCTGGAAGTCTCGACGGATGGCGGCACGACGTGGACGCCGGCGGGCAGCGCGACGATCGCGGCGGGCAGCTCGAGCGTGCTGGTGCGGACGCCGATCAACGACGACGCGCTGGATGAAGCGCCGGAAACCTTCACGCTGACTGCGACGCGCACCGCGGGCACGACGACGAACGCGAGCGCGATCGGCACGGCGACGATCAACGATAACGACCCGACACCTTCGCTGACGATCAATGACGTGACGGTGAACGAGGGCGCGGGGACGATGACCTTCACCGTGACGCTGGGCGCGGTGAGCGGGCAGGCGGTGAGCGTGGACTACGCGACGAGCAACGGCACGGCGACGGCGGGCGCGGACTACACGAGCGGGACGGGCACGCTGAATTTTGCGGCCGGGGTGACGAGCCAGACGATCACGGTGCCGATTCTCAATGACTCGACGTACGAAGGAAGCGAGACCTTCACGGTGCTGCTGAGCGCCGTGGTGAATGCGACGATCGCGGATGGCACGGGAGTCGGGACGATTCTCGACGACGGCACCGGCCCGGGCGGCACGGACAATGACCGGCCGACGCTCGCGGTGAGCAGCCCGGCGGTGACGGAGGGCACGGATGCGTTTGCGGTCTTCATGGTCAGCCTGTCAAATGCCTCGGCCACCGCAACGACGGTGAGTCTCGCGCTGGCGAATGGCACGGCGCTCGGCGGCGGCGCGGACTATGGCACGGGCGGCGCGGGCAATCTCCAAGTCTCGACCGATGGCGGGACGACGTGGAGCGATGCGGCGAGCGCGACCTTCGCGCCGGGGAGCACGAGTGTGCTGGTGCGGACGCCGATCGCGAACGATGCGATCGCGGAACCGCTCGAAACCTTCTCCCTCACCGCGATGCGGACGGCTGGGACGACGCGCAATGCAAGCGACGTGGGCGTGGCCACGATCGCCGATGACTATGGCGCGCCGTCGCTGACGATCGACGACGTGACGGTGAATGAAGGCGCGGGGACGGCGACGTTCACGGTGCGGCTGACGGCGGTGAGCGCGCTGGCGATCAGCGTCGATTACACGACAAGCAACGGCACGGCGACGGCGGGCGCGGACTTCACCACCGCCAGCGGCACGTTGAACTTCGCGCCGGGGCAGACCCTGAAGACGATCACGGTGCCGATCCTCAACGATACGGTTTTCGAAGGCAGCGAGAACTTCAATGTGCTGCTGAGCAATGCGGTGAACGCGTTCATTGCCGATGGCACCGGCGTGGGCACGATCAAGGATGACGGCACGCCTACGGGCGGCACGGACAATGACACGCCGACGTTCAGCGTCAGCAGCCCGAACGTG
Source organism: Chthoniobacter sp. (assembly GCA_031424375.1). Lineage (GTDB taxonomy): Bacteria > Verrucomicrobiota > Verrucomicrobiia > Chthoniobacterales > Chthoniobacteraceae > Chthoniobacter. The sequence goes on along the minus strand of JANPHH010000491.1, from coordinate 34,795 downwards.
ACCGAGGGGACCAATCCATTCGCGGTCTTTACGGTGAGCCTGAGCAACCTCTCGACCACGCCAGTGAGCGTTAGTCTGGCGCTGGCCAATGGCACGGCGCTGGGCGGCGGCACCGATTACGGCACGGGCGGCGCGGGCAATCTGCAAGTCTCGACCGACGGCGGTGCGACTTGGGGCGATGCGAGCACGGCGACGATTGCGGCCGGCAGCCCGAGCGTCCTGGTGCGGACGCCGATTACCAATGATCTGCTCAATGAGCCGGCGGAGAATTTCACGCTGACGGCGACGCGCACGGCGGGGACGACGACCAATCTCTCGGCGGTGGGCACGGCGACGATCACCGACGACGACCCGACGCCGACCTTCACGATCAATGACATCGCGGTGAACGAGGCCACGGGCACCGCGACCTTCACGGTGACGCTGAGCGCAGCGAGCGGGCAGGCGGTGAGCGTGGCTTACGCGACAGCGAGCGGGACGGCGACGAGCGGCGCGGATTTCACAAGTTCGAGCGGGACGTTGAATTTCGTGGCCGGCGAGACGACGCACACGATCACGGTACCGATCCTGAATGACGGAACGTTTGAGGGCAGCGAGAACTTCACGGTGGTGCTGAGCGCAGCGGTGAATGCAGGCATCGCTGACAACACGGGCGTGGGCACGATTCTCGACGATGGGACGGGCACCGGCGGGACGGACGACGACACGCCGACGCTCGCGGTGAGCAACGTGAGCACGACCGAGGGGACGGATGCCTTTGCGGTCTTCACCGTCAGTCTCACGAATCCGTCCGCGGCGGCGACGACGTTCAATCTCGCGCTGGCCAATGGAACCGCGACGGGCGCCGGAACGGACTACGGATCAGGCGGCACGACCAACTTGCAGGTCTCGACCGATGGCGGCGCGACGTGGAATGACGCGACGGCGGCGACGATCGCGGCGGGCCAGACGAGCGTGCTGGTGCGGACGCCGATCGTGGACGACGCGCTCAACGAGGCGTCGGAGAACTTCACGCTGACGGCGACGGTGACGGCCGGGACGACGACGAACCCGTCGGCCTTCGGCACCGGGACAATCGGCGACGACGACGGACTGCCGAGTCTTTCGATCAACGATGTGACGGTGAACGAGAAGGCGGGAACGATGACCTTCACCGTGACGCTGAACACGCCGAGCGGACTGCCGGTGAGCGTAGCCTATGCGACGAGCAACGGCACGGCGACGGCGGGCTCGGACTACACGGGCACGAGTGGGACGCTGAACTTCGCCATCGGTGTGACCAGCCAGACGATCACGGTGCCGATCCTCGATGACGTGCTCTTCGAGCAGAGCGAGTCGTTTAACATGACGCTGAGTGCGCCGGTCGATGCGATCATCGCGGACGCCACGGGCGTGGGGACGATCAAGGACGATGGCACGGGCGGCGGCGGCACGGACGACGATACGCCGACGCTGAGTGTGTCGAACGTGAGCGTGACGGAGGGGACGGACTCGCATGCGGTCTTCACGATCAGTCTCTCGAATGCCTCGACGACACCGGTGAGCGTGGGCCTCGCGCTGGCGAACGGTTCGGCGCTGGATGGCGGCACGGACTTCGGGACGAGCGGCGCGGGCAATCTGCAAGTCTCGACCGACGGCGGCGTGACGTGGGTGGACGCGTCGACGGTGACGATCGCGGCGGGCTCCACGAGTGTGTGGGTGCGGACGCCGATCACCGATGACGCGATCGATGAGAATGCGGAAACCTTCACGCTGATGGCGGCGGTGACGGGCGGCGTGACGACGAACGCGAGCGCCACGGGCACGGCGACGATCGCGGACAACGATCCGACGCCCTCGCTGACGATCAACGATGTGACGGTGAACGAAGCGGCGGGGACCGCGACTTTCACCGTGACGCTGAGTGCGGTGAGCGGACTGCCGGTGAGCGTGAACTACGCGACGAGCAACGGCACGGCGACGGCGGGCGCGGATTTCACGAGCGCGAGCGGGACGCTGAACTTCGGCGTCGGCGTGACGACCCAGACGATCACGGTGCCGATTCTGAACGACGTGGTTTTCGAGCAGAGCGAGAGCTTCAACGTGAACCTGAGCGCGCCGGTAAACGCGACGATCGTGGACAACCTCGGCCTCGGCACGATCAAGGATGACGCCACCGGCCTGGGCGGCACGGATGACGACACGCCGGCGCTGAGCGTGTCGGATGTGAATGTGACCGAGGGCACGGATGCGTTCGCGCAGTTCGCGGTGACGCTATCGAATCCCTCGACGACGCCGGTGAGTGTGAGTCTGGCGCTGCTGGACGGCTCGGCGACGGGCGGCGGCGTGGACTATGGCGCGGGCTTCGAAGTCTCGACGGATGGCGGCGCGACATGGACGGCGGCGGCGAGCGCGACCTTCGCGCCGGGGAATACCAGCGTGCTGGTGCGGACGCCGATCGTGAACGACGCGTTGAATGAGTTTTCGGAGGCGTTTTCGCTGACGGCGACGGTGACGGCCGGGCTGACGGCGAATGCCAATGATACGGGTTTCGCGACGATCGCGGACAACGATCCGACGCCGGCGCTCACAATCAACAATGTGAGCGTGAACGAAGCGGCGGGGACGGCGACTTTCACCGTGAGCCTGAGCGCGGCGAGCGGCCTCGCGGTGAGCGTCAACTATGCGACGAACGACGGGACGGCGACCGCTGGCCCCGACTTCACGGGCACGAGCGGGACGCTGAACTTCGCGCCGGGGATCACGAGCCAGACGATCACGGTGTCGATCGCGAACGATACAATTTTCGAGCAGAGCGAAAACTTCAACGTCGTGCTGGGCGCACCGGTGAATGCGACGATCGCAACGGGGACGGGAATCGGCACGATTCTGGACGATGGCACCGGCTCGGGCGGCACGGACAACGACACGCCGAGCTTCACGGTCTCGAATGTGAGCGTGACCGAGGGGACGGACTCGCACGCGATCTTCGCGATCACGCTCTCGAATCTCTCGACCACGCCGGTGAGCCTGAGCCTCGCGCTGGCCAACGGCACGGCGACGGGCGGCGGCGTGGACTTCGGCGCTGCGCTGGAAGTCTCGACCGATGGAGGGACAACGTGGGTGCCATCGGCCACGGCGACGATCGCGGCCGGCAGCGCGAGCGTGCTCGTCCGCACGCCGATCACGAACGATCTGCTCAACGAGTCGGCGGAAACCTTTACTCTGACCGCGACGCGGACCGCCGGAGTGACGACGAATGCGAGTGGGACGGGCACGGCGACGATCGTGGACAACGATGCGCTGCCGACGCTGAGCATCAACGACATCGTGGTGAACGAAGGCATCGGCACCGCGACCTTCACCGTGACGCTGAGCGCGCCGAGCGGACAGGCGATCAGCGTGGACTACGCGACCGCGAATGGCACGGCGACGACCGGGCTGGACTTCGCGGGAGCCACGGGGACGCTGAATTTTGCCGCCGGCACGGTCTCACTCACGGTCACGATTCCGATCGCGATCTTCAACGACGGCGTCTTCGAGCAGAGCGAGAATTTCAGCGTGCTGCTGAGCAATGCGGTGAACGCGACGATCGCCGACAATAGCGGCAATGCGACGATCCTCGATGTCGGCGGCGGCCTCGGCGGCACGGACGACGACACGCCGAGCATCAGTGTCTCGAACGCGCTGGCCACCGAAGGCGTGAACCCGCACGCGGTCTTCACGTTGAGCCTGTCGAATCCTTCGACCACGCCGGTGACGGTGAGCCTCGCGCTGGCCAATGGGACGGCGACCGGCGGCGGCACCGACTTTGGCCCCGGACTCGAAGTCTCGACCGATGGCGGCGCGACCTGGGTGCCGGGAAACAGCGCGACCTTTGCGCCGCTCACGACGAACGTGCTGGTGCGCACGCCGATCACCGACGACGCGCTGAGCGAGACCGCGGAAACCTTCACACTCACGGCGACGCGCACCGCGGGCATCACGCTCAACGCGAACGCGACCGGCACCGGAACGATCACCGACAACGACGCGCTGCCGACGCTTTCGATCAATGATGTGACGGTGAACGAGGGCGCGGGCACGGCCACTTTCACGGTGACGCTGAATGCGGTGAGCGGGCAGACGGTGCAGGTGAACTATGCGACGGGCAACGGCACGGCGATCGCCGGAACGGACTTCACGACGAGCACTGGAGCGCTGACCTTCGCACCCGGCGCGACGACCCAGACGGTGACGGTGCCGATCGCGAATGACGCGATCTTCGAGGGAAGCGAGAACTTCACGGTGACGCTCGCGAGCGCTGTGAATGCGACGATTTCCGACAACAGCGGAATCGGCACGATCCTCGACGACGGCACCGGCACTGGCGGCACGGACAACGACACGCCGAGCGTGAGCGTCTCAAGCGTGGCGGTGACCGAGGGCCTGAACACGCACGCAGTGTTTGCGGTGACTCTTTCCAATCCCTCGACGACGCCGGTGACGGTGGCGCTCGCGCTGGTGAACGGGACGGCGACCGGCGGCGGGGTGGACTTCGGCGCGGGACTGGAGGTCTCGACGGATGGCGGGACGACGTGGACTCCCGCGGCGAGCGCGACGATCGGGGCGCTGAGCACGAGCGTGCTGGTGCGGACGCCGATCAACGACGACGCGCTGAATGAAGTCGCGGAGAATTTCACGCTGAACGCGACGGTGACGGCGGGAACGACGACGAATGTCTCGGCGGCGGGGACGGGAACGATCAACGACAACGACGGACCGCCGGCATTCCTGATCAATGACGTGACGGTGAACGAAGCGGCGGGGACGGCGACGTTCACGGTGAGCCTGACGTCAGCCAGCGGGCAGACGCTGACGGTGGACTACGCGACGGGCAACGGAACGGCATTGGTCGGCGCGGATTTCACGGGGGTTGCGGGGACGCTGACGTTTGCGGTCGGGGTGACGACCCAGACGGTGACGGTGCCGATCCTCAACGACGCGATCTTCGAGAACAGCGAATCGTTCTTCGTACTCCTGAGCAATGGCGTGAATGCGGGCATCGCGGACGACACGGGCATCGGGACGATCCGCGATGACGGGACGGGCGGCGGCGGCACGGACAACGACACGCCGACGCTGAATGTCTCGAACGTGACGGTGACGGAGGGCACGGACTCGCACGCGATCTTCACGGTGAGCCTGTCGAACCTCTCGACGACGGACGTGGGGGTGAGTCTGGCGCTGGCGAATGGGACGGCGACGGGCGGCGGGGTGGACTTCGGCGCGGGCCTCGAAGTTTCGACCGATGGCGGGACGACGTGGACGCCGGCGGCGAACGCGACGATCGCGGCGGGGAGCGCGAGCGTGCTCGTGCGGACGCCGATCACGGACGATCTGCTCGACGAGGCGGCGGAAAATTTCACCCTCACGGCGACGGTGAGCAGTGGCACGACGACGAATCTTTTCGCCAGCGGGACGGCGACGATCACAGACAACGATCCGACGCCGACGCTCGCGATCAACGATGTGACGGTGAACGAGAAAGCGGGAACTGCGACCTTCACGGTGACGCTGAGCGCGGCGAGCGGGCTGCCGGTGAGCGTGGCCTACGGGACGAGCAACGGGACGGCGACGACGGGTGCGGATGTTGTGGGCACGAGCGGGACGCTGAACTTCGCGCCGGGGCAGACAAGCCGGACGATCACGATCTCAATCACGGACGATGCGCTTTTCGAGCAGAGCGAAAACTTCGACGTGCTGCTGAGCGCGCCGGTGAATGCAACGATCCTCGACGGCTCGGGCCTCGGCACGATCAAGGACGACGGCACGGGCGCGGGCGGGACGGACGACGACACGCCGACGTTGAGCGTGTCGAACGTGAGTGTGACGGAAGGCACGGACCCGCACGCGATCTTCACGGTGAGCTTGTCGAATCCTTCGACGACACCGGTGGATCTGAATCTGGCGCTGGCGAATGGCACGGCGACGGGCGGCGGCGTGGACTTTGGCGCGGGGCTGGAAGTCTCGACCGATGGCGGCACGACATGGACACCGGCGAACAACGCAACCTTCGCCCCGGGCGACACGAGCGTGCTGGTGCGGACGCCGATCACGGACGACCTGCTCGACGAGAACGCGGAGAACTTCACGCTGACGGCGACGGTGGCGAGCGGGATCACCACGAACGCGAACGCGACCGGGACGGCGACGATCACGGACAACGATGCGACGCCGAGCCTGACGATCAACGATGTGACGGTGAACGAAGCGGCCGGGACCGCGACCTTCACGGTGACGCTAAGCGCTGCGAGCGGGCTGCCGGTGAGCGTGGGCTATGCGACGAGCAACGGTACGGCGACCGCGGGCGCGGATTTCACGGGCACGAGCGGGACGCTCAACTTCGCGCCAGGTGCGACGACCCAGACGATTACGGTTTCGATCACGAACGATGCGCTGTTCGAGGTGAGCGAGAATTTCAACGTGCTGCTGAATGCACCGGTGAATGCGACGATCGTCGACGGCACCGGCATCGGCACGATCAAGGACGACGGCACGGGCACGGGCGGGACGGACAACGATACGCCGACGCTGAGTGTGGCGAACGTGAGCGTGACGGAGGGCACGGATTCGCACGCGGTGTTTGCGTTGAATCTGTCGAATCCGTCGACGACGCCGGTGAACGTGAGCCTCGCGCTGGCGGATGTCTCCGCGACGGGCGGCGGTGTCGACTACGGTGCGGGCCTCGAAGTCTCGACCGATGGCGGCACGACGTGGACGGCGGCGGCGAGCGCAACCTTCGCGCCCGGCAGCACGAGCGTGCTGGTGCGGACACCGATCACCAATGACCTGCTCGACGAGAACGCGGAAGACTTCACGTTAACCGCGACGGTGACGGCGGGGACCACGACGAACGGGGCGGTGACCGGAACGGCGACGATCGCGGACAATGACCCGACGCCGACGCTGACGATCAACGATGTGACGGTGAACGAAGCGGCCGGGACGGCGACCTTCACGGTGACGCTAAGCGCGGCGAGCGGGCTGCCGGTGAGCGTGGGCTACGCAACGAGCAACGGAACGGCGACGGTTGGCGCGGACTTCACCGGAGTGAGCGGGACACTGAATTTCGCACCAGGGCAGACGACCCAGACCATCACGGTTTCGATCGCGAACGATGCGCTCTTTGAACTGAGCGAGGACTTCAATGTGAACCTCAACGCTGCGGTGAACACGACGATCGCGGACAACCTCGGCATTGGCACGATCAAGGACGACGGAACGGGTGCCGGTGGGACGGATGACGACACGCCTACGCTGAGCGTGGCGAATGTCACGGTCACGGAGGAGACGGATCCGCGCGCGGTCTTCACGGTGAGCCTGTCGAATCCCTCGACGACGGCGGTGAATGTGAGCCTCGCGCTGGCGGATGTCTCCGCGACGGGCGGGGGCGTCGACTATGGTGCGGCGCTCGAAGTCTCGACCGATAGCGGCACGACGTGGGTGCCAGCGGCGGGGGCGACATTTGCGCCGGGCAGCACGAACGTGCTGGTGCGGACACCGATCATCGATGACGCGACCACCGAGGGGACGGAGACTTTTACGCTGAGCGCCACGGTGACGGGCGGGATAACGAAAAATCCTTCGGCAACCGGCACCGGAACGATCATCGACGACGAGACACCGCCGGCATTTTCCATCGACGACGTGATCGTCAATGAGTCCGCCGGAACGGTGACCTTCACGGTGACGCTGAGTTCGCTGAGTGGCTTTCTGGTGAGCGTGGACTACACGACGGTCAGCGGGACCGCCAGGACGGGTGCCGACTACACCGCGGCCAGCGGCACGTTGAACTTCGCGCCGGGCGTGACGAGTCAGACGGTCGTCGTTTCGATCGTCGATGACGCGCTCTTTGAGAATCCGGAAGGGCTCAGCGTGCTGCTGAGCAACCCGGTGAATGCGACGATCGCGGACGGGAGCGGGGCGGCGACGATCCTCGATAACGACGTGCGGCAGGCGAACCTGTCGCTGATCGCGACGTCCGATGTGGGATCGAGCGGCAGCAACGTGGTGGTGGGCGAAGTGGTGACCTATGAGTTGAAGCTGGAGCTTGCCGAGGGAGCGAACGCGGGCGTGGCGCTGTGGAATCAGCTCCCTGCGGGAATGCAGTTCCTGCCTGGTGCGCCGGTCATCGTCGGCTACACGAATGTCGCGGCGAGCGTGACGGGGTTCGCGGCGGGTAGCTACACGAATGCGACGGCGGATGCGCTGATCTCGGCGTCGCTGAGTGCGAATGACGACACGTATGCCGACGGGACACCGATTTACTTCAAGCTCGGCGACCTGACGAACAACGATGGTGACGCTGATCGCGAGTTCGTCACGATTCGGTTCAACGCCGTGGTCACGAACACCCTGCCCAACCAGGCCGGCGTGCTGCTCAACAATCGCTTTGCACCGCTGATCGATACGGACGGCAACGGTTCATCGGGCTTTGTGAGTATCGACCGGGACGGCGACAACACGGCGGCGGGCACCGAACTGGCGAACGATCCGCTGAACAACGCCAGCGGCTCGGCAGCGGTGTCGAATGATGTGACGACGCAGGTGGTGGAGCCGATCCTCGTGCTCGATAAGCAGATCACCAGTGCGCCGGCGGTGATCCGGGCGGGCGACACGATCATCTATACGGTGACGATCACGCACGCGGTGGGCAGCGACGGCACGGCGTGGGAGGCCACGCTCGCGGATGCGGTGCCGGTGGGCTTGCAGCTCACGGCGATCGATAGCGTGACGCTCGCGGGCGGCGCGCAGCAGCAGAGCGCGGCGGCAATCGGTGGCGGCGGCTCGACGCTCGGCGGGGTGTGGGATGTGCCGGTGGGCGGGAGCGTGACGGTGGTCTATCGCGCGACGGTGACGAGCAGTGCGGTGCTCGGCTCGACATTGAACAATCTCGCAGACCTGACCTGGTCGAGCCTCGACGGTGCGAGCGCGGATGAGCGTGGGAGTGGCAACGGGCTGCTCGGTGGTGGCGGGGTCAATGATTACCAACTCCAGCAAGCGGCCAGCGCAACGATCGACGGCGGCGCGAGTGCGTTCTCCCTCGATAAGGTGGTGCTCGGCGACAGCAATGCGGAGATCGGCGAGCGGCTCACGTATCAGCTCACGCTGAATGTGGCGGACGGCATCATTAACAGCATCTCGCTGAACGATCTGATTCCCGCCGGCTTCGCGCTGGTGAATGGATCAGCAACGCTCACGGCGGGTGCCGGCGTGGCGGTGACCGGGGCGAGTTTCACCTACGCGGCGAATCAGCTCACGCTCGACATCGCGCAGTTGCAGAGCGCGGTCGATGGGATCGGGAACACGATCACGATCACCTACACCGTGGACGTGCTCGACAACGCGGCGAACAACGCGTTCGGCGGCGCGGGAACGGCGATCAAGACGAATATTGCGGACGCGAGTTACGATCCGGGCAGCGGGCTGATCTCGGCGACGGATTCCGTGACAGTGAATGTGGTGGAGCCGGTGATTGCGGCGACCGAGACGGTGACCTCCGCGCCGGTGAAGCCAAATGCGGGCGACACGATCACTTTCCAAGTGGTGATCAGCCACGGTGGGGCGAGCACGGGTAACGCTTACAACGTCGTCTATACCGACACGCTGCCGGCGGAGTTTGGAAACGTGCAGCTCACCGGGGTCAGCGGCACGGCGGGAACGCTCCCGGCGCTCGCGGACTTCACGCTTTTCGGCAACACGATCCTCACGGTGAACCCTTTTGACCTCGCGCTCGGCGAAAACGTGGTTCTGACCTACACGGCGGTGATCCAGAATACGGTGACCCCGGGCGAGGTGCTGACGAACAACGCACTCGTCACGACGCAATCCACCAACCTGAGCCCGAGCGGCAACACGCGGACTTTGGCAAGCGCGACCAATCCGACGGATTATCAGGCCGCGACCGGGGCCACGCTGACGGCGGATGCGACCTTCGATCTCGCAAAGATCGCAAACGTGAGCGCGGCAAAGATCGGCGACCGCGTTCACTACACGATCACGGTGAACGTCATCGAAGGCACCACGCCGGGAATGCTGCTGACGGACAATCTTCCGACCGGGCCGGCAATCGATGCGGGCAGCATCCTGATCACCTACGGGGCTCCCGGCATGAACTCGAGCAACGCCTCGCCGGCCAGCGTCGCGGGCAACACGCTGACGCTCGATTTCCAAACTCTGACCAATCCCGGAGACAACAACGCGGCGAACGACACGATCACCATCGAGTACGACGAAGTGGTGAGCGACAGCGCGAGCAACAACAACGGCGACGTGAAGACGAACCTCGTCGATGGCACTTACACCGGACTCGGCGCGCCGGTCAGTGCTTCGGCAAATGTCACGCTCACCGCGCCGGGGCTCGACATCGTGAAGACGGTGAACGACGCCACGCCGCACCTCGGACAGACGATCACTTACACGCTCGTGGTCACCCACAATGGCGGGAGTGCGGCGGACGCGTTCGATCTGACGCTGAATGATCCGATGCCGGCGGGCGTCTCGTTGAATGCGGGGAGCATCACACTCGCGAGCGCACCAGCAGGAACGGTGATCACTTCGAATACCTCGACGAATGGCGGGGCGCTCGCGCTCGCGCTCAATCAACTCGCGCTCGGCGAAAGTGTGACGATCACGTTCACCGCGACGGTGACGAGCAACCCGGCGGCGATCGGCGGAACCTTCGGCGGGCTGGACGATCAACTCACGAGCACGGTGGCGCTGGGCTACGACACTCAGGCGGGTGCGAATCCCGATCAGCGGATCTTGACCGACTCCGACTCCAATACACTCACCGTCGTGGGCGCGGATCTCGCGGTGACAAAGAGCGACGGACGACTGAACGCGAATGCGGGCGACCAACTGACCTACACGATCACGGTGACGAACAATGGCACCGACGCGGCGACGAACGTGGTCGTGACCGACACGCTGCCGGCGACGGGTGCGGTCTTCAATGGCGGGCTGAGCACGGCGGGCGGGACGGCGACGGGCAACCAACTCGTCTATCAGATCCCGTCGCTCGCGGCGGGAGCGACGGCTACTTTCACCGTCGTAGTGGATGTCGCCGGGGCGACGGCTGCGGGGATCGAGTCGCTCGCGAATGTGGTGGATGCGCAGCATGACGACATCGAGCCGACGGCGCCGGACAATACGGTGACGGACACGGACACGCTGGTGAGCGCGCCGGACTACACGATCACCGTGACGGACAATCGGACCTCGGCGAAACCGGGTGAGACGTTGAACTACGTGATCACGGTCAGGAATGTCGGAAACCAGGATGGCACTGGTGTCATCGTGAACGACGTGCTCTCGACGGGGATCTTTTCCTCGCTGATCGCAGATCGCGGCGGTGTGGTCGATCTCGTGAATGGCACGGTCGCGTGGAGTATCGGCGATCTCGCCGCGGGCGACAGTGTCACGCTCACGCTGCGTGGCACGCTGAACGGAACATTCAGCTCGATCCCGGTCCCGTCCGGCACGGTGCCCGGCGCCATTCCGGACAATGACGCGATCTCCCACTCCGTCGATGTAACCGATGACGGCATCGGTGGTGCCGACGCCACTCCGGCGAACAACACCGCGAACGATCTCGATGATCTCGAGCCGTCGCCGGAGTTGAAGATCACCACCACGAATAATGTGACGATCGCGAACCCCGGCCAGACGCTGACTTACCGGATCGTGGCGACGAATGCAGGAAGTCAGGATTCGCGCGGGACGATCGTGACGAGCACGCTGCCGGTCGGCGTGAAGCTCATGCAGGTCGTGAGCAGCGATCCGGCGATGAGCGGCACGCCCGTCATCACGGGGCGGACGCTGACGTGGAATTTCACGGGCAATGTGCCGGCGGGAGAATCGGTCACTTTCACGGTGGTGGTCCGCGTGGACATGAATGTGACGCGGGGCTCCGAACTCGTAAATCGGGTCACGATCACCGATGACGGGGTCTACGGACCCGACGTGGTGACGCTGAGCGATAACACGGCGACCGACACGGATCGGGTGCCGGAGGCCGAGCCGACGCCCCCTGCGAAGCCTGAGCCGACGCCCCCTGCGCCCGCACCGGCGCCCTTCGTGTTTGCCTTCGATACGTTCCGCAACTTTGCGGCGCACCGGACGGGTTCCGTCGCTCCGCCGCTCGGACAGTTGCCGGCCGAGAGTCCGATCGACATGACGGCGGCGCCCTTGCTTCCGCTCATGCCGATCTACAGCGGCAGCGCTGATCCCGGAGCGACGCTGGTGATTTCGCTCTACAATGCGCGCGGTGAACAGATCGGCGTGCAAACCGTGATCGCCGACGCGGGCGGAAACTGGCTGGCGGCTTTCCCGAGCAGCAGCACCCGCGACATCCCGAACTCGGTGCAAATCGCGCAGATCGCCGCACCGATGAGTGCGACAGAAGCGTGGGGCCACAATCTGCGGACGAACTATTCGCCCGCGCTGAATCCCGGACAGTTCTTCTTCCAGTCGGCGCAGGGCAGCACACTCGGCGACGAAGCGGCGCCACTGCTCGGCGGGCTCGGACTGGAGAATCCGCTGCAGCTCGGCGCGGTGAAGTACGACGGCGAACTGCTCGGCGCTTCGGCGAGCGCGAGCGGCTACTGAGAGCGGGTCGAGCCGACCGCCGCCGCCGGTTTGCCCGCGATGGCGGGCTGGAGCCCGGGTGCAGTCTGCGGCGGAGTGTCCGCGTCCACGGGAGCAGGAGTGGTGGCCGGTGCCGCGGGGTTGCTGGCAGCCGATGGAGGGCGTTCGATGTATCCCCGGCCAAACCAAAGGCCGGTGAGTACGAGCGCGCCATAGATCGCGCCACGAACGATCGCGAGGGCCTTGCGACCGGCAGGCGAAGTCTGCGCGTGCTTCGCCACGGCCGAGCTGTGCTTTTTCGGCGCGTCGGTGGTCTTCGCGGAGTCCGCGGGAGTGAAGTGCGCGCGGCCCGCCGGGGTGAGAAGCTGCGGGAATTTCTGGGCGAGCGCGGGGAAGAAATATTTTGCGGCGGCCTCCGATGGGTGAGCGTCCCAATTCGGTGAATGAACGTCGAGATGAGCGACGAGAACCTGGCAGTGAGCCTTCGCCACCTTCTCGAACCACGCGGCGCCGTCCCGCTGAGAGTGTTCGAAGAAAAGCTGCGCCCGGCCTTCCTTTCGAGCCTGGATCTCCTCGGCGAAAATGTCCGGGTGCAATTTCAAGCGTTCGGCGTTCCAGCGAGCGAGGCGCGAGGGGTCGTTTTCCATCGCGTCATTGACGAGCACGGCGGCCTGCTGGCGGGTGGTGCCGGGCGGCATCGTCACGCCCATGAAGGCCAGAAATGCCTGTTGTCGCGGGCTGGCAGGTTCGCCAGCCGGGCTGCGGGCTGGAAGGCCGAGAAAATGCGCGACCGATTTCCAATCCTCGGCGCCTTCGCACCATGCGAGGTCGTCCGCCCGCACCTCGCCGCTCTCAAGGTAGGCGCGCAGCGCTTCCTCCAGGTAGGGTCCAAACTGCTCTCCGTTGCGGAGTAGATAGTATTCCATTTTCGTGTGTCCTTCGATGTAACCGTTTCACCGCGCCGATTCCTTGGCGAAAAAGTAAACTTCTCGAAACGGGCGCGCGAGTTACCTGACGCGCCTCAGGCCGACCCGGTTACGTTTTTTCAGCGATCCGCCAGTGCCGCCGACTCGTCCGGATAAATCTGGAAGACCTGATCGAGCCGCGCGATGCCGAAGATGTTCCGGACGCTTTCCTGCAAGCCGAAGAGGCCAAATTTGCCACCGTAGCCGAGCACACGCTGGAGCGCCTCGATGAGGACGGCGAGCCCAGAGCTGTCGATGTAGCTGACGGAGGAAAGATCGAGCAGGATGCGCGAAGCCTTGCGCTGAATCGGGGCAGCGAGCGCTTCCTTGACCTCCTGGGAGCGGTGTAAATCGATTTCACCCGCGAGCGCGATGATTTCCGTGGGTAGTGTGGCAGGCATGACGTTGCAGAAGTAGCAGCAATTCTGTCGCACGGCAACCCGGCGTGTGGACCGCTCAAAGCTTGCTGAGCAGCTTCTCGACGTCCATGTGGGTCTCGATGAGTGACTGGATTTTGTCGATCTTCTCGATGTCGCCGGGCAGTGTTTTCACGGTCATGGAGTGAATGGCGCTGGCGACATTGTAGCTGTCCAGCGGCGAGGCGATGGTGGGCACATCGGAATGCTGGAGGAGCTCGAGCACGGGTGGGCTGGGGCTGAGATCGCCGGCCAGGACGAGGCCGGCGATGGTCTGGCCATCGAGTTCGCTGAGCGTGCTCGCGCTCAGGGCGGCGAGGATCACGTCGTCCCGGTCGCCGGGGGTGATGATGAGCGTGCCCGGCTTGAAGTATTCCATGGCGTGCGTCGAACTCATCGCGCCGATGACCACTTTCTGCACGCGGCGCCGGGACTTGGTCCGGCCATTGATGAAGGAGCCACGTGTCGTCTTGGCGATCTGGCCGAGGGTGGCATTGGCGAGGATCGGTTCTTCGGGCAACGCGCCGAGCAGGTCGATGCCGAGCCGTTCGAGGCCGCGGCGGGCGAAGTCGCACACGTAGTCGAATTTATCGGGCAGGATTTTGTTTAAGATGACGCCGACCAACTCGACTCCCTCCTGATCGAAGAGCGCCTTGTTCAGCGCGACCTCGTCGATCGGCTTCCCGATCCCGCCCTTGGTCACGAGGATCACCTTGCTCCCGAGCAGCTTGGCCACGCGCGCATTCGAGAGATCGAAGACGGAGCCGACGCCCGCGTGGCCAGTTCCTTCGATGATCACAAACTCCTTCTCCCACGCCGCGCGGTCGAAGGAATTTTGGATGCGGCTGACGAGAAATTCGTTGTTCTGGTGCTCGATGTAGCGCCGGGTGAAATCCGGCTCCACCGCGATGGGGCTCATCGCTTCGAGTGGAGTTTTGACGCCGTAGGTTTGATCGATCAGCACCGAGTCTTCATCGATGCGCAGGCCGTCGACTTCCACGAAGCGCTGGCCCACCGGCTTGATGAAACCGATCCGCCCGTGGGTCCGACGGAGCGCCGCAAAGAGGCCGAGCGACGTGGTGGTCTTGCCGTCGTTTTGCTGGGTGGCAGCGATGAAAACGCGCGGAGTGGTAGTATTCATCGGAAAATTCCAAGTTCCAAAATCCAAGTTCCAAACAATCGGAGGGAAGGGATGGAAATGTGGAGAAACGGAAAGGCGGCGTGCATGGGCTATTCGGTCTTGCGGAGAATGGCGGTAAAAATGGAGACCAATTCGCCGGATTCCTGAACCAGTTTTCCCCGGCGCTCGTCGAGTGGCTGCGCTGAGTTGTCGAGCAGTCGGAGAAAGAAGCCCGATTCCTTCGCTTCCTTGCGGGAGATTTTTATCCGCATGGCGAAATCTTTCTTACTCAACGCTTCGTTGGCTTCGATATAGTTGGCGCCGACCGAGCCCGAAGCGCGTACGAGTTGCCGCGCGTCCTCGACATTGGCGAGTGTTCGTTCGAGCTGCTTCACCAAGCTCCGCACTTCTTGCGCGAATAGAAAAGTGCGCTCGCCCAAGTCATAAGGGCGCCCTTGGCCTCCGCTTTCATCCCTTTCCATGCTTTGTGCAGATTGTTTGGAATTTGGACCTTGGAATTTCATCCCGCCACTTCCGACGGATACAGCTTCCGGTATTCGATCGCCTGCAAGCCGAGGATCGCCGCCACGCCGAGGATGTCGTCTTCCGATGCACCGCGCGACATGTCTGCGCAGGGCTTCGACAGCCCGAGCAGGATGTTTCCGTAGGTCTCCGCGCCGGCGAGATACTGCACGAGTTTCAGGCCGATGTTGCCGGCGTCGAGGTTCGGAAAAATCATCACGTTTGCCTTGCCCGCCACGAGGCTGTCGGCTGCTTTTTTCTCCGCGAGATCGGGGAGCAGCGCGGTGTCCGCCTGGAGTTCACCGTCGATCTCCATTTCCAGACCGGCGGTCTGGGCCAGTTGTTTCGCGAGCGCGGTCGCGGCTTCCACCTTGGCCGGCGAGGCGAGGCGACCGCCGCTCTTGGTCGCAAAGCTGAGCATTGCCACGCGCGGTTTATTCCCCGTGAGCTGGCGGCAGATCGTGCCGGTCTGCACGGCGATCCGTGCGAGCTGCTCCACGGTCGGATCGGGAATGACCGCGCAGTCGGCGAAGAACATCACCCCGCGCTCGCCGTAGCGTTTGTTGGAAAGGTCGAGCATCGTGCAACTGGAGATGCTCGTCGTATTGGGCAGCGGTTTGATCAGCTGAATGAGCGGGCGCAGCGTGCTGCTCGCGGTCTCCGCCGCGCCGGTCACGAGGCCATCCACTTGCCCGTACTGCACCATCATCGCGCCGAAGTAGTTCGGATTTGCGAGCAGTTCCGCCGCCTGCTTCGAACCGAGATCGCGGTAGCGGGCGAGCTTTTCCAGCCGCTGGATAAACGTGGGCATCTCCGACGAGGTGACAGGATCGATGATGCCGATGTGATCGAGGCTCACCTCCGCCGCCGCCGCCGCCTTTTCCACCTCATCGCGCCGGCCCAGCAGCACGGGCGCACCGAGCTTCAGCTTCGTGTAGCGCGCCGCCGCGCGCAGGACGCGCGGCTCGGTGCCTTCCGGGAAAACGATGCGCTTCGGGTGCCGCTTCAGCTTCTGAAAGACGGTCTCGATGAAAGTCATGCGCGGAGTGTCGTGGCGGATGGTGCGGAGTGTCTAGCGCATCTGCGGGAAATGTGGATGCCGGAGGGCGAGGTGCGGTGGTGCGCACCCCGAAGCTACGGCTGGTCAATTCCCCTGGTAGCGCTGCAGGACCGCCTTCGTCCCTTCGTCATTCGTGGACTGGCCTCCGATCAGGATCGTTCCTTGCGGTTCCACGGCGACTGCAAATCCGAGCGCATCGGAGGTCGTGCCTGGCACCCACGTCCGTCCTTCCGACCCGAACGTCTGGTCCACGTCTGGTCCGCCCGGCCTGAACTGAGAAATCGCAGCACGCAAATGCCGTAGTGCCTGCCATCCGTGGCGGCGCCCGCCACGATGAGCTTGCCGTCCTTTTGAATCGCCAGCGCGTTCGCGTCGATGCTGACACCTGCCCGCGTGATGCTCCGTCCGTCCGTGCCGAATGATTTGTCCTCCGCGCCGTTTGCTTCAAATCCGAGCAGGATGGCCTCGCGCGTCCCGGCTTCGAAGGCCGCGCCCGCCACGAAGATCTGTCCCCGATTCGTCAGCGCGATGCCACTCGCGTAGGCCTTTCGACCTTCCACCGCGGCGATAACTTTTCCCCGCTTGCCGAACGAAAAATCCCTTTTGCCGCCGGGTTCGAAACGGGCCAGCGCCACGACGGACTTTCCATCCACCGCGGACCCGCCCGCGACGAGAAACTTACCATCCGATTGCAACGCCATGCAGTTGGCCACGTCGTCGCCGCCATCGAAATCCACCGTCACCTTGCCCTCGTTGCCGAACGTCGAATCGAGCTGGCCATTGCGCGTATAGCGGGCGATCGCAAAGTCATTGTGGTCACCGTCCCGATCGTCCGAAGACGAGCCCGCGAGCAGGATGCCGTCATCCGCCTGGATCGCGAGGCACCGAGCCGCGTCGCGGTTGGTTTGGATTTCTGTGACGACCTTGCCTTTCGTTCCGAAGGATTCGTCCAAAACTCCTTCTGCCGTAAAGCCCGCCATCGCGAAAAAGCTGCGACCGCCCAACGAAGAGACGCCCGCAGCCACGACTCGGCCAGTCGTCTGCACGCCCACGGCCAGGAGTTGGTCGTGGTCTTCGTCGGCGAAGGAAACCCGAATGCCGGCGGCGCCTCCAAAGGCGGCGTCGCTTTCGCCGCCGGGAAAAAATCGCCGCAAAATCCCCTCGTCGTCCTTGCCGTTGAAAGCGCTCCCCGCGGCGAGAATCTTCCCGTCCGGCTGCAGCGCGAGCGCGCGGATCGCATCCCGCGGCTTTACCTCCGGCAGGGCAGCCATCCTCGGCGCGCGCACCGCTGACCCGCCGCCCGCGATTCTCGCAGGCCCGGGAGCAAGCGGAGCGATCACTCGCAACGGGATCGGAAACTCGAGGACGATCCTGCCAGGCGCACCCCCGGGGACGGCCTCCCTGGGTTCGCCCGAGCACGCGGCGACCCCGAACATGCAGAACGGGGCGGCAGTAATGAAAAGTGTTCGATTCATGGCGGCGATAATCGATGGCTGCGACGACCGGGCTGGAGACCTGGGGAAAGCAACTCTCCTTCGCTGGGGACACGAAGAATAGCCGCAGATCGGCTCTCGAATGTCATCTGATTTTTTCCCGCGCGACTACTTGCCGGGCGTGCGTGCGCGCCAGGCACCGCGGAATTTGGGAAATTCCTGATTCATTACTGGGACGACTTTCTCGCGAAGGAACTGCGGATCGTGCGCATCGCCCGGCGCTGAGGTCGAGGGCACGGGATCGGTTCTACTTCGCCGCCGGTCCCTGCCGCAGGGCTTCGCGGAATTTGGCGTAGAGCTGGTCGAGTTGGGTGCGGAGGGCGGCGGTGCGCTGGGACCATTCGAGCTTGGGGCGTTCGGCCATCACCTGCGCGTTGCCGATGGCCTGGCTCTTGAGTTCGGCGCGCTGGGATTCTTCGCGGGCAAATTGCGGCCAGCTCATTTTGTAATTGCGCCGGGCTTCCAGCGCCTGGCTGCTCACGCGCGGTGCGCGCCTGCGCCTCCACGGCGCGGAAACCGGCGCGGGCGAGGGTTTGGTTGCGCTCTTCGAGGGCGGCCAGGACGGTCTGGCAAATCTGGGCGGCGAGGGTGTAGGCGTCGGCGCTGGCCTTGGGTTGCTGTTTGCCTTCGTCCAGCAAGTCCTCGCGGAGGAAGGTCAGGTTTTGCCGGATGTCGCCCGGCACCGCCTGCTCCAGCGGCGCCAGCGTCCACTCGATCGCATTCGGCGCCTGGTCTTTGAGGACTTCGATGCGGGGTTGGGTGGGGTCGGAGATGATAGCTTTCGATTCAGGTTGAGCCCCGGCAACCTGTGGCCGAGTCAGCGGTTTTACCGAACCGTTTGCTGATGCTAGCGAACTGACCGGTCCCAACCGGAATCCAATAATCCGACCGTTGGAATAGTTCAGCTTTGAGTAATCTGAGTCGAAGGAAACCGTGATGCCCGGTGTTCCGACCTTAAAATGAAGTCGGATTGACTGGGCTCCGGTCGCCTTCCAGGTCCACTCTTCGTCGATCGTTGTTCTTGCCGTGCCATCCTTGAAAAAGCGTACCTCCTTATCTCGATGCTCCGGTCTTTTAGGTTCGGGAACGTTGTTGATGAACGACCATTGGTAGTTTACTAAGGAATCTTCTAGCGTCTTTGGCTGGATCGCATCAGCCGGAACTGCGGCTACAATCGTGCCAACGCCGGTGGGGCCTGACGGCAGTCGAGAGCCCGTAACCTGTCTATCGGTTCCTAAAACAACGGCATGTAGTTTCGACAGGCTTTCATCGAACGACACCGTAACAAGCGGTTTCCCTGCTTCGCTAGATAGTTTTACCGACCGTGCGCCGGTAACTTCCCAATTCCGAATTTTCCCATTGATGTCGGTAAACTTGCCGTTCGGAAGAAAGGTCAGTTGAGTCCATGATTCGCTCCAAGACCACGTTGAGGAGACCAACGCGTCCGCCAAGGTCTTTGAATTCTGCCCGCAGGCCCTTTGCACGGGCAAAACAGTCGTGAAGAACACAAAGAAAACGGCGTATCTGAAAAGCGATTTCCATTCGACATAGCAATCAAGCCAAACGCCAACGGCGTTCCATCGAACAGCCCAGGGTTGCGAGGCACGAGCTACCCTGGGTTTCCATTCACGGGCGGGATCAACCCTGAAAGGGTTGCAGTTGCAGCCAAGGCGCTGCGAGTTGGTGGATGAAACCCTTTCAGGGTTTGCAGATGGTTGCGGAGCGGACCCAGGGTAGGCGCTCGTGCCTCGCGCCAACCCTGGGCTGGTCGATGGAACGCCGTTGGCGTTCTCCGTGGACTTCGCGTGCGGAAATGCCGGTGAGGATGGATTCATGGGATGGTGTGGGTTGGGATGTGGTGTGGGTCGGAACGCTTACTTTGATGCCGGACTTTTCGATCGAGGACTTTCCGATGCGGGACTTTTCTATCACGGGCTTTTTGATGCGGGACTTTGCCGCAGCGCGGCGCGGAATTGGGCGTAGAGGGTGTCGAGGCCTCGGCTGAGCTGGCTGGTGCGGTGGGACCATTCGAGTTTCGGGCGTTCGGCCATGATGGCGGCGTTGTTGAGGGCCTGGGTTTTGAGTTCGGCGCGCTGGGAGGTTTCGCGGGCGTATTGGGGCCAGCTCATCATGTAGTTGCGGCGGGCTTCGAGGGCCTGGCTGGTGACGCCGGTGCGCGCCGCGGCCTCCACTCCGCGGAAGCCGGCGCGGGCTTGCGTTTGCGTGCGTTCGTCGAGGATGGCGAGGAGGCTCTGGCAGAGCTGCGCACCGAGGCGGTAGGCGTCGGCGCTGGCGGCGGGCTGGCGCCGCGACTCATCGGCGAGGTCTTCGCGGAGGAAGGTGAGGTTTTGGCGGATGTCGGCGGGGACGCTCTGGTCGAGTGGGGCGAGGACCGCGGTGATGTTGGGGATCTGTTTTGAGAAGGTGGGGAGCAGGCTCGGCGCGGGGGCGGGTGTCGCCGGCTGGGGTGTGGCCGCCGGCGGTGGTGGGGATTGCACGACGACGGGGAGGGGTGTGGCGGGTGCAGGGGTGGGGGTGGTTTGAGGGATAGGTGGGGCGTTTGCGATGACGGCGACGGGGGTGGGTGTCGGCGATGGGGTGGGCTTCGTCGTGGGAGTTGGGGACACGCTGGAGCGTGTCCCTCCGAGGAGTTCGGCGGTCGGTGTTGGTGAGACGGCGAGGACATCGCGAGGGCGCTCCTTTTTCCACACCAGAAAGGCGATGATGCCGAGGAGCGCTACGATCAGGGCGACGGTCGCGATGAACCTCGGAGGGACACGCTCCTGCGTGTCCCCGATCTCGCGGGCGGAGGCGGTGGGTGGTGGCGGGTTGGCGCTGGAGGATGTTTGGGAAGCGCGGGAGCGCGTCCCTCCGAGTGGGGTGTCGCGGATGCGGTCCACGTCGGTCTTCATCTCGCTGACGCGCTGGTAGCGGCGCTCGGGCTCGGACTGGAGGGCGCGGATGACGACTTCGTCGATGCGCACGTCCACGCGGACGCGCTGGGAGGGGCGCTCGAAGATGCCGCGCGGGGTTTCGCCGGTGAGCATTTCGTAGAGCATGACGCCGAGGGCGTAGATGTCGGCGCGGTGATCGGCGGGGCCGTGGCGCTGCTCGGGGGCCATGTAGTCGGGCGTGCCCATGACGACATTCGTGCTGGTGAGGGCGCTGACGTCGCCAGCGTGGAAGGGGCGGGCGAGGCCGAAGTCGGCGAGCTTGGCCTGGCCGTCGCGGGTGAGGAGGATGTTGGCGGGTTTGATGTCGCGGTGGATGACGCCCTGGCTGTGCGCGTAGTGGAGGGCGGTGCAGACCTGGCCGATGAGTTCGAGGGCCTGGGCGGGTTCGAGGCCGGTGGTGTGCAGGACGCGATGGAGGTCGGTACCATCGACGTATTCCATGACGAAGTAGAGATGGCCCTCGGCGGTCTGGCCGAAATCGTGGATGGCGACGATGCCGGGGTGCTGGAGCCGGGCGAGGGTGCGGGCTTCGCGCTGGAAGCGGGCGACGAACTCGGGGTCGGCGGCGATCTCGGCGGGGAGGAGCTTGATGGCGGCCCGCCGCTCGAGAGTGGGCTGCCAGCCTTGATAAACCGCGCCCATTCCTCCGCGACCGAGGAGCTTCTCGATCTGAAACTGCGGGAGCAACCGCGCGAGTTCTTCGGGCTCGGGCGGCAGCCACGCGCGGCCGCCGCTGGTGGGCTGCACGCTGTGCAGCGCGCGGGCGAGGAGTTCGCCGGGATCGAGTCCGCGATGGTCGCGGGGTGGCTGGGAGTCAGGCATCGATGCAGAGTGGGTTCACCAGATGCATTGGGGAAAAGCGCTGGGAGGTTGCATGGCGGGGTAACTTTTTTTGCGATTCGTTCAGAGCCCGGAAGGTAAGTCCCAGGGAGGTCCACGAAAGACACGAAAAGGCACGAAAGCAGAGTCCGTTTTCGTGTCCTTTCGTGTGTTTCGTGGACATTTCTTGCCGGAAGCGCGGGTGTTCGGAATCGTTTTCACAGTCTCTCAGACCGCGCCGAGCAGTTCGCTGAGTTCGCCTTTGATTTCCTCCTCGTTGGGATCGGCGAGGGTGTCGCCGACTTGGGCGAAGATGAGTTCGCGCCAGCGTTTGCGCAGGCGGAAGACGTGGTTTTTCACCGTGCCGAGCGGCATGCCGAGGGCGGCGGCCACTTCCTCGTAGCCGCGTTCGGGCTCGGTGCTGAAGCCGAGGAAGGGCCGCAGCGTGGCGAAGAGTTCGGCCTTGCTGGCGGCGGTGAATTCATCGGTGAGCGCGGCGAGCGTGCGGTCGATGATGGCGAGCGCCCAGCGGCGTTGATAGAGGCGGTCGGGCGTGAGGTCGTGGCGCGGTTCGGCGGCGTAGTTTTCCTCGGCGCGTAGGGCGTCGAAGCTGGTGAGCAGGCCACCGCCGCGCTTTTGCGCGTGGGCACGGTCGGATTCATCGGTGAGGAAGCGGCGCAGGCAGGCGAGGAGGAAGGTGCGCAGGCGGCCTTTTTCCGCATCGGCACGGGCGAGGACATCGCGGGCGAGCAGCCAGGCGAAGAAGCCCTGCGTGCCATCCTCGCTATCGTGCGGCGAGCGGCCGGTGCGGCGGATGTAGGCGTAGATGGGGAACCAGTAGGCTTCGCAAAGAGCGGCGAGCGCCTCGCGGGCGATCCGGTCTGGCGCGCTGGACCACACTCCATCGGGTGGTCTGGAAAGAACGCGGTGCGGGTGGCGGGTGCATCGTGACGGAAACCTCGGCGCGGCACACCCATGCCGAAACGAGAGTGGCGGGTCGATGCCAAACTCGCTCCTTGAACGGCGGTGAGGTTTCGCGTTCCAACCCGTGCCTCTCGAGGTCACATTCTTCCGCAATGCTTTCTGCGCTCGCCGATTACCACGTTCACACGCCGCTCTGTCACCATGCTGCGGGGTGGCCGGTGGAGTTTGCTGCGCGGGCCGTCGAACTTGGGCTCGGGGAGTTGGGGTTTGCGGATCACAATCCGATGCCGGAGCAGTTTGATAGCTGGAGGATGGCGATCGGCGATCTGCCGCGTTATCTGGAGGAGGTGGAACGGGCGCGGGCGCAGTTTCCGCAGCTCGTGATCCGGCTCGGGCTGGAGTGCGATTATCTGCCGGGGCGCGAGGCTTGGATCGCGAAGCTGCGCGGGATGGCGGACTGGGATTTTTTCATCGGCAGCGTCCACTATCTCCCCGATGGCGCTGAGGTGGATGCGCCTACGGCGATGAAGCGCTACCAAAACGGCGACGGCGATGCGATCTGGGCGCAGTACTGGAAGACGTACGAGCGCGCGATCCGCAGCGGGTTGTTCGATTTTGTCGCGCATCCGGATTTGCCGAAGAAATTCGGCTTCCGGCCCGCGGGCGATCTGCGCGCGTTTTACGAGCCGGTGATCGCGGCGCTGGCCGAGACGGGCACTCCTTTCGAGATCAATACCGCGGGTTGGCGAAAGGAATGCGCGGAGCAGTATCCGGCGCTCGAGTTTTTGGAGCTGGCGACGGCGGCGGACTTGCCGCTGCTGATTAATTCCGACGCGCACGCGGTGGGTGAGTTGACCGCGGGTTTCGCAGACGCGGTCGCGCTGGCGAAGAGCTTGGGCTTCACGCAGACGGCGCGTTTTCACCGCCGGGCAATCACCTTCGTCCCGCTGCCGTGAAGCTCATCGCGCGCGGAATGACGCTGGAGTGGCCGCGCCGGCCGCTGGTGATGGGAATCGTGAATCTCGGGGCGGATTCCTTTTCCGGCGATGGGCTGCCGGAGTTGGATCGGGCGCTCGAATACGCACAGCAGCAGGTGCGTGATGGGGCGGACATCATCGACGTGGGGGCGGAGAGCGCGCGGACGAATCGGGCACCGATCACTGAGGAGGAAGAAGCGGCGCGGTTGGTGGAATTTATCGCAGCCTGGGGAAGAAAAATTCCAAGTTCCAAGTTCCAAGCTCCAAACAATCAGCGGGAAGAAATGGAAAGTGGAGAAACGGAGAAGACGGCGGCGTCTCCTGTTTCAAAAATTTCAAACCCTTCCTCCGATTGTTTGGAGCTTGGAGCTTGGAACTTGGAATTTCCGCCCCTGCTTTCCATCAACACCTGGCGCCCCGCCGTCGCCCGTGCGGCGCTCACCGCGGGCGGGCATTTGCTCAATGACATCGGCGCGCTGCCCACCGACGAAAACGCCCGGATCTGCGCGGAGACCGGCGCGGCGTTGCTCATCATGCACAGCATCGGCCAGCCGAAGGTCGCGCACACGCACGTGGGCTACGACGACGTGATGACGCGGCTCGACGAATTCTTCGCGGAGAAGCTCGCGCTCGCGGAAGCGGCCGGACTTTCCCGCGACGCGATCGTGCTCGATCCGGGCATCGATTTCGCGAAGCAGCGCGACGACAACCTGCGCATCTACCGCGAGCTGGAGCGGTTGCGGAAATTCGATCGGCCAATCCTGCTCCCCGTCTCGCGCAAGACGGTGATCGGCGACGTGCTCGGCATCGCGAAACCCGCGGGTCGCGATGCGGGCACGATCGCGTGCATCGTGCAGGGCATGCTCCGCGGTGCGGCGATCTTTCGCGTCCACAATGTGCGCGCCGCCGCGCAAGCCGTGCGGATCGTCGAGGCGGTGGAGCGAGCGGGCTGATCGCGCCGCTCAGAAAAGACTGAGCGAGACGAGGAGGTGGATTCCGTAGTCCTGCAGGCTCACGTCTTTCTCGTGGAAATCCACGAATGGATGCCCCCAATAAACCGTGGCTTGCGCGTGCGGCGTGGGATTCAGGATCAAGCCGAGGCCCGCGCTGTAGATCGCCTGGTATCGTTCGTCCACTTTGTTGACGTTCCAACCCCCGCCGAAATCGAAGAACGGCGCCAGGGAGACGACCGGTGTTTTGTCCTTCGACAGCCAGAGCGGAATCCGGAGTTCGGCGGAGGCAAAGACGCCGTTGTCGCGGAGTAATTGATTCTCGCGGTAGCCGCGGACGCTTTGCATGCCGCCGAGGCTGAATTGCTCGAGCGAAAGGAGCGGTTCGTCGGAGAGTTGACCATTCGCGCGGAGCACGAGCAGCGTCTCGCGCAGCGTGTTCCAAAGCCGGCTCTCGGTTTGCTGGCGCAGTGGCTCGAGATCGAGGATGCGCCGCACATACTGGCCCTGCCCGAGCCACGCGAAGAATTTGCTGTCGGGCACTTCCGGATCGAAACCCGGCGGACCGCCGCCCGCACCGGCCGTCGCGAGGATCGCGTCGCGCGGATCCGCCCGCGTCGAGCCGAGACCGTAGATCCCGAGGCTGAATCCCGACCGGAGCGCCAGGACGTGGACCTGGCTGCGGTTCACGTACTCGAGCGAAAGGCGTGCGGCGAAGACGTCGGATTCGCCATCGATCGCGCCGAAGGAAAGCGTGAACGGTCGGCCGAGCAGGAAGGTTTCACTGTGCTTGCGGTCCGCGCCCAGCGAGACGGTGAAGGTGTTGTTCAGCGTGCGGTAGAGCGGCTGGCGCAAAGCGAGGCCGTACTCCGTGGAACGGCTGGTGATGCCCAGCGCGGCAAAGGTTTCGTCGATGATGCTCGAGTCGCTCTTGCTCGCGTGGAAGACCAGCGTCGTGTCCCACGGAGTGATCGGCACCTCATAGCTTCCGCTCACGTTGTCTAACTCCGCGTAGTCGATTTCGCCGTCCTTCGTCCAGCGCACCAGCCCCCAGCGCAAGTCGATCGGATCGTTCTGCCCGGTTAGATTGACATCCGTTAGATATATTTCACCGAGACCTTCACTAACGCTCGGCGGTCGTTTGTTGCTGATCTCGAAGCCGAAGCGGAACGGCTGCGCATCCTTCACCGCGACATCGAGAATGCTCTCGCCTTGCCGCACGCCCGGTTTCAGCTCCGCGTTGATCTGTTTGATCGTGGCATTCTGCCGGAGCAGTTGCAGGCCGACTTTGAGGTCGTTGAAATTCACCGGCTGGCCCGCGGCGCGGCGCAACTGGTGGCGCAACCACCAGCTCCGGTACCAGAATTTGCCATGGACATCGATCTCCTGGAGCCGGCCCTCGACGATCTGGAATTTAATCACGCCGCTGGCCACGTCCTGATCCGGCAGGAGCGCGCCGGAGGTGATGTAGCCCGCCTCGACGTAGAATTTCGTCAACGCCACGCGCGCCTCTTCCAGCTCTTCGCTGGTGATCTCGCGCCCGGCATAATTCGCGACCACTTTCGCCAGCCGGCGGCTCGGAAAGACGCGGTTCCCCTCGAACTCGAACTTCTTCACCGTCACCCTTACCGTGCTCGCGAGCGAAGCGCCGGCCAGGCTGCTGTCGAGCGGAGGCAGCACTGGCTTCATCGAGTCGATCGCGAGCTGGAGCTTGTAGCGCGGCAGCTCGCGCGGCTTTTCCTCCACGGCATTCTTGAGCGGCAATTCACCCGGCAGCAGCGGCAGCTCTTCCGCCAGCACTGGCAGGCTCGCGGCCTCGCCCGGCTTCAGCGGATTCGTGGGGAGCGGCTCCGGCTGTTGCGCGTTGGTCGCCACGGGCGGCGGCGCGAGTTGCTGGGCAAAGGCGGGCCGGTCCGGAACAGCCGTGGCCAGCGCCAGCGCCATCCAGAGAGCGGGGGGAGACGGACAGCTCATCACGCGCAGCTTGGATGGTTTCCGCGGTTCGACGCGAGGCGCAATTTTCCGCGGAGGATCGCGGTGGCCGCCGCGAACGCGCCCTGTCCGTCGAGCTTCGGGTCCGGATCGAAGATGGAGCCGCCTCGGTTCGGCAACCGCGAATCGGCGGGCGGCGAGCCGCTTTCCCGGCGATGCATGGGTCAGCGGCTGCGCTTCGTGGCGAGCGGGCGGAGGCGGCGCGAGAGGCCCATTTGAGGTTCGTCGGGAGCGGTGGCGACGCTGCCGCGGCCGAGGACGAGGAAGCTGCTCGTGGCGACCCCGAGGCGCATCGCGCAGCGTTCCTGCAAGCGGGCCGTTGCGTCGACCAGTTGAGTGGCCAGCGGAGTCAAGGCGCCGCTGAGGTCGAGTTCGGGGGCGGTAATTTGGACGGTGCCGGCGGTGCTGCCCGTGGCGGTGATCGCGGTCTCGGAAGGTAGAAAATTTTCCGCCACGAGCAGGATGTTTCCGCCCTGGCCGATCGCCGCGTTCGCGCTGATGAGGCTGTGATCGAGGATGAGGTAGATGGGATCGACGAAGATGTTGCCGCCGGTTCCGCCGCCCGTTCCCGAGGCGAGCTGAACGCTGCCGGCGGTGGCGGTGATGCTGCTGTCGGTGAGCGTGAGCGCGTCGCGGGCCAAAATTTGGATGCTGCCGCCGTTGCTGCCGGCGCTCGCGGTGATGCTGCTCTGGCCGCGGAGGTCGATCCGCGTTTCCGAGGCGACGGCGATCGTGCCTGCGTCGCCCTGGGCCGCGGAGGTGGTGATCAAGCTGCGGCCGTCGAGCGCGATGCCGCCGTCCGCCCGGATCGAGACGCTGCCCGCGGTGCCGGCGCCGGTGTTCGAGCTGCCGATGGTGGCGCTGGTGTCCAGGGAAAGCGTCCCGACTTTCAACGTGATGGACCCGCTGGAACCCAGGCCACTCGAGCGTGCGGAAACCCCGGTCTCCACACCCTCGCGCCCCGAGATTCGCAGACTGCCAGTGTCGATGCGGAGGTCGCCGCCGCGGCCGCCGGGACCGGTCGCGGTGCTTTCGGCGCTGATCAGGGTGGGCCGGGCGGAGGCGCCGGCCGTGATCTCCACGCTGCCCGCGCGGACCTGCACGCCGCCACCCGCGCCGGTGCCGGAGGTGCCGGCGGAAAGGAGGCCGCCATTGGAGATGAGGAGGTGGCCGGCCTCGACGCGCACGCTGCCGCCCCGGCCGGCCGCCAGGGTGCTGGCGGTGGCGATGCCGGTGTTCGCGATCTCGAGCTTGCCGGCGATCTTGAGGTTCACGTTGCCTCCCGGGCTCGCGTCGAGCGTGCGGGCGGAAATGCGCGCGCCGCCGAGCAGGCTCAGTTCGTTTGCGGTGATGGTCACGTCGCCGCCGCGGCCAGCCTTGATCGGGACGGTCGACGCGGGTGGAACGTTGACGGTGAGGACGGAGGTGTTGTTGTTCGAATTGTCCGGTCCGGGGATGGTTTTCGGCACGTCGGGCGAGGTGACGGTGATGTTCCCCACGGTGAGCGACCAGCTCTTGAGCGCGACGGTGTCGGTGAGGTTCGCATTGGCGATGGCAAGGAACCACTGGCCGTTGAAGGCGATGCCGTCGTAGGCGGCCAGCGGATGGAGCGGCCGGAAGGTGCCGGTGAACGGCGCGGCGCCCGTCGCGATCGAGTCCGGCGCGCCGTCGGAGAGCACCGTGTTGCGAAAGTTTTCCCCGCTGCCCCCGACGCCGCTGAACAGCTCGACGAACGTCCCGTCCGGACCGAAGAGCGCGACGTTGAGGTTCTCATCGTGCGAATGATCGATGTCCAGCGTGACCGTGAGGTCGGACACTTTCACGGGAATATCCACGGTGGCCGGCGCATTCGTATCGGCGGTGATCCTGCCGCCATCGAGCCGCACTTGCAGGGCGGCGATGTCGAGCGAACCGCCGGCGCCCGAGCCCGTGGTGGACGCGGAGATTTCGCCGAGATCGCTCACGAGCAGCAGGCCCGCGCGGATCGCGAGATTTCCCCCGGCGCCACCGGCGATGCCGGAGGAAGTGGCGGCGGTGATTTGCGAGTCCCGGCCGGAGACGGAAATGCTCTGCGCCTCAATGACCGCGCTGCCCCCGGCGCCGGATCCCTCCGTGCTCACGGCGATCTTTCCGCCCGCGACGAGGTCGAGCAGACCACCCACTTTCATCCGCACATCGCCGCCCCGGCCGCCGGTGGTTTGGTTCAGGGTGCGTGCGCTGATGCCGGGGAAAAAAACCGCCCCGGCGCCGGAGATGGAGACGCTGCCCGCGGTGATGTCGACGTTCCCTCCCGCGCCCGAGCCGAAACTCGTCGCGGTGATCTGGCCTCCGCCGGTGACGCTGAGGCGGCCGTCGATGTGGAGCTGAATGTTGCCGCCGCGACCGCCTTTCACGGTCCCCTGCGTTTCGGTGCTGATCGCGGTGAATGCGGGCAGACCGCGACCGAGGATCGCGGCGCTTTGCGCGGTCACGGTCACGTCGCCGCCGGGGCCCGGGCCGAAGGTGTCGGAGCTGATCTTCGCGCCGGCGGCGACTTCGAGTTTGCCGGAAAGGGTCAGCGTCACGTTGCCGGCGGCGCCGGTCGCCAGGGTGTTGGCGATGATGCCGGTGTCGAACGACGAGCCACCCGTCGCGCTGAGGTTCGCCGCCGCCACGGAGATGTTGCCGGATGGCGCCGGGCCGAAGGTGGAGGTCTGGATCGTTCCGCCGGCGTTGAAGGTGAGCTGGCCGGTGAGATTCAGGCGCACGTTACCGCCGGGCCCGGCGTCGGCGGCTTGCGATCCGAGGCCGGAACCGAGACCGCGGATGCTGACGTCGCGCGCCTCCACTTCGATGTCGCCGCCGGCACCGGCCCCGAAGGAGTTTGCGTCCACGCGGCCGCCCGTGGTGAGCGCGACGTTTTCTCCACGGATGCGGACGTTGCCGGCGCGGGTGGCGCCCGCGCCGATGCTGGTCAGCCCGGAGGCGCCGGAGATCGCGACATCCGGCGCGGCCACGTCGATCACGGGATCGGTGCCGGTGGGGCCGAGCGCGGTCGCCTCGATCGCGCTGCCCGCCGTGAGCGCGAGCGATCGCTGCAGCTTCACGTCCACGCGGTCGAGCGGCTGCAGGACGGTGCTGGTGATCTTCGCATTTTCCATCACCAGCCGGCCGCCGCGGATCACGACGCTGCTCGCGGCGAGAGTCGCGTCCTTCATCTGCACATCTCCGCCGATGAGCGACCAGGTGGCGCCCGCGGCTCCGGCGAGCGCGCTGCCCTGGACGGAAATCGGCCCCGCATTCGCCGGGAGGAAACCGAAGGCGGCTGGCGGTGCGCTGGTCAGCCGGGCATCGCCGGGGCCGGGTGCGGCGTTGAAATTGGTGCCGTCACTCAGCGCGAGGTGATCGCCGGTCGAGACCGCGAACGAGCCGTCCACGTCGACCGACGCATTGGCACCGAACATGACGCCGTGGGGATTGAGGAGGTAAAAATTCGCGCCGGGGATGGTCGAGCGAAGCAGCCCGTCGATCGTCGAGGCGCTGCCGCCGGTGACGCGCGAGAAGACGTTGCGCACGTCAGCCGGGCCCGAGAAGGTCGCGGATTCACCCGTCGCGAGATTGAACTGGCTGAAGCTGTGAAACAGATTCGAGTCCACCTTCCGCCCGAGGCTGGCCGGAATCTGAAAGGCCGGCCCGGTCAGCGCGCCGGCCGGGCCGAGCGACCCATCGGTGACGACCTCGCCACGGAGCGCGCCGAGCGCGCAAAACGGCAGCAATGCCACGCCGAGCCACCGGGCCGCCCGATGGCCTGCGTTGCGGCTGTCTGCGCTGACCGTCTCGGCAGGCATCGCGCAGATGCTACTTGCGGCGCGACCGGAAGCGGCGCATCGCGCCGGCGAAGGAAAGGGCGGCGGCGAGCGCGAAGGAGGGATCGGCTTCCGGCACGGGGGCGATGACGGTGAGGACCACGTTGTTCCCGCTGAACCCGGCGTTGTAGCCGATTTGGAATTCGTTCGACCCCGCGGCGAACGTGGCGCCGTCGGGGAGTCCGGCAAAGAAGCCGCTCGTGGTGCCGGAGGGGTTGGCGATGATGGTGAAGGCGGTGCCCGGCAACAAGGCGGTGGAGCCGATGTCGAGCACGCTGAGCTGCGCGATGCCATTGCCCAGCGCGGCGTTGCCGCTCAGGAGCAGTTGGTCGGCGAGCCCGGCGGTGCTGTCGAGCGTGAGCTTGAAGACGGCGTCGGAATTCAACGAGAGGCTGCCGAGCAAGACGGGGCTGCCTGGGCTGGCGGGGTCGAGGATGGCGTCGGCGGTGCCGAGGCCATTGCCGACGATGAGCGCGCCGATGGCGCCCCCGCCGCGCAGCCGACCGCTGGCCAAGTTGGCGGCGCCGGCCAGCGAGCCGTTGTTGACCAGCACGCCGCCGAGGATCGTCGTGGTGCCGGTGAAAATGTGCTGGCCCTGAAACGTCAGCGTCCCGGCGCCGACCTTCGTGAGATTGCCCACCCCGGTGATGACCCCGGCGTAGAACAAGTTTCCGCCCGTGGCTACGTCGATGGTGCCGCCGCCCGCCGCGAGGGTGATGCCGCGATTCGCATTCAGAGTCGTCGTGCTCACCGTCTGCAAAGTTCCGCCGTCGAGGATGACCGCGCCGGGCGTCGGTGAAACGGGCGCTGCCCCGAGGTTTTGATCCGCGAAGATTTGCAGGGTTCCGCCGGCGATTTTCGTCGTTCCGGAGAAAGTGTTTGTGCCGCCCAGGATCAGCGTGCCCGCGCCGGTTTTCGTGAGGCCGGCAGAGCCGCTCAGCGTGGTAGCGACGGTCACCGCGCCATCGCGCACCTCGATCGTGGGAGTGGCGCCGCCGGGACCTGCGAGGGCGAGTTGCCCGCTGCTCAAGTGATAGCCCGGGTGGTCGAACTGCAACCCTCCCGCCGCGATCGTTCCGCTCACCGTCACGAGCCCCGTGCCGGGGTTCCCGCCAAAGACCGCCACGTTGTTTGGGCCGCTGTTCACGGCGGTATTCCAGCCGACGTTGGCCAACGCGGGATCGTGTCCGAAGGTTCCGATGGTGGGCAGGTTGTCAAAACTCGCCGAGCTGAGATCCCACGTCCCCGGACCGCCCGTCGTCCCGTCGTCGTAGCCACCGGGTGTCGGATCCCAGATGAAAGGGGACGAACCCGCCGTCGCGAACCGGCTCACGGTGCCGATTTGAGCGCTCGGGATGACGGCAGTCGCGCTCGTCAAGGGATCGAGGGTTTGAATGAAATCCGACGGGTCGAGGCCGCCCACGGTGAAGACGACCGGGGGATTCAGCCCATTGCCCGGCTGGAGATCCCGGAAGACGACTTGAAAGATGTCACGGTCGCCGTCCGCGACGCCGCCCGGGGTGGTGGAACCGGAAACGATGAGCCGGCTTGGATCGATCAAAGAAATGACGGAACTGCCGCTGAACGGCGTTCTGAAGGTCACGCCGTTGGTGCCGAAATTGGCGTCGGGCGCAGCGCGGCTTGGGTCGAATTCGATGGAGAGCTGAAAGGACTGCACGTCTGCGGGGTCCATGCGCATGACCCAGGACGAGGTTCCATCGGCGTTGTATCGGAGCGTGGAGGTGCATTTCGTGCCCCCGGTCGCGACCGCGGCCGTGCCGCCTGTCGGGGAGAGCAAGAGCAGCATCAGGCCGAGCGGAAGGACGGCGGCGATGGATGGGAGGCGATCCGGATGCGAACCTCCCAGGTGAAAGGACGCGAGGTTCATTTTCATGGGGGGAGCGCGGGCTCGCGGTAGGACGAATCCGCGGATGCATTGCCTTCCGCCAGGCTCCAACCGTCAACCGTTTTCTACCCCCCGCAGACGAATACCACGAGATGCCTCCCAATGGTGTGGAAGCGCTGCCCGCCTCGCGTGGAGACGCGGCCGGTGCTATCGGCGCTCCGCGGCGGCAGCTTCTTTCAGCCCGGCCTGATCGAGGAGCGCTGCCCGCTGGGTGTGCAGCGCTTTGTTTTTGGGCGCGGCTTCGATCTCGTTGGAGAGGGCTTCGAGGGCATCGTACCAGATGCCGCGTTGGGCGTAAGCCGCGGCGATGTCCACGCCTTTGGCCGTCGCGAGCGCCTCGGTCAGCGTGGCCTCCGGTGCGATCCGCTGGATGGAGCCGCTGGCGATGACGTCCTGCGAGCGGTTGGCCGGATCGGGCACCCACGCGATCGTCCATTTGTAGGAAACGCCCGGCTTGAGGTTGACCTTGTGTTTGGCCAGCGAGACGCGGTGGATGCCGCCGTCCGCTTTGTCGGCGGCGACCTTGAGGAGCGGGCTCGGATTTTTCGGTTCGGAGAGGGTCAGCTCGAAGCGCGTATTCGCCGGTCCGCTTTGATACCAAAAGAGCGCGGGCTGCTCGCGGGTCGTCAGCGCCGTGTGGTTCGGCGCGAGGACGTAGAGCGAGGGCAGCTGTTTGCCGGGCCCGCGCGAACCGCCGTCGCCATCGATGCGCGTTCCGCTGCCGGCGGTTTTCGGCGGCGTGTACTTTAATAAGGTGCGCTTGGCGGGCGGTGCGGCGGCTTCCGCCGGCTTGGGCGATTCGGAGACCTGCCCGTGGGCGCAGCAGGCGAGCAACAGCAGGACGAGAGGAGTCGTTTTCATGGGGAGGAATTTTTTGCGACCGCGGCAACTACGCTGTGGACAATGATCTCGTTGGCCTTGCCCTTCAAGCTCATTGGTCCGACGAGCCGGGTCTCGAATTTCCCGTGCAACCGCTGCCACGTGGCGTCACCGATGAGGATCATGCACTCGGCGCATTCCGGGTCGTTGGGGGCGTCCTTGCCCGCGGCTTCCAGCCGGGCCGCGGTATTGACGGTGTCGCCGAGCACGGTGAACTCGAGGCGCTCCTCGCTGCCCATGCTCCCGGCCACCAGCGGCCCGGTGTAGATGCCCACGCGCATCGCGGTGGTGGGCAGGCCGCGCGCCCGCCAGCCCGCGTTCAAGCCCGCCAGCTCCCGGCGCATCACGAGCGCGCACGTCACCGCATTGACCGCATCCTGGTCGATGTCTTCCTCGCGCTCGTGCGCGACGGGCGCGCCGAAGACCGCCATGATCGCGTCGCCGATGAATTTGTTCACCATGCCTCCGTGCAGGTCGACGTGGTGGACGAGGCCGTTCATGTACTCGTTCATCCACTCCATCAGCGTGGCGGGATCCATCTTTTCCGAGGTGGTGGAAAAGCCCTTCAAATCCGTGAAGAGCACCGTGGCCGTGAGGCGCTGCGGGCGGAGCCGACCGCCTTCCAGGAATTTCTCCCGCTCCGCCCACAGCGCCTGCGCGACGCTGGGTGAGACGTGTTTGGAAAAGAGCGTCTGCATCGCGCCGCGTTCCGAACGCTCGAGATAGGCGGTGAAGGACGTGACGAAGGTCGCGGTGACGAAACAGCCCAGCGCCGGCGCGGCGACGAGCAGCCACACGCCGTGCTCGAAGGCCTGCCAAACGATGACGTGCAGGCCGCCGAGGATGAGGGCGAGCGCGGGCGCCAGCTTCCAGGGTGAGCGCAGCCACAGGCTGAGCGCGCCGCCCGCGAGCGTGAACGCCGAGATCCACAAGAGCTCCGCCCATTCCGGCCACCAAGACATCGGCTTCACGCCCCGGATCGCGGCTTCGAGGAGCTGATGCACGAGCATCACGTGGATGTGAATGCCGCGCAGGTTGTCGTCGATCGGCGTCGGGTTGCTGTCCTTGATACTCTCCATCACCGTCGCGATGAGGACGATCTTCCGGCGGATTGCCTCGGCCGGAACGCGCCCCTCGAGGACGTCGCCGAAGCTGAAATCGTGCGACACGTCGGGCCGCTCCTCCGTCCCGCCCACCTTTCGATTCACGTTGATGCGAAAGCTGCGCGGGGCCTGGAAGGCGGCGAGATATTCGTAATCGCGAACCGGCAATTTCACGTAGGCGCCCGCGTCCTTCGTGAGGCGCGGAAAGACGACCCGATTGAGCCGCAGCAGGTCGCCCTCGAAGCCGTAGTCGATGCCTTC
>JANPHH010000490.1:0-14049 GCA_031424375.1 Chthoniobacter sp. | reverse complement strand
GGTGGAGAAGGAGACCGCGGATTCCGCAGATTGACGCGGATTTCCGCACTCTGAAATCCGCGTCAATCTGCGGAATCTGCGGTCTCTCTTTCATCGCCGGGGACGCGACGCTCACGTGCCGAACAACCGCCGCCACCACGGCCGCACGACCGCTTTCGCCGCAGGCGTGACCGTGGCGGGCGCGGCGAGGTCGAGCGTGAAACTACTCTCCCCGGGAAAGAGGACCTGGGTGCGCTCGAGTTCCTTGCCGCGGAGGGTATTGAGGAAGAGGACGCTCCATTTGTTGTCCGGCGTGGAGCGGATGCGGTAGCCCTTCGCGCCGGGAGCGATGCGCCAGGTGGCGGTGAGCATCACGGGATCTTCCGGGGTCGCGAGCGCGGCGTTTTTCTGGCCGGTGAATTCCCACTGCCAGTCGGGGGTGGCGTGGCCGGCGGGTTCCAGAAAGAACTCGATGTTCGTGGTAATGAAGGCGAGCGCCTTCTCAATGGTTTCGGTGCGCCACGCCGGTGGTTTGTCGGCCAGAAACTCGTTTTTGAAAAACGGCGCGGTGGCTGGCTCGGCGTCGATGAAACGAAGGTCGAACTCCACGCGCACCGTGCCCGCGCCGGCATCGTCGAAGCTCGACTGCACCGGGACATCCGGGATGGGATGGGCGCGAACCGCAGCGGGGAGCGCGAGGAAAAGAGCCGCGGCGAATACGAGAGGGGAACGCATGGGCGAAGAGCATTCAACGCACTCGCGGAGCGAGCCAGCCGTTTTCTTTCCGGCACCGCAAATAAATCTCTTTGCCTTCGCGCGGCGCGGGGTTTCTCTTGCCAGAGGCCGTTCCCCCGACACGTCTGCATCCGGACGCGCGGTGGGCGGCGTTCCATAACAAACCAAAACCCAGACATGAAAAAACTCCTCGCCATCCTCACCATCGTCGCCGTTTCCGCCGGTTCCTCCTTCGCCGCTTGCGGCAAGAAAGTGACCGACGAAGGCAAGCTCACCTCCTTCAATGCAGAAAAGAAGGAGCTGACCATCACCACCGCCGACGGCAAGACCGTGACCCGCGTGCTCACGCCCGACACCACCGGCGCCGACAAGGTCGCCGACCTCGTGGGCAAGTCCGTGAAGGTCGTCTCCGAGCACAACAAGGCCGACAGCGTCACCGGCGCCTAAGCCTCCCGCAGCAGTATTTCAAACAACCCCGGAGTCGAAAGGCTCCGGGGTTATTTGTTCCGCGCGGCTCAGGGCTGCGGATGCGTGACCGCGTAGATCACGTAGCTGGCGCTCGCGATGAAGGCGAGGGCACCGAGCACTTGCATGAGGATCAGCCGCCCGGTGGGGAGCAAGGAGCGGGCGCTGCACTTCGGGCAAACGATCTCGACGAAGGTCCGCCGGTCCCACTCCGGGGAAAGCCCGAGCTCCCGGCGATCGCCGCATTTGCGGCAGCGAATCGTCCGCGTGCGCAGACTGCGCGAAGCACGGGGCGGAGATTTTTTTGCGGAACTACTGGCGAGCTGGCTCATCGGGGAGCGCGACCTTCGCGGCAACTCCCACGTGAGTCGAGCCTGGAAAGTGGAACTCGCGGCTAAGGAACCGCTGATTAAATCGAGGATGGCCCGCGAAATACGCGAAAGGACGCGAAAAACAAAATGCGGTCAGAGGAGCGGGATCACTTTCGCGATCTTTCGCGTATTTCGCAGGCATTGATCAGCGGCTCCCTAACCGTTTGCCTTCCACATCACGAGGATCACAAATCCCCACGCGGCAGCGACGAGCAAGGCGATGGCGATGAATCCGACCCAGCGGTGGCGCCACGGCATCGCCGTCCGGGAGCCGCACTTTCTGCAGAAGAGCACCGTGGCCCGTTGCGAGGCGCTCGAACCGGAGGGGAAGAGCAGCTTTTCCCCACACTGCTGACACGGCACCACGCGGCCGCGTTTTCGGGGGATGCCCACCTGGGACGGGGTCGGGAAATCGGTGGGCGCAGACATCGGGTGGACAACCAATCAGCACTCGGAGGAAAAGTCGCGGCGTTTGCGTGAAATAGCCGTGAATCCTCGCCGCGACCGCAGCCTCGCGGGTTCCGACTAAGCTTCCGGGGGCCAAACGATCTCGACACCAGTCCCCGCCGATGCTCCTTTTTTCGCCCCGCATGAAACTGCCCCTGCTGCTCGCCTTCGTTTCCACCGGCCTCTGCGCCACCGCATTGCGCGCCGCCGATGCGCCAGCGATCTACGAAAATAACTTCGAGGCCGCGGCATTGGAAAAGGCGCCGGAAGGCGCGATGGCGATCGCGGGCGATTTCGCGGTGAAGGCGGACGGCGCGGGCAAAGTGCTGGAGCTGCCGGGCGAGCCGCTCGACACCTACGGCATTCTCTTCGGCCCGGCCGGGCAGGCGGACCTCAGCGCCACGGCACGCTTCTTCGGCACGAAGACGGGGCGGAAGTTTCCGACCTTTGGCGTGAGTCTCGGCGGCGTGGGCGGCTATCGGCTGATCATGAGCGGGGGAAAGAAGACGCTGGAATTTTTCAAGGGTGATGAGGCGGTGAAGAGCGTGCCTTTCGAGTGGACGAGCGGCGACTGGACGAAGCTGCGGCTGCAGGTGCGCAAGGCCGGCGACGGCTTCGTGATCGAGGGTCGCGCGTGGTCCGCTGCCGGTGCCGAGCCGAAGGAGTGGCAGATTTCCCTCGAAGTAAAAGAAGCCCCGCCCACCGGCCGCGCCGGCCTCTGGGGCAGCCCATACTCCGGCACGCCGATCCGCTTCGATGATCTCGTGATCACCGCCGCAAAGTAACTCTTCGTCTTTTTCTTCATCTTCATCTTCATCCCGTTCGGCGGTGGAGGAGAGGAAGATGAGGATGAAGAAAAAGACGAAGAGTCGAACCACCTCTCACCAACAAAGACCTCTCCACCCATGACCACCCGCCTCATCCTCGCCACGCTCATCACCACCGTCTCGCTCCAGGCCGCCGATTGGCCGCAGTATCGCGGCCCGCAGGGCGACGGCTCCACCACGGAAAAAATCGCCGCCTTCCCCGCCAGCGGGCCGAAGGTGCTCTGGAAAGTGGAATCACCGAATGGCTTCAGTTCCTTCGTCGTGAGCGCGGGCAAGGCCTTCACCGTCGAGGGCCGCGAGCTCGAGGGGGTGAAGCAGGAAGTCCTCGTCGCCCGCGACGCAGCCACCGGCAAGGAAGCGTGGACCGCCGCGATCGGCGTGGCGAACTACGGTCACGACGGCGGCAACTCCGGCACCGCGACAAACAAAGGCGGCGACGGCCCGCGCAGCACGCCCACGATCGTCGGCAAAAGCGTTGTGACCCTAAGCGCCGCGCTGGCCCTGCAATCCTTCGACACCGCTACAGGCAAGGAGCAATGGAAGGTCGACCTGATGAAGCAGCACGCCGGCCGCAACATCACCTGGATGAACGCCGCCTCCCCGCTGCTCGAAGGCGGCATACTCTACGTGGCGGGCGGCGGACCGGGCGAATCGCTGCTCGCGGTCGACCCCGCAAACGGCAAGGTGGTCGCGAAAGCGTTCGACGAAAAAATCACGCACTCCACGCCGACCGCCGCGACCATCCTTGGCCAGCGGCAGGTCATTTATTTCGTGCAAAGCGGGCTCCTCGCTGTCGAGCCGAAGACGCTCAAGGAACTCTGGCGCTACAATTTTCCCTTCAAGGTCTCGACCGCGATCTCGCCAGTCGTCTCCGGTGACATCGTCTACTGCTCCGCCGGCTACGGTGTGGGCGGCGGCGCCGTGAAGCTCACCCGCGCGGCGGGCAAATTCGAGGCGAAGGAAATCTACCGCATCACCGGCGACAAGCAGATCGCCAATCACTGGAGCACGCCGGTCGCGTTGAAAGGCGAGCTTTACGGGATGTTTCAGTTCAAGCAATACGGTGCCGGCCCGGTGAAGGCCGTGGACGTGGCGACGGGCACGGTGAAGTGGGAGCGCGAAGGCTTTGGCCCCGGAAACGTCGTGCTCGCCGGCGACAAGATCCTGGCGCTTTCCGACGCGGGCGAACTCGTCGTCTTCGAGCCGAAACCCGATGCCTACAAGGAAGTGGCCCGCGCCAAGATCCTCGACGGCAAATGCTGGACGACGCCCGTCATCGCCGACGGAAAAATCTTCGCCCGCAGCACGAAGGAAGCAGTCTGCCTCGACGCCACGGGCAAATAGCCGCCGCAACCGATTTCGCAGCCGGTGCGTTTTTCCCTCCGGTAGACGCGCCGCAGACCGCGAAGCGGCTCGAAAAAATCTCTGTCATCCTGAGCGAAGCTCCGGCGGGCGCAGGCGGGCGGAGCGCAGTCGAAGGACCTCTATTTTCCTTTCGGAGATGCGAGAAGTCCTTCGACTCCGTTCCTCCCCCCACCTCGGCCCACGAGGAACTCCGCTCAGGATGACAGGATTTTTTTGACCGCTTCGCTCAGATCATCACCCTTTTTTCCACCCACCTCCGCTTTCACTCCATGTCCAAACACCTCGCCATCTGCACCGGCCTGATCACGGCCTTTCTCGCTCACGCCCAGGAACCCACCGCGAAAAAACCCGACGCCACGGCCCCGAAAGCCGAGGAACCCAAACCCGCGCCGCCGACGATCGTTCCCGCGAACCTCTTCCACGTCCCGGATGGACTCGAGGTGACGGTCTGGGCCACGACCCCGCAGCTCTTCAACCCGACTAACATCGACTTCGACAAGGACGGCCGCCTCTGGGTCGCCGAGGGCGTAAACTACCGCAGCCACGGCACGCGGCGCAAAGAAGGCGACCGCATCGTGGTGATCGAAGATACCGACCACGACGGCAAGGCCGACAAAAGCGAGACGTTCGTCCAGGAAGAAGGCCTCTTCGCCCCGCTCGGCGTCGCCGTTCTCGACAACAAAGTCGTCGTCTCGCAGCCGCCGGATTTGCTCGTCTACACGGACGTAAATCGCGACGGGAAGTTCGACTCCACCACCGACACGCGCGAGGTGCTGCTCACCGGCTTCAACGGCCGCCAGCACGATCACAGCCTGCATTCCGTGACCACGGGACCGGATGGACTTTGGTACTTCAATCAGGGCAACACCGGCGGGCAATTCACCGACAAGTCGGGCAAGACCTTCCGCATCGGCAGCTCCTACGTGCACGCGAATGGCAAGCAGGTTGTCGATCCCTCGACCATCGCCGGAATGAAAAGCGACGACGGGCGCGTGTGGGTCGGCGGCTTCAGCGTGCGGATGAATCCGGATGGCACGAACGCCGCGATCATCGGGCACAACTACCGCAACAGCTTCGAGCAGGCGATCAACTCGCTGGGTGACCTCTACCAGAGCGACAACGACGACCCGCCCGCGTGCCGCGTGAGCCACGTGATGGAATTCGGCAACGCCGGCTTTTCCTCCCGCGACGGCAAACGGTCTTGGAAGGCCGATCAGCGTCCCGGACAAAACGTCCCGACCGCCGAGTGGCGGCAGGACGATCCCGGCTCGATGCCCATCGGCGATGTCTACGGCGGCGGCTCGCCGACCGGCGTGGCCTTCTACGAAAACGGCGCGCTCGGCGACAAATGGCGCGGCCTTCTGCTCGCTTGCGAAGCGGGACGCAACGTGGTCTTCGGCTATCTCCCGAAAACGGAAGGCGCCGGGATGAAGCTTGAGCGCTTCGACTTTTTCACGTCGAACAAGGAAGGAAAATTCGCCGGTTCCGACTTCCTCGGCGGAAAGAACAGCATTACCAACGAAACGCCGACGCTCTTCCGGCCTTCCGACGTGACCGTCGGCCCCGATGGCGCGCTCTATGTCGCGGATTGGTTCGACCCACGCGTCGGCGGGCATTCCGATCTCGATGAAACCACTTCTGGGACGATCTATCGCATCGCTCCGAAAGGCTTCAAATCCGTGGTGCCGAAGATCGACCTCGAAAAAACCGAAGGCCAGATCGCCGCGCTGCAAAGCCCCGCGCCCAACGTGCGCAACAGCGGCTTCACCCGACTGAAAGCGCAGGGCGAAGCCGCTGTGCCCGCCGTGGCCGCGCTGCTCGCCGACAAAAATCCCTTCATCGCCGCCCGCGCCGTGTGGCTGCTCGCCCAGATGGGCCCGGCGGGTGTGGAGAAAGTGAAACCGTTCCTCGCTGACAAGGATGCGCAGAAGCGCATCGTCGCCTACCGCGCGCTCCGCCGTGCCGACATCGAAGTGCTCGCGATGGCAAAACACCTGGCCACGGATTCCTCCGCCTTCGTCCGCCGTGAAGTCGCGTTGAGCCTGCGCGACCGTCCGCTCGCCGAGACGCGCGACATCTTCGTCGAACTCGCCAAGCGCTACGACGGCAAGGACCGCGCCTATCTCGAAGCCTTCGGCCTCGGCGCGGAGGGCAACGAACGTGCGATTTACGCCGCCATCGCTCCAG
The DNA here is from genome assembly GCA_031424375.1 of Chthoniobacter sp. Taxonomy (GTDB): domain Bacteria; phylum Verrucomicrobiota; class Verrucomicrobiia; order Chthoniobacterales; family Chthoniobacteraceae; genus Chthoniobacter. The sequence goes on along the minus strand of JANPHH010000490.1, from coordinate 7,673 downwards.
TACTCGGCAGCGAACCCGCGAAGTGGTCCGATGCCTTCGCCCGTCTGACCTGGCGCCTCAGTCCGCCGTCCGCCGTGGACGCGCTCAAGACCCGCGCGCTTTCCGCCACGCTCAGCCGGGAGCAGCGCAAGCTCGCGCTCGACTCGCTCGCTTTCATCAAATCGCCCTACGCCGCGCTCGCCTTCGTGGACATCGCCGCGACGCGCGACTTCCCGCTCGCCGCCGACGCGATGTGGTGGCTCTTCAGCCTGAAAAGCCACCTCTGGCAGAACTACGGCATCGACGACGCGATGAAAGAGCGCGGCGTTTTCGATCCGGAAAACGTGAAGCTCATCGGCGTGGAATCGCCCGAGCCGCCCACCGAATCGAAGCTCCCGCCGGTGGACGAAATCACCGCCATGAAAGGTGACGCCGCGCGCGGCAAACTGGCCATCGCCGTCTGCTACACCTGCCACCACGTCGGCCAGCAGGGCATCGACTACGGACCCGACCTCACCGCGTTTGGCAAGACGCAGACCCGCGGCGTGATCGTGAATGCGATCGTCAATCCCTCCGCCGAAATCTCGCACGGCTACGAAGGCAAACGCCTCCTGACCAAGGACGGCCTGAAAATCGACGGCATCGTGATCTCAAACAACGACCCCGTGCAGATCCGCTCCATCGGCGGGCAGATGCAGGCGGTGCCGAAGGCGAAGGTAAAATCCATCACCCCCCTCCCCCGCTCACTCATGCTCAGCGCCGACCAGCTCGGCCTCCAGCCGCAGACCATCGCGGACATCGTAGCCTATCTGCAATCGGGCGACCTGAAGTAAGCGCCGCCCTGTCACCCTCCCGCGGTCACTTTCAACCGCCCGCGCGCTCCGTCCTCGTGCCCGGCTCCCACAACAGGCCCCAGTCGCGAATCGCCTTCATTACCGGGCGCAGCGCGGCACCCTTTTCCGTTAGCCGATAGGCCAGATGTTTCGCTCCTTCGCCGACGGGAAGGCGTTCGGCGAGACCACCCTCGACGAGCCGCTCCAGCCGGTCGCTGAGGATGTTCGTCGGAATGCCTTCCGGCCCGCTGGCGAAATCCTTGAACCGGCTGTGGCCGAGCATCAGGTCGCGGACGACGAGCAGCGTCCAGCGATCGCCGAAGAGATCGAGGGAACAGGCCACCGGACACGGCGAACGGCGGGGGCTCGCGGGCAGCCCAGCGGGGCGTTTGGCGGGGCGTTTTGCAGGCGGAAGCGCTTTCGGCATCGAAAGAGCATGCCGCACCGTTGCTTGCATTCCACAAGTATTTCACTTGCAGAATGCAACTAGCCAGAGAAGGTCGAATCACTTCCATGTCCACATCCGTCGAACCCAAACTGGCTCCGCCCGGTGCCGGCCTTCCCGCTCCGGAGCATCTGATCGCCCGCATCCTTTTCGGTCTCCGCCGCAGCCTCGGCAGCCGCGATTCCTTCACCGCGAAGTTTGTCGCCGAACGCACCCAAATCGCCGCACTCGTCGGCCGCTGCGACGCTACCACCGGCGCACAGCGCGTCCTCATCCGCCGCCCGCCCGGCCTCGAAGACAGCAGCCGCTACTGGTCGGTGTGGATGACCCTCGATCACCTCCGCATCGTCCACCTCGAGATGGCCCGCGTCATCTCCACGCTGGCGAGCGGCGAGGCGATTGACGGGGCCGCGAGCACCGCTGCAGTGAAGCCAGACGCCAGCGTCGATGCGACCGTCGTCGCTGCCTATGAGACCTCGTGCGACCAGCTCCTCAGCACCGTGGCCGCCGTGCCGGATTTGAAAACGGCGGTCCGCTTTGCCCACCCGTGGTTCGGCCCGCTCGATGCCCACAGTTGGTATGCGCTGGCCGGCGGCCACACGGGAATTCACCGCGTGCAGATCGAGCGGATTCTGGCAGCTTCCGCGCGCCGATGACGCCGCCGCTTTCCCTGACCACCGACCCGATCCCGCAGCTCACCTGGCGGATCGCGGTGCCGATGAGTGTGGGGATGTTTTTCAACACGATGTATAACGTCGTGGACACGCTCTGCGCCGGCTGGCTGGGAACCGACGCGCTCGCCGCGATGTCGCTCTCGTTCCCGGTGCATTTTATGGTCATCGCCGTCGGCAGCGGCATCAGCCAGGGCACCACGGCGCTGCTCGCGAATGCCCTCGGCGCGAAGGACGACGCCGATGCGCGGCTCGTCTTTGCGCAGGCGCTGGTCTTTGCGCTCGTCGCCGGACTCGCGCTTTCGCTGGCTGGCTGGTTCGCCGCACCGTGGCTTTTTCAGCAGCTCGGCGCGCAGGGCAGTTACCTCCAGACCGTGCTCGCGTTCATGAACGTCATCCTCGCCGGCGGCGTGTTTTTTCTCCTGCCCATGGTGCTGAATTCCGCGCTCGCCGCGCAGGGCAACACCGCCGTCTACCGCAACGTCCTCATCGGCGGACTCTGCGCAAATCTCGCGCTCAATCCCGTGCTGATGTGGGGCTGCTTCGGCCTGCCGGCGATGGGCGTCGCCGGCATCGCGCTCGCCACCGTGCTCATCCAGATCGCCAGCGGCGTCTACCTCTGGCGCTGCGCCGCCCGCACCTCGCTCCTCGCCAACCTGCGCCTCGCGGAGTTCCGTCCGCAGCCCGCGGTGATGCGCCGGATCGCCGGCCAGGCCGTGCCCGCCGCGCTGAATATGCTCACCGTCGCGCTCGGCGTCTTCGTCATCACGTGGTTCGTCCAGCGTTTCGGGAAAGAAGCCGTCGCCGCCAGCGGCATCGCCACCCGCATCGAGCAGATCGTCCTCATGCCCGCCATTGGCCTGAACGCCGCCGTGCTCACCATCGTGGGCCAAAATCACGGCGCCGGCCTCACCCACCGCGTCCGCGAAGCGTGGATCACCAACGTGAAATACGGCGCCGGTCTCATGCTCCTCGGCGGCCTGCTCGTCTGGCTCCTCCGCGACCCCGCGATGCGCCTCTTCACCCGCGACGCCAACGTCATCGGCCACGGCCGCGACTACCTGCTCAGCTCCTCGCTCACCCTCGCCGCGTATCCCATTCTCTTCGTCACCGTCTTTGCCATGCAGGGAATCAAGCGCCCCGCCTACGGCCTCTGGATCGGCCTCTACCGACAGATCGCCGCCCCGCTCATCGTCTACCACGCGCTGGCGTTCGGTCTCGGCTGGGGACTGTGGGGCATCTGGTGGGGAATCTCCCTCGTCACCTGGAGCGCCGCCCTCTTCGCTCTCGGCTGGGGGTGGACGCAGATCGGGCGGGGTGCAGTGACGTAAACCAAAAGTCCAGTCGTGGCTCAGTTTCGCAGGCGATTGTAGGGCGACCGCTTCGGTTGCCGAGGGTAGGCGAAGCGCCCGCCCTACAATACGCGTCAAACTGAGCCACTACTAAAAGCCCCGACCATTCGCCAATCCGGAGAGCGCCGTGCCGGGCTCCGGGACGTGGGGAGAGATCCTCAGATCGCCACCACATCCAAGCCCATCGCCGTTGCGACCGTAATTTGCCGGGCATCGGTCGAAACGATCCCTTCCGCATCCACTGCTCGCGCGAGCGCGCAATGGAGGACATCGAGCGAACGGCACCCGCTCGTCGAAGCATGGGCGCGAGCCAGTTCCACGGCATCGCGAAAGACTGCGGACCAGTTCACCGGGGGTTGTGCCAGCTTGCCCGCCGCCAAATCCTCGCGCACGAGCCGCATCGCCGCCTCCGCCTGCTCCGCTGTCGCCTCGCCGCGAAACCGCTTCAGTTGCAATGCCGACACCGTTTCCAGTTCGTGCAGCGCCGTGAAGACGATCACTTTGCCCGATATCGCCGCAGCGACCGCCGCGCTGTTCGGCTCCGGGTAGTAGAGCTTCAGCAGACAACCCGTATCCAGGTAGATCACGCCTTAGTTCCTCGATTCCGACACCAGCGCGCTCAGCGCCGTCCCCACCGGCTTTTCACCCCAGATCGCCTTGGCGCGAACAAGAAAATCCGGTTCGGGTGCCGTGGAGGGTGCAGAGGCCATGTCGGGCAGCGTGATCTCCACCCGTGTCCCGTCGGGCACATGCACCGGCAGCTTGATGGTGTCGTTTTCCACGATGACGGTGATGCTCATGGCCGCGGAAGATACCCGTTCGCCCGCAGCGCTCAAGCCGCGAGCGCGGCGCGCGGTCGCCGGAGACTTGCGGGCGAACTCACACTTCGCGCCGCCGGGGTCAACGAAACCGGCGCCGCTCGCGCCAGCGCGCCGAGTATCGTCCCCGGCTCGGGCACCGTCAGTCAGGCCACCGAGGTCCGGCGGCGCCGTGCGGCGAAGAGTCCCGCCAACGGAAGAGACAAAGGAGACAAAGGGAAAGGTCATCTATCACCGTCTGTTATTCAGGAGGCGTTGCGTCGATTGCGGAGAAGTGCAATCCCGGCAACTCCCATCAACCCAAGAGCAATCGAAGACGGCTCTGGGACTGAAAATGCAACGTGATCAAATGAAATTCCGTCCGTGGAGAACGCATCGAATGCCTGGTTGTCGAAAAGAACTGTGGAAATGGCGTCGGTGCCGGTTGCCTCAATTCGAAGATAGCCGTTGCGGCCCCCCGTCAAGGTCAGGAAGTCGCCAGTGCTACCCACCGATACACCGTTGACGATGATCGGAGCACTCAGACTGTTCTGCTCAATCGCCACTCCAAAGATTTTGATACCCGCGGGCAAGAAAAAGGTCACATCGCCCCAGCGTAAACTCCCGTAATCGGTTGTGCCGGTCAATCGATTGTCCGGCCGGTTGATGAGCACATGCGAGCCGTCCCACAGGCCAATCTCAAACGCATTGCCGACATTGTCATTGCCGCCATTTGCGACGTTTCGTGGATCAAACGTGTTCGGCAAGATGTTTGTTGGACCGTATCCGCCAAAACCGGGGGAGTTCGCTTGAATCTGTAGGCCAGTCGCTAAATTCACGTCCTCGAAGTCCTCTATGGTTGCGCCCGCAAGTCCTAGACTTGCGTCGCTGGTTTGCCATTGTAGCGGGGAAAACCCAGTGACGACAATAGCCGCATTGCTGGATAACGCGAAGCTCAATACGGAGACGATGGCGGTGACTATATGATATGGTTTCATAGTTGTTTGGTGCTCGATGTTTGGTTTTTTGCTTTCTGTGTTTCGTGGACTGAAAGTGGGCGCGTAGCGACGCAACGACCCTGCAGCGCCTAGTTCAAGGGTTGCTTGCCGGCTGCGCGGCAAAGCAACCTTCGAGGTTAGGCGCTTCGTTCGTATGTGCGAAGCGACCGACGCCGCAAACAAAGGGCGGCACCGGAAAGTAGAAGAAGTGCAGAAGATGGCTCTGGAACCGTATTCACAATGAAATTGACGCCCGCATAGTCGCCAGGGCTGCTTGTTTTGGTGATCCGAAGCTCGAAGACTTCGCCCACGGAAACTGGAATGTCCTGCAGCACGAGAGCGCCGCCGGAACCGCTCGAGAAAAGGAACGGGGAACTGCGATTATAAATGTCCCCCGAGGCGATGTCGCCCTCCGTGAGCAGACCGCCGTCGTCGAATAACGCCCAGTGATTGCCGCGCCCAATGTCACGGCCCATCCAGACATTGCCTGAAATCGTCGCCAATCCATTGATGGGGCTGGTCCAAATCACATTACCGGCACCGCTGCCGATCCCGTTGAACCCGTCCGTGCTGTGCATGACGACATCCCCCGCCAGCCAATCATGGGGAACATTGACCGTGGCAGTGCTCTTGAACCAAGAGGGGATATTGGATGAACCCGTGTCGAAACGTGCCCATGCGGGTTGGGCGGAGGCAAAATCGCCCGACAAACCTTGAAACGCATTGACGTGCGGGAGGGCGTTGGCACCCTCTCGATACGTCCATACGCCGTTGGGATTCAGGAGATCGCTCCAATCTGCGTTGAGGTTATAGGTCGCGGCTTGTGAATTTGCGGCGAGGGTAATGAGGCCGGCAATGAGCCAGCAGGTATTGGTGTGTGGCTTCATGTTCGTGGTTAGTGGCTGTTGTTTGTTTGGCTTGACTGATAGAAACGAAAAATGAGTGCGCGCGAAATCGCCTAACGAGAAGTAGACGAAATCAGTTCGTAATTAGAGGCGAGATGATTTCGTCCATTTCGGTACTTCCGGCAAGGAAGACGGGACATTGCGAAGGGGGGTTGCTATCTCGACGGCGTGACCATTTCAAAAGATCATGCGGCTCACAAGTCTTTCGCTCGGTCCCGAATTGCACTTGGGAACGTCCGGCAAATCCCCGCTTGCCAGCGTTCCGGTCGATTTGCTTCATTTCGTCCATGGAAACGGTCCCCCCGCTCTGTCCCCGGCGCTGTGTCGCGCGGGTGCGGGGAGTTTGCCTGGCGCGGGCACGTCTACGGCACCGCGCGGGCGGTGAAGATTGAGCGAATGAGGGGAGGGGTGTGGGAATGTGAAAGCGAAAGGTGCGGTAAAACTGGGCAAATCGGGGGCGATCGTTTCGGAGCGGGAGGTGCGGCGATTTGCGCGGGCGGTCGTGGCGCTGGTGCGCTGGAAGCGGCTGAAGCATCGCCTCGCGATGGAGGCCTGCGCCGGCTGGGCGGGTCTCTCGCTGCGGGGGTGGCGCAATGGGGAGCGCGGGCGCACCTGCCCGAATGATGGGCGCGTGGAGCGATCCGGCGCAGCTCCGCGTGGTGTGAAGAAATGGCGAAAGGCCAAAGGTCCGCCGCCTGCCACCGACCACCTCTCCGAAGTTTGCTCCGATTTCGCCTTCCGCCTTTCCCTCCCGCACGCTGCGGCGGTAACGCTCAGTCGGCGCCTTCACTCGCAGGCGTCTTTCGGCGCCGGGCGGGTGAACGTTCAGAAACCGTCGCGCAGGATTCCGCGATGGTCTGGAGTTCCATGAGGAAGGCTTCGCGACGCTCGGCGGGCAGGATGCTGAGGACTTGCTCCTGGAGGTCCATGGCGATCTCCCGCGCCTTCTCAAAAGCTCGGCGTCCGGCGGGCTGGATCTTCACGCGGTGGGCACGGCGGTCGCGCTCGTGCGGCTCGCGGGCGATGAGGCCGCTTTTTTCCATGCGGGCGAGCGTGGAGGTGATCGTGTTCGGATCGCTCGCCATCAGGTCGGTGATGGCGCGCTGAGTCATGCCGCGCGGGTCGCCTTCGCTGAGCCAGCGCAGGATGCTGAACTGATCGGGCGTGATCTCCAGATGGGTGATGCGCTGGCGGAAAGCTTGATTCAATCCATACCACGCCCGGCGCAGGAGCACGGGGAGGCGCTTCGGGGTGGGGGTGGAAATCTGGGAGTCGGGCGGCACAGGCAGTCGGGCGCGGAGGCTTCCCGAAAAAGCGGCGGATTCCAAACCAAACCTCGGGGCTGGAATACCTCCGGGGCCGGGGGAAACCGCGGATTGCGCGGATTGACGCGGATGTTTCCGAGGGCCACGGCGCAGGTGGGAGTCCACGAAAGACACGAAAGGGCACGAAAATGGGACCGTGTCTCGCGCTGCGGCGACGAGAAGGAAGACCGCGGATTTTGCCCGCGAATCACTCGAGTGGCGCGAATGGCGCGATTCTTCATTCGCGTGTTTCGGGGGCTCTCCCGGCGCGCGGATCGCGCCGGCCGCGCACGATCTTCCTCTGAGAGGGTGGACGGGAATTTGCAGCCGCCTGTCATCCCGAGCGGAAGGGAGGGAGCCTCAGCGACCGGAATGGACTCGAGACTTTG
>JANPHH010000489.1:0-4875 GCA_031424375.1 Chthoniobacter sp. | reverse complement strand
CACGGGCATCAATCCGCTCTGGGCCGTGAAGACGCTGAAGGGCCGGATCATCAGCAGCCATCTCAAGGACAAGGAAGACTTCGGCAAGAGCCACGACGTGCCCTACGGCACCGGCGTGGGCCAGATCGGCGACATCCTCGCCGAGCTGAAGGCGCAGGGCTTCGAGGGTAATATCTCGATCGAGTACGAATACAATTGGGACAACTCGCTGCCCGAGGTGACGAAGTGCGTGGAGTTCGTGAAGGCTTGGAAGCCGAAGCAGTAATCGGCCGCCGAGGCTGATCTTTCCAAGGCGCCGCGCATCGTGAAGGTGCGCGGCGCTTTTGTTTCCCGCTCGATCCACCTGCCATGAATGCCCTCGCTCCCCGCCCGACGCTCCTCGCCGATCTGCGGTCCTTTCCGCGCTCGCTTTGGGTGTTGATCGGCGGCGTTTTCATCAACCGCTTCGGCGCATTCGTCTGGCCGTTTCTCACCGTCTACCTCACGCGCCGCGGCTTCACGCTCGGCGAGGTCAGCATCGCGGTCAGCGCGTTCGGACTCGGCGCGCTCTGCGGCGGGATCGTCGGTGGCTGGCTGAGCGATCACATCGGGCGGCGGAATACGATCGTCACCGGGACGTTCGGCGCGGCCACGTCGGTGATGCTGCTCTATCAGGCGCAGACTCTGCCGTGGATCGTCGTCTTCGGCGCGCTCATCGGCGTCTTCGCCGGCACCCACAATCCCGCGGCGAGCGCGCTGCTCGCCGATCTCGTGCCCGACGCGCAGCGCGTGCGGGCCTACGCCTCGCTGCGCATCGCGGGCAATGCCGGCTTTGCCTGCGGCACCGCGGTCGGCGGCGTGCTGGTGAATCACTCGCTCTTCTGGCTCTTCGCCGGCGACGCGCTCACCACGGCGATCTACGGCAGCATCGCGCTGCTCTGGCTGCCGCACGGTCTGCGCGGGCAAACGCACGGCACGCCGTGGAGCGCCGCGCTCCGCAGCCTGCGCGAGAACCGCGCCTTTCAAGCGCTCTGGATCGGCGCCTTCGCGTCGGCGTGTGTGGCGATGCAATTTGCCACCACCTACGCGCTCCACGTGAAGCAACGCGACGTCCACCTCACGCTCGGCCCCGTCCACCTCAGCCCGGAGGCGATCTTCGGCCTGCTCATGAGCTGGAACGGGATCTTCGTCATGATCTTCGAGCTTCCACTCACCGTCTGGACGCTGCGCTTCGACGCGCGCCGCGTGATGGCGCTGGGCTACCTGCTCAGCGGCTTCGGCTTCGCGTTGAATGGATTCGTTCACACGCTCGGCGGGCTGTTCGTGGCGATGACGCTTTTCAGCATCGGCGAAGTGATCAGCGCCCCGACGGCGGCCGCGCTCGTGGCTCGCATTGCGCCGGAAAATCTCCGCGGTCGTTACATGGGCGCGCTCGCGCTTTCCTGGAATGTCGCCGGCATCGTCGCGCCGCAGATTGGCTTCCGACTCTTCGCAATCGATCCGCTCGTGCTCTGGAGCGCGTGTGCGGTGCTCGGCGCCCTCGCCGCGCTGGTCATCCTGCGCAGCGGCCGGTTGGCGACGGACCAGCTCTGATCGCCCAGGGCGCTTCGAGAAAAATCCGCCCGCGATTCCGCCGGGCGTGCCAGCCGGCGGGGAGGTTTACTTTCGCCACGCGCATCTTGAGCAGCTCGCGCACGGCTTCCACTTCATCGAAGCCGGCGTGCGGGATGCCGCGTGCCTTCAGCCAGTGCAGGATCGTGCGGCGCTGCATGGCGACCGGGGAGTCGCGCAGGTCGGCGACGCTCAGTTCTTCGGCGTCGTCTTCCGCGGCGGGAAGTGAGGCGATGAAATCGTCTTCGCGGCGCAGGATCTCGGCGGCGCGCCAGATCGCGCGGCGCACGTCACGACCGAACGCCGCGGAGATCGCGGGAATGATTTCGAGCCGGAGGCGGTTGCGGGTGAAGCGCACATCCGCGTTCGAGTCGTCTTCGCGGAAGTCGAGTTCGTGCGCGACGATGTAGCGGTCGATCTCCTCACGCCACACGGCGAGGAGCGGGCGGGCGACTTCGAGGCCGGCGAGGTCGGTGTGCACCGCGCGCATGCCGCCGTGGCCGGTAGCGCCGGCGCCGCGGAAGAGGTGGAAGAGAAACGTCTCCACCTGATCATCCGCATGATGCGCGAGGAAGAGGCGCGGGCAGCCGCGCTTTTTCGCCACCGCATCGAAGAACTCGTAACGCGCCGCGCGGGCGGCGGTCTCGATCGACTGCTTCGCGCGCTTCGCCTGCGCGGCGACGTCCGCCTTGCCGATCTCGCGCTCCAGCTTCCATTCCTTTGCCAGCCGGCTGACGAACCGCGCATCGCCCGCCGCCTCCGGCCTCAGACCATGGTTTAGATGACAAACGACCAGCTTTCTGTAGCCGCGCGCGACGAGCGCGTGGAGCAGCGCGATCGAGTCGCGACCGCCGGACACGCCGATGAGTTGCGGCTCGTCCGGCGAATACCGCGCGAGCAGCTCCTCCGCGTGGCGCAGCAGGTCGGGCGACTTGCCACGCCGCGCGCTCATTCAGAAATGGCGCCCCATTCCTCCCTGTCGTTCTGAGCGGAGCGTAGCGTAGTCGAAGAACCTCTAAATTCCGCGGGCGGAGGTGGTGCGGAGCACGCCGCCTTTTGCAACGCTCGACCGAGTGAAATTAGAGGTCCTTCGACTCCGTTCCGGCCCGCCTTCGCCCACGTCGGAACTCCGCTCAGGATGACAGGCTTTTTCATCAGCCGATCGTGCTTTTGCCAAACGGCCCGCGCAGCGCCTCGGGCAAATGCACCGTGCCATCGGCGCGCTGATAGGTTTCGAGTAGGGCGACGAGCAACCGCGGCAGGGCCGTGCCCGAGCCATTCAGCGTGTGCGCGAAGTGATTCTTCCCATCCGCGCCCTTGAAACGCAGGCCCATGCGACGCGCCTGATAGTCGCCGAAGTTCGAGCAACTCGACACTTCGAGATACGCATTCTGGCCCGGCGCCCACACCTCGATGTCGTAGGTCTTGGCGGAGCCAAAGCCAATGTCGCCCGTGCAAAGTTCGATCACGCGATAGTGGAGGCCGAGGAGTTGCAGCACCTTCTCGGCATCGGCGGTGAGCGACTCCAGCTCGGCAAAGGAATTTTCCGGCGTGGTGATTTTGACCAGCTCCACCTTGTCGAACTGATGCGTGCGAATCAGTCCGCGCGTCCCGAGTCCCGCCGAGCCGGCCTCGCGGCGGAAGCAGGGCGTGTAGGCGGTGTATTTGATGGGAAGCTGGTCGAGCCGCAGGATTTCGTCGGCGTGCAGATTCGTCACCGGCACCTCGGCGGTCGGCACGAGATACAGGTTATCGCGCTCGCAGCGGTAGAGTTGCTCCTCAAATTTCGGAAGCTGCGTCGTGCCGACGAGCGCGTCCGCTTTCACGAGCAACGGTGGGCTCACCTCGGTGTAGCCATGCTCCTGCGTGTGCAGGTCGAGGAGGAAGCCGATCAGGATCCGCTCCAGTCGCGCACCCGCGCCGGTGTAGACAGTGAAGGCGCTCCCAGTGAGCTTCACCGCGCGCTCGAAGTCGAACAGGCCGAGCGATTCGCCCAGCTCGATGTGGCTCTTGGGCGTGAAGTCGAAGGCCGGCTTTTCGCCCCACACCCGCACTTCGGGATTTTCCTCCGCGCTGGTGCCAATCGGAGCAGCGTCGTGCGGCAGGTTGGGCACATTGAGCAGCAGCGTGCGCTGTGCGGCTTCGAGCTGCTTCGCTTCATCTTCCAGTCGAGAGATTTGTTCGCCGAGTTCGCGGGTCTGGGCCTCGACCTCGGCGGTGTCCTCGCCCTTCGCGCGTTTCATGCCGATCTCCTTGCTCACCCGCTTCCGGTCGGCCTGGAGCTGCTGAAAGATGGTCTCCGCGGCGCGGCGCTTTTTGTCGCAATCGAGGATCTCGTCCACCGCGGAAACGAGACTCGCGTCGCGCGTCGCGAGACGCTGTTTCACGAGGTCGGGGTTTTCGCGGATGAGCCGGATGTCGAGCATGCGCGGGAGGCTAGGAGCCGCTCCCGCGAAAGGCAACCCCCTCGGCAGCCGCGAATGCGACTCAAAACGTGTACCGAAACTCAAGACGGCCTGTCATCCCGAGCGGAGGGTAACGAAGCCGAGGGACCTCGGCCTCTGAAGGATTATGGATCATTCTGCATTCCGAGGTCCCTCGACTCCATTTCAGTCGCTCAGGCTCCCTCCATTTCGCTCGGGATGACAGGCGCTTTTGATTCCCGCGAAACTCTCTCAGAGATGGAGCTGACGCGGGAAGGGCGGGCACAGCTTCGAAAGCTTCGCGCCCCGCGACGCGGCTCCCACAAAGAAAGTCATCTTTCCCTCCTTGTCGCAGAACCAAACCTCACGCGCGCCTGCGGCAAAGAAGAGGGCCTTCTTCTCTTCCATTTCCCGCTTGGAGTTCGATGGTGAAATCACCTCGACACAAATTTCGGGCGCCCTACTCAGCAGGACTTTGCGATCAATCTCGGCGAGCCGCTTTCTGGAGACCCAAGTCACGTCCACGCCTTTGACTCCATCGGCTGTGGAAACCGGACACTCCGTAGTGACTCGCCCGTCTGGCAGATGCACGCGAAGCAAATGGGTGATCTCGGCCTGATAGCCGCCGTGAGGAGTTCCGGGAGGAGGATACATAATCAGGTTTCCATGACGGTCGGTTTCGATGCGCCCTTCGTATCGCGCCAACTCCCGACCGAGTTCTGTGTTTGCGAGGATCTCCTTCCTTCGGCGCAGGTTGAAGGCGGTTTGATCCGGACGTGCGTGAAGCTCAATGTTGAGAGGCGCCTTGGGCCTACCCATACACCCGGCCGACTCCCGCGGACAGCCGGAAATCCTCGTTCAA
>JANPHH010000488.1:0-3029 GCA_031424375.1 Chthoniobacter sp. | reverse complement strand
GCCGAGATCGCCGGCATCCTCGGCATCTCCGAGGGCACCGTCCGCTCCCGACTTTTTTACGCACACCGCCAGTTGCAAAATTTCCTCAGCGAGTTCCTTTAACCTTCAGCCTCTCATGCTCGATCCCAAAATTTCCGCCCTGCTTCGCCAGAAGCGTTTCGAACAGCCGCCTCCGGGTTACTTCGACCAGCTCCTCGCCGATGTGCATCGGCGGCAGCGCGCCGAACTCCTTCAGCGCCCGCTTTGGAAAATCGCCGTCGAGCGGATGCAGGTCTTCTTCAGCGAACACAGCATGGGGAATCTCAGCTACGCCGGAGCCATGGCCGCGGTCCTCGTGGTCGGCGTGACGGCCATCGGCCTGATGACTCCGGGCGCCTCGCAGCCAGCCGCCCAGTCCATCGCCGCGAATCCGCAGCCGCAGATTCCTGCGGTGAAAGTCGCTGCGGCCCAGCCCTCCGGCGGGTCGAATCGGACGCTCGTTCTCGATTCGCAGACGGGGCAGAAGCTCGCGCCGCTGCTCGACGCGCGTCGGCTTTCCAGCCCGCAGCTCGGAGCACCTCGCTACGTCATCGACGCGCGGCCGGTGAGTTATGAGCGCGCTTCCAGTTACTAGTCTCGCCTCCCGTTCCTTCGTCGCGCTCGGTTGTGTCGCGACGTTTCTCTCCGTCGGCCTGCGTGCGCAGGATGCCGACGACACCGCGCAGGTCGCCGCCGGCATCGAGCAGCGGGTGAAAGCGGTTTTCGCCCAGTGCCAGCAATCCGTCGTCCGCATCGAAGCCTCCGACGCCCACGGTCGGCTCGCGGGCACCGGATTCTTCATCGACCCGAATGGGACGCTTTACACCAGCTACAGCGTGGGTGGCGAAACCGATGACATCATCGTGACCTTCGGCGGCGTGCGGCACCGCGCGCAGCGCATGATCAGCGACCTGCGCAGCGGCATTGCTATTTTGAAAGTGGACGCCGAAACGCCGTTCCTCGTTTTCGGAGATTCCCGCGACCTTAGCGTTGCCTCGCCGGTCATGACCGTCGGTTATCCGTTCGATCTCCCGATCACTCCCGGCCTCGGCATCATTGGCGGGCGCGACATCAAATACTCCGATCGCTACTTCGCCACCGTCCATCTCCGCGCCAATCTTCCCGTGCAGCGCGGCCAGGGCGGAGCGCCGATGCTCAATCTCCGCGGCCAGGTCGTCGGCATCCTGATCAGCAGCATCGAACCGGGCGGCGCATCCTTTGCCCTGCCGATCGAAGCCGCGGAAAAAGTGCGGCGCGATTTCCTGCGCTTTCACGAAGTGCGCCGCGGCTGGCTCGGCTTCGAACTCGAAGCGCTCGCCGCGCCCCAAGCCGGCACCGCCGTCGTCGTCAAAGCCGTCTTCCCCGACTCGCCCGCGGCCAGAGCCGGCGTGCTCGCCGGCGACCTGCTCCTGCAGATCGGCGACCACGCCATCGCCACCACCGACGACGTCGTGAACGCTTGTTTTTTCCTCACCGCAGGGGATTCCACCTCCCTCCGCATCGTCCGCGACGCGCAGGAAATCCCGCTCGAAGTCCAACCCGTCCGGTATCCTGGCGACCTCAATGGACAGCCGCTCCAGCCCGCCGACGACGCCCAGCGCCTCGCACCCGCCTTCATCCCCGGCCCTGGCCTGACCGTTCCGCGACTCGACGAAAACTAAGAGGGCGTCCGAGAAGTCGGACGGTGGAACGAGGTGTAGGGCGTTTCTGTGAAACGCCGGGGTGGCGCTTCGGGTGCAGGATCCCCGCCCAGCGTCTGACCCAGACGCCCTACAGTCTCGCAGGCGGATTTTTTAGATTCCCGCAAACGCGCCCGCCCGCGCGCTCCCACTTGCACCATTGCCAAGCGCAGGGCGCTTGCTACCGTGCTCGCCCGATGCGTCATCTGCTGACCAGCCGACTTACCCCGCTCCGCGACTCTGCCGCGCGCGCTTCATTGCGCCCGGCTCGCGGAGCCTTCCTCGCTTAGTTTAGTCGGCTGGCGTCGCCCGCCGGAGATCGGCGTCGCATTGGGTGGAAGTGGCGGCCGGTCTTGTGAAATCTCACCTTCCCGCCCGCAATCTCTCCATTTCCAAAAATGTCTCCCATCAGCAAATACCGCCCCTTCCCGCGGATCGATCTGCCCGATCGCCAATGGCCCAGCCGCACGCTCACTCACGCGCCCATCTGGTGCAGCGTGGATCTCCGCGACGGCAATCAGGCGCTCGCCGTGCCCATGAACGTCTCGCAGAAACTCGAACTCTTCGACGCGCTGGTGAAGTGTGGGTTCAAGGAAATCGAAGTCGGTTTTCCGTCGGCATCGAACACCGAATTTCAGTTCAATCGGCGGCTCATCGAGGAAGGCCGCATCCCCGATGACGTGACCATCCAGTGCCTCGTGCAAGCCCGCGAGGATCTGATCGAAAAGACTGTGCAATCGCTCATCGGCGCGAAGCGCGTCATCATTCATCTCTACAATTCCACGTCGCCCGCGCAGCGCCGCGTCGTTTTCGGCCTGGAGAAAAACGAGATCGTGCAAGTCGCCGTCCGCGGCGCGCAGTGGATCAAAGACCGCCTGCCGCGGCTCGCCGGCACCGACGTGCGCTTGCAGTATTCACCCGAGAGCTTTTCCGCCACCGAAGTCGAGTTCTCGAAAGAAATCTCCGAAGCCGTGATGGACGTCTGGCAGCCCACGCCCGAGCGGAGGATGATCCTGAATCTGCCCGACACCGTCGAAGTCGCCGGGCCGAACGTCTACGCCGACCAGATCGAATGGATGTGCCGCCACATCCGCAACCGCGACGCGCTCATCGTGAGCCTGCACACGCACAACGACCGCGGCACCGGCGTCGCTGCGACCGAACTTGGCTTGCTTGCCGGCGCGGATCGCGTCGAGGGCACGCTCTTCGGCAACGGCGAGCGCACCGGCAACCTCGACGTGGTCATTGTCGCGATGAATTTATTCATGCACGGCGTCGAGACCGGCCTCGATTTCTCCAACCTGAATCACGTGCTCGAAGTCTACGAGCGCT
>JANPHH010000487.1:0-2526 GCA_031424375.1 Chthoniobacter sp. | reverse complement strand
CAACGCATCCTCGCGCGCACGCCGCAGCCGGTCGTGATCATGCTCACCGCGTTCGGCTCGATCGAACTGGCGGTCGAGGCGATGAAGCGCGGGGCGTATGACTTCATGACGAAGCCGATCAACCTCGACCGGCTCGAAATGCTGCTCCAGCGCGCGCTGCGTTCGCGCGAGGTGGAAACGGAAAACCGCGAGCTGCACGAACAGCTCAACAAGAAGTTCGGCCTCGAAAGTTTCGTCGGCACGTCGCTGGCGATGCAGGAGGTCTATGACACGATCAAGCAGGTCGCGCCGTCGCGTGCGACGGTGCTGATCACCGGCGAAACCGGCACGGGCAAGGAACTCGTCGCGCACGCGATCCACCGGCTTAGCCCGCGCGCGAAGTCGCCGTTCGTCGCCGTGCATTGCGCCGCGCTGTCGGAAACGCTTTTGGAAAGCGAACTCTTCGGCCACGAGAAGGGCTCGTTCACCGGCGCGGCGGAGCGGCGTCGCGGTCGCTTCGAGCTGGCCGACGGCGGGACGATCTTCCTCGATGAGATCGGCGAGATTAGTCCGGCGACGCAGGTGAAACTTTTGCGCGTGCTGGGTGAGCGCAGTTTCGAGCGCGTCGGCGGCGGTGAAACGCTGGGCGTTGACGTGCGTCTGATCGCGGCGACGAACCGCAACCTCGAAGAAATGGTCGCACAGGGAAAATTCCGGCAGGACCTTTTCTTCCGGCTCGACGTGGTCGCGATCCGGCTGCCGCCGCTGCGCGAGCGCGCCGGCGACATTCCGCTGCTGATCCAGCACTACCTCGCCGAATTCGCGGCCGAGAACGCGAAGAAGATCGAAAGCATTTCGCCCGACGCGATGGATTTGCTGACGGCCTATTCGTGGCCCGGCAACGTCCGCGAACTGATCACCGCCATCGAGCGGATGGTCGTGCTCGCGCGCGGCGACAAGCTGTCGGTGCGCGATCTGCCGGTGAACATCCGCGAGAACAGCGCCGGTGCGACACGCGTTTCATTGAGCCCGGTGAAGGGTGGCGCGCTGTCGATCAACGATGCCGAACGCCAGCTCACCGTGCGCGCGCTGGAACTTCACAAAGGCAACGTCACGAAAGCGGCGAAAGAACTCGGCATCAGCCGCCGCACGCTGCACCGCAAGCTGAACGAATACGGGCTGCGCGAAGGCCGCAAGAACTGAGCCCGACGGGGCGGCCCCGATGCGGATCGGGGCAGGCGGGACGCCACCCCTTCCTCCGTATCACGCCGGTTCGATGAGCGTGAGTTTCGGGAAGTAGCTTCTGTAGAATCCGCGATCACGCGTCAGCAGGCGGCTGCACCGGGTCTTCGCATGGGCCGCGATGAGGAAATCAGCCAGTACTCGGTCGCGCTTCCCACCGCGCTGCCGGTACTGCCTGAAAATCTGTCCGGCCATGAAGCAGCCAGGTTCTCCGACCGGTTCGACGCCGACATCCAGCCGTGCGAGCAGCGCCTTGAGCGAGGCGAGGTCGGGAAACAGCTGGCTCAATTCGGCAAAGACAATTTCGCAGATGACCAGCGAGCCCTCGCTGTCTGCCGACTGCACTTTGGCCAGCGACGGCCCGAGCCACTTCGGATCATCCGTGAAGATGTCCAGCAGCACGTTGGTATCCAGCGCCGTGATCACGCTCCGCGCGTCTCCGCGAGAAACGCGTCCACATTTTTGACCTTGCCGCGCAGCACGCCCACCGCGCCGCTCCAGCCATCGGAACGCACCGTCTTGCGCGGCCGCAGCAGCACATGACCCGCCTCTTCGACAAACTCCACGTCCGAATTGGGGCGCAACCCATACCGTTCGCGGATGCGTCGCGGAATCGTCACCTGTCCTCGTTCTCCAATTTTCATACTTTGAATATGGAATACATGCCTGAGTTCGTCAACGCTCGTTCTGTCCTTGCCTGCAACGAGGGGGCGGCGGGTCGGCGCCCCTCCAGTTTCCAATCTTTGGAAATTATCGCGGCGCATTTTTCCAATGATTGGAATTTATCGGCGATCGCGCGCGCTTCCCCGCGAATAATCAGGGGAGGCGGAGGCGGTAGAATTCGAGATCGCGCGGCGGGCCGTTGGTGAGGATCAGCATAGAGCCGCTCGGGACGGGCGGATTGGTGACGATGGTCCAGAGGGCGAAGTCGTCGAGGTTCGTCGCGACTTCGAGGACGAAGGCGGAGGCGCCAAGCGGCCACGTCAAGATCGAGCCGTCCAAAATTCCGTTCAGGTTTACGACGGGCATCACGACCTCGACGGCGAAGGAGGCGTCGGCGCTCATCGCGGGCGCTCCGCCGTCGGTCGCGCGGACGGTGACCGGGTTGGTTGTGCCGGCATCACCCGCGGCCGGCGTCCACGACAGAATGCCGGTGATCGCGTTGACGGTCATGCCCGTCGGTGCGGTGACGATGCTGAAGGTGAGCGTGTTCGAGGGCAGGTCCGCGTCGGTGGCGATGTTCGTGATCGAGAGCGTCTGGCCGGGATAGACGGTCGCGTCGGGGACTGTGGCGAGCGCAGGTGC
>JANPHH010000486.1:0-14599 GCA_031424375.1 Chthoniobacter sp. | reverse complement strand
CGTGCTCCGGTTTATCGACCACGTAGGCGCGTTCCTCCGCCGTGAGCGGCCAGCCGGTCTTCTGCGGCTCGGCAGTAATGTGCGGGTAGTCGAGGGCGTGCGCGGTGACGACAGTGAGTGAAGAGATGAGCAGGTTGAGTTTCATGGCGAGTTGTTAGTTATTACGAGGCAGCATTCAAAAACGCGCCATGCGGACCGGCGGATTTATCGACAGGAGAATGGGGACAGAAGAATGGATGCGCGGATTCTCCTGTCCCCATTCTTCTGTCTATTCGCTTTAACTGTGGCTGCGGCAATTTAGGCCTCCAGCCCGCGCAGCGATCCCGTGCCGGTGGCGAATTTGTCCGCTTCGATGCCGAGGCGTTGCAGCATGCTCACGTAGAGATTCGCGAGCGGTGTGTTGTTCGTGGTGTCGAACGCGAGATGTTTGCCGTGCTTGAAGCCGCCACCGGCGAGGATGACGGGGAGGTTCTGGTTCGAGTGCGAGTTGGCGTTGCCGAGGCAACTGCCGTAGAGCACCTGCGTCTGGTCGAGCAACGACGCGCCGGACTCCTTCGTGTCGCGCAACGTCTGGAGCAGATAGGCCAGCGCGCCCATCTGCGCCTCCTCGATCTGGCGCAGCTCGGCGATTTTCTCCGGCTCGTTGCCGTGATGCGTGAGGCCGTGCGTTTCATTCTTCACGCCGGGCACGTGCGGCACGACGGAGAAAGTGCTGAGTGAAAGCGTGACCACGCGCGTGCTGTCGGTCTGCAACGCGAGGCGGATGAGATCGAACATGAGCTTCGACTTCGCGACGACTTCGTTTGCGTCGGCGATGTCCTTGGGCTCGGGAAAATCCACGCGCGGCTTCGGGCGATTCTCCCACGCGATGCTGCGCTGTAAGCGGCCTTCGAGTTCGCGCACGCTTTGGAAATACTGGTCGAGCCGCGCGCGGTCCTCGGGCGCGACGGATTTCTCAAGGCGCGCAGCCTTGTCGAGCACGAGATCGAGCACGCTGCCGCCGGCCTCGATGCGGCGCATCGTCGCGACCTTCTCCTCCGGCGTGCCTGCGACGAACAGGCTGCGGTAAAGCCGCCGCGGACTCCCCTCCGCCGGGATGCCGACGCCCGAACGCGACACGGCGAGCGAGTCCGCGTAATGGTCGCCATTCTTCACCGTGAGCGAGAGCGACGGGAACCGGTTCTCCAGCCCGATCTTATCCGCGGCGAGTTGATCGAGCGAAAGCGAGTTGCGAAACGTCGGCTGCCCCGGATGCGGCGCGCCGGTGAGGAAACACTGCCCCGCATGGTGATTCCCATCCACGCCCGGATGCGACAGGCCGGAGAAAACGCTGAACTGCCCGCGATGCGCCGCGAGCAGATCGAGATACGGACTCGAGGCCTCACCCGCCTTCGGAAAGAAAAACTGCGGCATCATTCCCAGCGGCACATGGATCGCGAGCAGCCGCTTCGGCGGCAACTTGTTAGCGGCGCGCCCCAGCAACGGAAGCGCGAGATATGCGCCAGCGGCGCGGAGGAAATGGCGGCGGGTAATCATGGTGGGCATCGACAGAAGAATGGGGACAGGAGAATGGATTTTTGGGTTCTGTTTCAGGCTATTCTTCTGTCCCGATTCTCCTGTCGAATTCAGGCTCGATGGTCGTCACCTCTAGCCGGGAATGGTTTAGATTGATCCACTGAATGCATTGCAGCGCGGGTGCGTGTTGCAGAAGGACTTCCAGATGCTGACGATAGCTGGGCTGGGGCCGCGTGAAGCCCGTAACGATGAAGCCATGTTCGGCGTTATGATGAGGCACTGCATGCGTTCCAAGCGTCATGCTTCCAGACATCAGGTTTGTCCGCTGAAGGCAGTTGGCCTCGCCGCCAAAGTGATGGATGAGGGCCTCGTTGTAGAGTCGATAATCCAAATGAGTCCCCCAGTCGCGAATGAGTTCTTTGAGGTGCTCGACCAACTCCGTGCAACGAGGTCCCAGCGGTTTCCATCCTGTCTTTAGCATGGTGGGCTGGTGGCGTTCCGGCTCGGTCAGGGCATTGCGCAGCAGTTTCCCGCGGATCTCCGCCTCGCCAAAGTTGAGGAGCTTCACGAGACGGATGTCTTGTAGCATCGCGTAGTTAAGAGCTTGGGCATCGTGCTCGCGGAGCAGGGTGCTGACGACCTTTAGCTCGTAGAGCATCTGATTTACCACCAGGTCGAGGTAATAGGTCTTCTCGAAGCTGCCGTGGCTGACCTTCACGGGCACCTGAGTGTGAACCTCGAAGCCTTCCGCACGCAAACGTTGCGCCAGATCGTTTTCATAAACGCGCTCGTCGAACAGGCGTCCGAAGTAGTTTTGGCTGGCATAGGCGCAACGCATCACTACCGCGTCAATCTGAGCAAAATCGCGATCGCTGGTGCTATCGAGTTCAAGTGTGCGGTGGATGGGCATGCGGAAAAAGCGACAGGGGAATAGGGACAGGAGAATGGGGTTCAAAGCACCCGTTTTCAGATCATTCTTCTGTCCCCATTCTCCTGTCGAAAAAGATGCTGCTCCCCGCCAGCGCGTGGATGAGCGAGCGGATGCCGTGTTGTTTCGCCGCCGTGCTCTCGACGATGCGCGCGATTTCGGCGCGGTCGGCGTAAGTGACCTCCGCGCCGGTGGCGTATCGGCTCAGGTGCGCGACGAAGGCGCGGGCGAGTCGCTCGGGGTCTTGGGCGAGTAGCGCGGTGAGTTCGTGCACGTCTTTGAAGGCACGGCCGTCGAGGAGTGCGCCGCTGGCGTCCACGGCGGGGCCGAGCTTGTAGTTCACGTTCCATGCGGTGCAGCCTTTCTCGGGCGGTACGTCGCCTTTGCCAGTGGAGCGGTAGCGCGTTCGGAAGCCGCCGATGGGATCGAAGGCTTCCAGTGCAAAGCCCGCAGGATCGATCTTCGCGTGGCACGCGGCGCAGCTCGCGTTGTTGCGATGTTTGTCGAGTTGCTCGCGCACGGTCGTCGCGCCGCGCGTGTCGGGTTCGATTGCGCCGACGCTCGGCGGCGGTGGCGGCGCGGGCTCGTTGAGCAGGCGGTCCATCACCCACACGCCGCGCTTCACGGGCGAGGTCGTGGTGCCGTTGGCGGTGAGTTTCAAAATCGCCGACTGACCGAGCAATCCGCCGCGCGGGCTCCCGGCGGGCAACGCGACGCGTCGCACTTCCACGCCGTGCACGTCGGCGATGCCGTAGTGCTCGGCGAGGCGCTGCGTGAGCATCGCGAACTCCGGCCGCACGAGTGCGCGGATGGGCGCGTCGCGGGCGATGAGTTCGCGGAGGAAAGCGCGCGTCTCGGCGACCATGCCTTCGTGCAACAGGAAGCGATACTCGGGATAAAGCTGCGGGTCGGGCGTGGTCTCGTTCACGCGGCGGAGGTCGAGCCACTGGTCGGTGAAGTCGCGGATGAAACGCTCGCTCCGCGGGTCGGCGAGCAGGCGCTCCACTTCACGATGCAGCACCTCGGGGCGTTGCAGCGAACCATCGCGCGCGGCGGCGAGCAGCGTGTCATCGGGCGGGCCGTTCCACAGCCAGTAGGAAATGCGCGAGGCCAGCGTGAAGAGTTTCGCGTTCGCGACGGGCGCGGGCTCGCGGGATACATCGGCGGGATGAAACAAAAACTCCGGCGACGTGAGCACCGCGACATAGGCGCGCCGCATCGCGTCCTCGAAACAATCCTTCGCTGCGAGCCGCTTCGTCACGAGCGCGACGTAAGGTGCGACATCATCTTCACTCACCGGACGGCGGAACGCCTTCGGTAAAAACCCCGAGAGCAAGCGGCGCGCATCCTCGACGGGCTGCGCCGATTGCACGGTCTCCAGCGGCGGCTTTCGCTCCTGCGGCGTGAGATCGAAGTGCATGCTCGGCAAATAGCCACCGATGCTCCGCACCTCTTCGCGTCGCGGCGGGATGACGTCGGTGCCTGCGGGAATCTTCGAGATGGGCAGGTCGCCGAACAATCGTTTGTGACTCTCCGGCGGCCAAGACGGATTCAGCGGCCCCTCGATCTCGAACCAATCCAGCGCCACACCGGGGCCGACATGCTTCGCCGCGCGACCCGCGATTTGCCCGATGCGCAGTCCGATCCACGGCACCGACACCGGATCGAACACGATGCTCTCATGTGCATCGAGCCACGCGGTGATTTCCCTTTCGTTCGACTGCATCGAAGGCGCGGTGAAGGCGCTGAGCAGACGCCCGCCTTCCTGCTGTTTTCCCTCCCCGTGCGCGCGGAGCACGGCGGCCTGCGGTGCCGCGCAAGGCTCCGGCTTGCCCGAGTTCCACTGAAAGCCCCACAGCGAAATCCTCATGCGATATTGCCCCGCGAAAATCGGCGACACGTTCAACGCCGCCTCGTAGCCCGCGAGATTCGGATTCAGCAAACCGACCGCGCTCTGCGAGTCCTTCGCCGCTTCGAGCATCTTCCGCCGCTCCTCCACGTCGGGTCCCTGATCGCCGACGTGCCCCTTCTGGTCCTCAAAGCCACCGCGCACGGGCAGCGCGGGATCGGGCTGCTTGTCCTTCAGCAGGACAAACTGGCCGAGGCTCAGGTTGAACTCGAACTTGAACAACCCCGCCGGATAGATGCGCCGCTTGAACACCGGCGGCGGCGTGCTGCGCGTGGCAATCGCCACGTCGAGCGCCTTCTCCGCTGCCTCCGCGTACGCCGCGAGATGCGCGGGCGAAAGGTCGAGGCCGGTCGCGATCTTGTCGAAGCCCGCGACGGTGCCATCGGCGGGCAGCAACGCCTGGATGTCGAGCCGTGGCAACGCGAGCAAATCGACGAGCGTGTTCTCAAACTCCCCGCGCGTCATCCGCCGCATCCGCACGCGGCCTTCCCGCGCCACGCGCGCCGTATCCGCCGTCGTGAGCTGCGCGTCGAGTTCGCCGAGCAATGCGCGCGTCGCATCCGCCGGCGGACGCGCCTTTTTCTTCGGCGGCATCTCGCCGCTCGCGATGCGGTCATGCACCTTCTCCCACAGCGCGAAGTTCGCGCGGTCGTCGAGCTTCAGCGTGAGTCCGGTCAAGTCGAGCCCGCCCTTTTTCGACTCCGCATCGTGGCAGTCGGCGCAATGCTGCTCGAAGAATGCCGCGGGCTCGGCGGCTGACATGATGCACCGCAGAGATAGGAAGACCGCAGAGATCAGAAGGCGGCGGAGCATCGTCAAAAATCAGCGCTGCACCACGCGCACAGGAAGCGCGGGCTGCGTCTTGAGCGTGAGCTTCACGTCATCGACGAAAAGACGCGGTGGCATCGGCACGCGGAGATTCGGGCGCGCGCTGATTTGCACCACGGCGAAGTCGGCCTCGGCGGAGACAAGAGATTTTGCGGTGAGCTGCTTCCACGCGTCGCCGCTTCCGCCGAGCGTGGTGACCTCCGCCGAGCCGCTCGCGATGGCTTCGGAAATGTTGTTCGGCCACGCCTGATGCACGTTCGCGGCGTCCCCTTTGAAGAGGAAGATCTGGCAGCAAAATGTGACCGACAGTCCGGTGTCCGACGGACGCGCGTCCAAGAAGTTCGCCGACAATTCCAGCAGCGAGTTTCCGTCCGCCCCGAGATTCGCGCGCAGCGGACGCAAATCGACGAGCTGAAACACATCGCAAGAAATCGCGGGGCCATCGAGCGCATTAGCGTCCCCTTCCGCCTTCACGAAGCGCAGCATTCGCCGTCCCTCCCGCGCCTTCACGTCCTCTGCGACGACCACCTCCGAAGCGTCGCCGCTCCACCCGCCCAATTGTTTCGGAAATCCCGAACTCGCCGCATCCTTCTCAAAGCCCCCATCCACCAACGCAAACAACCGCTCCGCCGTCGCCACCGCGCGCGGCGATGCCACCGCCCACGCAAACGATCCGCACAACAAACCAAACACCAATCCAGCCGCCGCTGCCCCGAAAGGCCGCGACACAAGCGATGCGAACCACACGCTGCGTTTCACCGGCGGCAGAACCCGGAACGCATCCTGCCGGAAACGCTCGTGCAGCGCCATCGAGCGCAACTGCGCATCAGCAAACGCACCGCGCTTCGACGCATCCTCGTGCATTTCCTTTTCAAATGCGGCGACCTCCTCCGCCGGCATGGCGCCGTCCTGGTAGCGCACGACCTTTTCCAAAAACGCAGCGTCTGCCGCTGCCGGATAATGTTCCTTCATAAGGAAGCCTCCTCCTGCAAACGGGCGCGCACGCAGTCGCCCAGTGTTTTGTGAAGACGCGAGAGAGCCTGATAAATCGTCTCGATCTTGCGACCCATCAGTTCCGCCACTTCGTCGCATGCACGACGCTCGAAATAACGCAGACGCAGCAACTCGCGGTTGTTCGGCGTGACGTGCTCGATGCAGTGCCCCAGCGCCTCCTGCTGCGCATCCGCGCGCGACTTGTCCGGCCACTCGTTCGAGAGCATCGCCAGCATCTCGTCGCTCAGTCCCACGTATTTCCCATCGCGCGCCCGCAGCACATCGATCGCGCGATTTTTCCCCGCGAGCCGCGCCCAGTTCAGCACATGTGCGGTCGTCTCAAACTCCCCTGCCCGCCCGACAGCCTTCACGCAAACCTCCTGAAAAACATCCTCCGCCAGATGAAAATCCCGCGTCACCGACGCGATGAACGCCGTGAGCGGCAGACGCTCGGCGAGCAAAATGGCAACGACGTTTTCAGGGGGAATCATGGTGTCTTCCAAGAATACGAATGCCCTTGCAAAACTCGACATGGCAATCCACGGTTCGCCCGTCGTGTTTGGCAGAGCCGTCGGCAACTTTCGCGGCGCTCAGGCGGTCCAGACTGCTTCCAGCCAGTCGTAGCTTCCGGGCTTGGCGAGGAGGATGGCGCGATGCGATCCGACGGGAGAAGATGCCCCGACGCCGGCCCCCGCGAAGGCAGATGCGTGCCCACAAAGCTGGACGCTCTCCGGGCGAAGTCCGCTACGTTTTTGCCAGGAAGACTCACCCGCCGCCCGGGAGCGCTGATAAAAGGAAGTGCCGAGGAGGGGACTCGAACCCCTACGGATTGCTCCACCAGATCCTAAGTCTGGCGCGTCTGCCAATTTCGCCACCTCGGCTTCAAGTGTCTCGCCAAATGGCGGGACACCGCGGGCACTCTATGGCGCTGCGCGCTTCACGCAATCGCAGAGTCTCCATCCGCGGCACGCCATCGGGAACATTCAGTGCGTTGCCCGTCACCGCGGGCGTCCCGACGGACTTGATTCACGCGTTCCGCCCGGCACACTTCGTCCATGCGCCTCCCCCCACCTCTCGCGGCCCCATTCATCAGCCGCCGCCGCTTCCTCCAGACCGCCTCCGCCTCGCTCGCCATGTCCGCGCTCGGTGCGCATGGCGTCGAACTCGTGAATCAAAAACCCCGGCGGGTCGCGTTGATCGGCGCCGGTTGGTATGGGAAGAGCGACCTCTGGCGGCTCGTGCAGGTGGCGCCGGTGGAGATTGTCGGGTTATGCGATCCGGACGAGCACATGCTCGCGGGTGCGGTGGAGATCGCGCAGCAGCGGCAGCCTTCGAAGAAAGCGCCACCGACATTCAACGACTACCGCGAGTTGCTAAAGGAGAAGCCGGACATCGTGCTCATCGGCTCGCCCGACCACTGGCACGCGCTGCAGTGCATTGCGGCGATCGAATCCGGCGCGGATGTCTATTGCCAGAAACCGATCAGCGTGGACGTGCTCGAGGGCGAAGCGATGCTCGCCGCCGCGCGAAAGCACGGTCGCGTGGTGCAGATCGGTACGCAGCGCAAAAGCACGCCGCATCTCATTGAGGCAAAGAAGCGCGTGATCGACGCCGGCCTGCTCGGGAAGATCGGCCACGTCGAGATGTGCTGTTACTTTCCGATGCGCGCGAACGGCAACCCGCCGGTCGAGACCGTGCCCGACTTCCTCGACTACGAAATGTGGACCGGCCCCGCGCCGCTGCGCCCGTACGACGGCCTCCCGCACAAGCGCTGGTGGCGCACCTTCACCGAATACGGCAACGGCATCATGGGCGACATGTGCGTGCATATGTTCGACACCGCGCGCTGGATGCTCGGCCTCGGCTGGCCGCGGCGCGTCACGTCGAGCGGCGGCATCTACGTGCAGAACGAGGGCAAGTCGAACATCGCGGACACGCAGACCGCGACCTTCGAATTCGACGGGCTGAACTGCGTGTGGACCCACCGCTCATGGGGCACACCGCCCGACCCGGATTATCCGTGGGCGCTTTTCATCCACGGCGAAAAGGGCACGCTCAAGGCGAGCACGATGCGCGCGGATTTCATCCCGCTCGACAAGAAGGCGGAGCCGATCCACTTCGACTGCGTGTTTGAAAAGGAGAAGTTCCCCGAGGACGTGGGCGAGAAAGACATCGAACTCAACGCCGCCCCGGCCACCCGCCTGCACATGCTCGATTTCCTCGCCGCCATCGCGAGCCGCGGCCGGCCGGTCGCCGACATCGAGCAGGGCCACATTTCCACCGCGAGCTGCATCCTCGCGAATGTGGCGATGAAACTCGGCCGCCCGCTGAGCTACGATCCCGCGAAGCGCATCGTGACCGGTGACGAAGAAGCGACGAAGTTGCTCGCGCGACCATACCGCGCGCCGTGGCAGCGGCCCTCGTTGGGATGAAGCGATGGTCCCGGTCGGTCATCGGAGTGGTCGTCGTATCGCCGCCATGATGGCCGCGCCGTCGGGAGTCGCCACGTGAGCTTCCTCGCCCGCCGCATCCCGCGCACGGTCATCGCCCTCGGCGTGGTGAGCCTGCTCACCGATCTCTCCAGCGAGATGATCTATCCGCTGTTGCCGATCCTCCTCGCCTCGGTGCTCGGCGCGGGCGCGATGGCGCTTGGGCTAATCGAAGGCGTCGCCGAATCGACCGCAGCGTTGCTCAAGATGGCGTCGGGCATCTGGACCGATCGCACGCGGCGGCGGAAGCCGCTCATTGTCGCCGGCTACACGTTGTCGGGAATGATGCGCCCGCTCATCGGCCTCGCCACCGCATGGCCGGCGGTGCTCGCGCTGCGCTTCGCCGATCGCATGGGCAAAGGTCTGCGCACTTCGCCGCGCGATGCGCTCATCGCCGACGTCACCGACCCGAGCACGCGCGGCACCGCGTATGGTTTCCACCGCTCGATGGACCACGCCGGCGCCGTGCTCGGCCCGCTCGTTGCTGCCGCGCTGCTGAACTACGCCGGACTCCCGCTGCGCCAGGTTTTCCTCCTCTCCGCGATCCCCGCGGTCGCCGTGCTCGCCGTCGTGCTTTTTGGCGTGAAAGAGCCGCCAGTCTCGCGCGCGGAGGCTCCCGCAACGCCGAAGGTCCTCGCCCCGTGGAGTGCGCTCGGCCCGGAATATCGGCGACTGCTCCTCGCCGTGCTCGTCTTCACCCTCGGCAATTCCACCGACGCATTCCTGCTCCTGCGCCTCAACCAAACGGGCGTCTCCACCGCCGGCATCGCGCTGCTGTGGTCCGCGCATCATGTGGTGAAAATGATCGCCAACTACTTCGGCGGACAGCTCTCCGACCGCGTCGGCCCGCGCGCCATGATCCTCGCCGGCTGGCTCTTTTACGCCGCGATTTATCTCACCTTCGGCTGGCTCACTTCCGCGCCCGCCCTCATCGCCGTCTTCCTCGCCTACGGCATCTACTTCGGCCTCACCGAGCCCGCCGAACGCGCCTGGGTCGCCAGCCTCGTCCCGCCGCAACTCCGCGGCACCGCCTTCGGCTGGTATCACTGCGCCATCGGCCTCGCCGCGCTCCCCGCCAGCGTCGCGTTCGGCCTGCTCTGGCAGCACTGGGGCGCCGCCGTCGCGTTCACCGCGGGTGCCGTCCTCGCGACAATCGCGGCCACGCTGCTGCCGCGCGCTCGCGACGCCGTGCGCGCTGGCTGAATTCAGCCCGGCAAAATAATCCGAGCGCTTTTGCGTCCAGCAGTGTCTGAACCACGATATTCTAACCGGACGCCCATCTTGCCAAAGACCGGGCCGACGACTAAGTCACCTCAACAGTTTTGAACGTCCTTCGCACCAACCGCGCTCTCCGCATCGTCGCCGTCATCGCGACTTTCATCGGCTGGATGGTACTCTCGAATCATTGCGCGCTGGGCGGGATCGGTTCGCGCGCCGCGGCGCAAAAATCCCACGGCTGCTGCCACAACGGCGCGTCGCAACCCGCGAAGGAACCGGCCCATGGAGGCCGGAGCACCGAGTGCTGCAAGTCACTTCACGCGGTTATCCCGGGTGCGACGAAACTCGCCGATGCGCCGCCTCCCTTCGTGATCGGTGCCTTCGTCGCGTGGGTACTCGTTCGCGACGCCCAGCCTCAAGTGGTGGTCGTGCCCTTTGGCGACACGGGGCCGCCGCGGGCGGAATCCTTTAGCGAACTCGTCTTGCACCGGAGCCTGCGCTCGCACGCTCCGCCTTTCCTCGCGTAGCGACGCGGCACCCGCCAGCGGCGGGAAGTCCAGCCGTGTCGCCACGCAACCCTGAGCCCGTGCGGGCTCGGTGGGTCCGCGTGTCCTTCGCTCCATCCGCACCGTCGCGCCGCGCATTCGCCTGCCTGGGTGACGCAACGTTCCACAAACCAACGGCAGGCAAACTCAGACATCACATCAAGAACATGAAATCCAAATCCACCATCGCCATCCTCGCCGCGCTTCTCCTCGGCGGCACCTTCGCCATCGCCGACTCGGGCGTTCCAAAATCCTATCCGCTCACCAAGTGCGTCGTCTCCGACGAGAAGCTCGGCGAACACGGCAAGCCAGTGAAAGTCACCGCCGACGGCACCGACGTGTGGCTGTGCTGCAAGTCCTGCATCAAGGATTTCAACAAGGAGCCAGCGAAGTTCGTCAAGATCGTCAAGGACGCGCAGGCCAAAGCGAAACACTAGCCACGCTCCCGCAAGCCTTTCCGTCCGGCCGCATTCTGTGGCCGGGCGGCGATGGCTGGCGCCCGCACTCCAGACGCTGAAGCCGCCGTCGCCCGCCGCCCCCCTGAAATCCCATGACCCGTCTCCTCACGCTCCTCGCCGCCTCGCTCGTCGCCGGGTGCGCGACGGCTCCTCCGCCGCCCCTCGCGGCCACGAGTCCAGCCAGCCCGGAGGCGCCGGAAGGTGCCCGGCTGGCGCGATCCACCGCACTGCGCGCGGATGATCCGACACGCAAAACCGCGGCCTTGCTCTCCGCGGCGAAAAAGGACCAGGAGCAGTGGGACGCTTCCGGACCGGTCTCAGGAACACCGGAGGACGCTCCGAAGACCAGCACCCCACCGGAGATGAAACATGAGCATCATTAAGTCGTATCTTTTCCTCGCCGTGCTGGCCTGCGCGCCGCCCGCGGGAGCTGCGCCTAAGGAACCGGCATCGCGCCCGGTCGAGAATGCCGTGCGGGAACGCACCGGATTCGCCGTGCGCTGGCAGCAGGACGCCGCCGCTCGCGAGGAGGCACTGGCACAAGTGCGCACCCTTTTGAAAAAGCCGCTCACCGCGAGTCACGCCGTGCAAATCGCGTTACTCAACAACCGCGGGTTGCTCGCCACCTTCGAGGACGTGGGCGTGTCAGCCGCAGACCTGCGCGCGGCGGGCCTGTGGAAAAATCCGACCATCGACCTCAGCGTGCGCTTTCCCGACCGCGCGCCGAAGGTTCCGAACTGGGAGGAAAGCGCGGCTTTCGATTTGCTCGACCTGCTCATGATCCCGCTGCGCAAACGCGTCGCCGCCGACCAACTCGCCGCGGCGCAACTCCGCGTCGCGGATGAAGTGGTGAAGCTCGTCGCCGAGGTAAAGATGGCAGTGTACGATTTGGAGGCCGACGAAACGCTTCTCGCGCATCGACGGACCATCGTAGAAATCAGCGGCACGGCACTCGATCTGGCGCAGCGGCAGCATGAGGCGGGCAACATCACCGACCTCGCGCTCGCGCAACAACAAGCGGCCTACAACTCGGCGCGCCTCGAAGTGGCCAGGGCCGAAACCGACCAGCGCGAGCATCGCGAAAAACTCAATCGACTGCTCAGCCTGTGGGGCGGAGACACAGCGTGGAAGATCGCGGACAGTCTGCCGCCACTGCCGGAAAGCGATGTCCCTTTGCGCGGACTCGAGTCACTCGCCGTGGCCCAGCGGCTCGACCTCGCCGCCGCGCATCGTGAACTCGCGGGCGTCGTCCGCGCGCTCGGCCTGACGAAGAGCTATCGCTACCTCGGGGCGCTGGAATTTGGCGTGGACACCGAGCGGGACCCCGATCGCACGAGCGTCACCGGCCCGCGGCTTTCCCTGGAGGTGCCACTCTTCCACCAAGGCCAGGCACGCATCGCGAAAAGCGAGGCGGAACTGCGCCGCGCGGAGCGCAAGCTCGAAGCACTCGCCATCGGCATTCGCTCCGACGTGCGCGCGTTGCACGACAAGGTCGCCGCATTGCGCGAGACGGTCGGCTTTTATGCAAAGGAAGTCGTGCCTACGCGCCGCACGATCACCGCCGGGATGCTGCTGCATTACAATGGGATGCTCGTCGGGAACTACGAACTCTTCGCCACGCGCACGGAGCAAATCGAAGCCGAGCACAAATCCATTGAGATGCTGCGCGACTACTGGATCGCCCGCGCGGAGTTGGAACGCGCCGTGGGTGGCAATCTCCGCCCGCGCACCTTGACCAAGACCACCGCAAAATAGCCCACCACCATGATGACCCGTCGCGAAATGATCACCGGTGCTGCCGCCCTCGCCGGCGCGGCCGCACTGCCCCGAGCCGCTGGTGCGCAGGAACCGCACGGCACCCATCCCAGCGCCAGGCCGAAGCCGGCGGATGGCAGGGTCGAGCCGCCGCCGTGGACCCGTCCGCCCCACCCGGAGCCGGGTGAGCCCGGCAAGCACTACAAACCGACCGTGACGCTCAACGGTTCGACGCTGCCGTGGAAGGTAGTGGACGGCGTGAAAGTGTTTCATCTCATCGCCGAGGAGGTGCGCGACCACGAGTTTGCGCCCGGCTTGAAAGCGCATTGCTGGGGTTACAACGGTCAGGTGCATGGCCCCACGATCGAGTGCGTGGAAGGCGACCGGGCCCGCATCTACGTGACCAATAAACTTCCCGCCGCGACGAGCGTGCATTGGCACGGCATCATTCTCCCGAATGGCATGGACGGCGTCGGCGGTCTGACACAGCGGGCGATTCCGCCCGGCGAGACATTCAAGTATGAGTTCACGCTCTGGCAGCACGGCACCTTCATGTATCACGCGCATCACGATGAGATGACGCAGATGGCGCTCGGTCTCATGGGCATGATCGTCATTCATCCGCGCGAGCCGAAGGGGCCAGCGCCGGATCGCGACTTCGTCTATCTGCTGAGCGAGTGGAAAATCGCGCCCGGCACGATGCGGCCCGATCCAAATGAGATGGTCGAATTCAACGTGCTCACCTTCAACGCGAAGAGCTTCCCCGGCACCGCGCCGCTCATCGCCAGGACCGGCGACCGCGTGCGCATCCGCATCGGCAATCTATCCGCGATGGATCACCACCCGATTCATTTCCACGGGCACTACTGGTGGATCACAGCCACCGACGGTGGCGAGATTCCGGAAAGCGCGCGCTGGCCGGAGGTGACCGTCCTCGTGCCCGTGGGCAGCACCCGCACCGTGGAATTCATCGCCGACAACCCCGGCGACTGGGCCATGCACTGCCACATGACGCACCACGTCATGACCCAGATGGGGCATGGCCTGCCGAATCTCATCGGCATCAACACCGACGGCCTCGACAAGCGCGCCCGCAAAGCGGTGCCCGGCTACATGACCATGGGCGAGTCCGGCATGGGCGACATGGGCGAGATGGGGATGAAGGTGCCGCGCAACAGCCTGCCGATGATCGGTGCTCGCGGGCCGCACGACTACATCACGATGGGCGGGATGTACACGAACATCAAAATTCGCGACCACCTCGAAAGCTACGACCAGGATCCCGGCTGGTATGAAACACCCAAGGGCACACTCGCCGAGACCGCCAGCCCGGATGATTTGAAGCGCGACCTCGGCTTCATCCCCGACGCCACGCCCGGGAAAGGGAACGGTGGCCATCAACATCACCCGGGATGAACGCACTAACACTTCCGTTTCGGATGAACTCAACGCACGTTTCCCTCACCCGGACTGTGTAACTCGATATGACACCCGTCGGCGGCCACACCCCACTCTCCGCGCTCTCCGAGTCGCGGATGTATCGCGACTACGCAGATGCTTTCACGCGCGGCACGGGCCTGCCGCTCAGCCTGCATGGGCCGGAAAGCATGCAAGTCATCCATCACGACCGAAGACAGGAGAATCCATTCTGCGCGCTGATGGCGAAGACCAATCAATCGTGTGCGGGATGTTATGCGCTGCAATGCAAGCTGGAGAAGGAAGCGCAGCTTGAGCCCAAGACGCTGAAATGCTTTGCCGGAATGTGCGAAACGGCAGTGCCGGTGCGCGTGGGCGACAAACTGATCGCATTTCTCCAGACTGGGCAAATCCTGCTCCATCGGCCGGATCGCGCGCAGTTCAACAAGATCGCGCAGCAGCTCATCGAATGGGGCGCGCAGGTCGATCTCAAGCGCGTCGAGGAGGCCTTCTTCAACACGCGCGTGCTCACCAAGGACCAATAC
>JANPHH010000485.1:0-3605 GCA_031424375.1 Chthoniobacter sp. | reverse complement strand
CTCTAACGGGCGGAGGCGGCGGGGACGGGCGTGCGGGTGCTCCCACCAGACCGCCTCCGCCCGCGTTTCTGTCAGCGATTCTTCACTGCGTTTCGCCCCCGCCTCCGCCCACGGCGAAACTCCGTTCAGAATGACGGCGTGGTTTTTCAAAGGGACACACCGCGCGCAGACGCGACCGCTGCTCACCAGCCGAAGTGCAGCCAGAGCTGCGCGATCCCTTTGCCCGCGGCGGCAAACATGACGCTGAAATAAATCCACGCAGCGACATTTACGAAGTGGCCGATGAGGACGAGCAAGCCGTCGCGCTCGATCATTCCGGCGGTGAGGAAAAGCACGGCGAAGGCGGGGATGGTATTCGAGAAAGGGATGAGCGGTGGCAGCGGCAGCGAGAGGAGCAGCCCGCCGGAGGCGATGCCGAGGCCGATGAGATTGAGCATGCCGGGCCAGCGCTGGAGAAAGTGCATGCGGGGCTTCACCACCTTCTCCATTTTCACCGCGAGCTTCAGCCCGATGCCGACGATTTTTTCGAGCAGCGCGTACTTGACCTCGCGCCGCAGGACGAACGCCGGCAGCCACGGCTTGCGCCCCGCCGCGAGGCGCACCCCGATGACCATGATGACGAGGCCGAACGGCACCGACAGCCCCGGAATGGCGATGGGAAAGGTGAACGGCAGCGCGAGCAAAAGCAGCAGCATGCCGAAGCCGCGGCCCTTCAGCATCCCCTCGAGTTCGCCCAGCGTCATCGAGCGGCCGGCCGCCTCGCGCAGCAGTTCGCGGAGGTCGGTGGAAAGCCGGTGCGGGGTTTCCTGCGGAGCGGGATTCATGCGTCGCCGGGCGTTGCTCCGCGCCTTTTGCTCCACCACCAGCCGAGCACCGCGATGGCGGTCCCGCAGACATAAGACGCGATGTGGTGCACCGCAGCGAACCGCCCGCCGACAAATCCCGCAACCCAGCGGTCGGCCAGAATCAAATCCACCGCCACGAAGCCGAGCACGCCGCCGCCGAGCCAGATGATGAGCGGGAAGCGGTTCATCAGCCGCGCGAGCAGGCCGCTGCCCCAGACCACGAGCGGGATGGAAAGCAGCAGGCCAAAGACGACGAGCACGATGTCCCCCTGCGCCGCCGCGGCAATGGCGATGACATTGTCCAGGCTCATCACCACATCCGCGAGAATGATGACCCCGATGGCTTCCTTCAGCGTCGAGCCGGAGCGCACCTTGCCGTCATCCGCATGGCCGGGGCGCACGAGCTTTACCGCGATCCAGACGAGCAGCAGTCCGCAGACGAGCTGGAGAAAAGGGATGCTCAGCAGTTGGGTGATGACGAAGACAAACAGCAGCCGCAGCACCACCGCGCCGAGCGTGCCAAAGACGCGCCCGAGAAACTGCTCGCGCGCCGGCAGCGAGCGCACGGCCAGCGCGATGACCACCGCATTGTCCCCCGCCAGCGCGAGGTCGATGAAGACAATGCGCAGCCACCGCGACCAGAATTGCGGGTCGGTCAGGAAATCCATCGGCTGTGGGCGGCGGTCATGCGGGGCGCTGATTTACGCTGAGTCGCCCACCGCGGCAACTGCGTTGGCGGGTGCGGCAAAACTCACCGCTCACAAAAGCGGCATCTGCGGATCGGGCACCGCGCTTTCTTCACCAGTGACCGGCAACTCCACCGTCCGCCCCAACCGCCCGGCCAGCCGCTGGCACGACTGCGGGGCAAAGCCTTCGTAGTGATTGCTGACCGCCACAAAAATCTCCGCCTTCGTCTCCGCGGCCTGCCGGATGCGCACGCCCCAGCTTTCCAGCCCCGGCTCCCGCGGCCACAGCAGCTCGCGGTAGCGGTGGATCTTCCGCCCGCCATCATCGTATTTCTTTTCCAGATCGCCCATCAGCCGCACGTAGGCGAAGTCCACGGTCTCCGGCAAAAAGCCAAACGCGCCCTCCGCCTGGCGATCGAGGGACGTGAGATCGCTCCAGACCCAGCCGATGCGATGCTCCTCCAGAAAATGTGCGGCGCGCGGCAGATGCCACTCGCTCTTGCGAAACTCGATGGCAAACGGCCATTCCGCCGGCAACGCGCGCACAAACTCGCGCAGCGCCGACTCGTCGTGCTTCACGCTAAAATAGGGCGGCAATTGGATGAGCACGCAGCCGAGCTTGGGTCGGAGCGGTGTGATCGACTCGAGGAAATGCCGCACGAGTTCCCCGCTTTCCCGCAACTTCCGGTCATGGGTGATCTCGCGCGGCAGCTTGCAGGTGAAAGTGAAATCCGGCGGCGTGACTTCAAACCAGTGCGTGGCCACGTGCGGTGCGGGCGTGTGATAGAAAGTCGAGTCCACCTCCACGGCGTTGAAATGGCGCGCATAAAATTCCAGCCAGCGATTTGCCGGCAAATGCGGCGGATAGAACACCCCGCGCCAGTCCTCAAAGCTCCAGGCGCAGGTGCCGATCTTGATTTTCGCGAGTTCGTCCAAAGGGTGAAAAGAGCTCCAAGTTCCAAATTCCAAGCTCCAAACAAACTCCGAAATGCAGGAAACGCGAAAACGAACGAGAGCACCCGCAAGTGGACTTCAGCCGCTCCGTCGGTCCGAGCGTGTTTGAATCTTGGAACTTGGAACTCGGATTTCGCCCTCCGGCTTGACGCTCGGCGACCTCCGTGGAAAGCTCGCCGCCCTTATGTCCAAACGCGCGCTCGTCCTTGCTCTGCTTCCCGCGCTGGTCTGCGCGCCCATGGTGGCCCGGGCTGCCGTAGTCTTCCGTTCGAGCGAAGGCTGGACGGTGCAGGGCGATCCGAATAGTGCCGTGGAAATCGCCGCTGCCGACCTGATGCGCAAAGGCGAGGAGGCCGAGGCGGCGGGTAATCGCAAGGCGGCGCTGGATGCCTATCGCACGCTCGTGAAGAAGCAGGGCACGTCGCAAATTTCTCCGAAGGCGCAGCGCAAAGTGGGCGTGCTGCTCGAGGAGGGCGGCGAGTTTGATCCCGCTTACGAAGCCTACGCCACCTACCTCACGAAGTATCCGAATGGCGCGGACTTTGAGACCGTGGTCGGCTCGATGTTTAAGATCGGGAAGCTCTTTCTCGAAGGGCAGAAGCGGAAAGTTTTTGGCGTGCCTTTTGCCCCGTCGATGACGCGGGCGCAGGAGATGTTTGAAGGAATTGTGAAGCGCGCGCCGTTCAGTCGGCAGGCGCCGCTCGCGCAATTCAATATCGGCCAGGCGCTGGAGAAGCAGGGGAAATATCCCGAGGCGATCACTGCTTATCAGCAGGTGGTGTCAAAGTATCCGGGCGACGCCATCGCTGATGATGCGCAGTATCAGATGGGCTTTGTGCTGCTCCGCCAGTCGAAGGAAGGCTCCTACGACCGCGCGGCGGCGATGAAAGCGCGGGAGGCGTTTGAGGATTTTGTGAACCGCTATCCGGAGAGCGAGAAGGTGCCGCAGGCGCGGGAAAATATGAAGGGGCTCGAAGGGGGAGTGGTGAAGAGTTCGCTGGAGGTCGCGAAGTATTACGACAAGACGAAGCAGTACAAAGCGGCGGTCATTTATTACAACGACATCATCAAGCAGCAGCCCGGCACGCCCGACGCAGACTACGCGAAAGCGCGGATCGAT
>JANPHH010000484.1:0-1772 GCA_031424375.1 Chthoniobacter sp. | reverse complement strand
GGGGGCGACGCCGAGGCGGGAGTTCTCGTCGTTCAGCGCACCGCAGGCGAACTCTTCGACACCGGATGGATGGATGCTGTGATACTGCCAGTGACGGTCTCCGCAGATGATTGTGAAATGGCCGATCTTGTTCTCCTTCAGCCAGGCGAAGAAGGCATCCGCTTCGTGGCGGAAGCCGCTGAGATCGGCGTGATTGTCGATCTTCTTTAGGTCGTCGGGGCCGACCATCGGCGTGGGCGAGAAGAGGATTTTCCATTTCGCATCACTCGCCTTCAGCGTCGTCTTCAACCATTCGCGCTGCTCCGCGCCCCAGAGCGATTTTTGAGGGCCGTCGGCCATATCATTCGGTGAGCGGAAGTCGCGTCCCTCGGTGAGCCAGATTTGCAGATCCTTGCTGACACGATGCGTGCGGTAGGTGGGCTTGTCGCAGCCTGTGGCTACGAGGGGCAGTTGCTCGCGGAACATGTCGATGCCGGTTTTCGGCAGCGGCAGATGGTCGGTGGAGTTGTCCGATTCGTTGTAGCGAAAGTCGTGGTCGTCCTTTGACCAATACGCGGGGACGCTGCGGAAGAAGTCGATCAGCCGAGGAAACCGAGCCTGCTCGTGCCAGCATTTGCGCAACTGCGGGACGGTCTCGGCCACGCGCATCGGGTTGTCGTAATAGACGATGTCGCCCGTGCCGACGAAGAAGTCCGGATGCAGTTTCAGCATCGCGTCGAAGGATGGATAGCCGAGACGTTTGTCCTCCTCCGTGGCGGTGAGAGGTCCGCCGGCTTTGCCCAGCTTGCCGTGCAGGAATTTGTTGTAGTTCATGCAACTGCCGACAATGAAACGCACCGGCGTGTCGATGGCTCCGCCCGCCAAGGTCTTGAACGAACAACTCGGTCCGGCCTTGGCCGCGGCCTCCGTGATGCCATAGACGGCGCGGAAATGGTAAGTGGTGTTCGGCTTCAGGCCGGTGAGTTCAGCGCGCACGATGAAGTCGTGTTTGTCAGCCGCCGGTTGAAACAGAGTGCGCCGCGCATCGCGGAATTCCGGGTGCGTGCTCCATTCAAAACACGCCACGCCCGTCGCACCCGGCAGATCACCGTCAGCATCGAGTTGCGCAGCGAGCGTCAGGCGCGTTTGCAGCAGAGCGGTTGAGTCGGTGACTTCACCGGACATCGTTCCCTGCCCGAGGAAAAGCGGCTGCGACTTGGAGTCGGCAGCCAGCAGCGAGGGGCCACGCCACACCAGCAGCGGGGAGAGTTTCAGGAAGAGGCGGCGGGCGATGTTCATAAATGGAGCGGGCAGGAGACAGGGGACAGAAGATAGGAGGCAAGGGCAGAGAGTTCAGGGCTCTGTCTCCTGTCTCCTGCTCCCTGTCTCCTACTGCTTCAGTTCTTCCCGAAAGAGTCGCTGAGCACCACAGCGCGGACGAGGTCCTTGAAGCCGCCATTCTTGGCCGAGAGGTTTTTCATAATGCCGTCGATCACGGCGCGGTCGGTGAACTCAGGGGCGCGGCCGAGGGCGTAGGTGAGGAGTTTCTCCGTGAGTGCGCGGGTGAACTGCTCGTGCCGCGCGATGAGCAGGCTGCGGAAGTCAGCGGCGCCGGTGAACTTCTCGCCGGTGGGCAGCGCGCCGGTGGGATCGATCTTTTGATCTTTGGAGTAGTTCACGCGCCAGCCGCCGATGGCGTCGAAGTTTTCCAGCGCGAAGCCGAAGGGGTCGATCTTGCGATGGCACGAGGCGCAGGTTTCGATCGTGCGATGTTTGGCGAGTTGCTCGCGGAT
>JANPHH010000483.1:0-16267 GCA_031424375.1 Chthoniobacter sp. | reverse complement strand
GGAGCCGCAACCGCTCCGCCAACTACACCCCCGCCGCTTACCGGTAATCTGACAACTCTTAGCGGCACAATATACGAAGCCGTTGCGCTAAAGCAGGTTGACCCTGACGGCCTCGTGATCGTCCACAAAAGAGGAACAGCAAAGGTGCTGCTCACTGATCTACCGGAAAACGTGCGCCTCAGATACTACGACGCGCAAAAGGTAGCAGCGTTCCAAGCCGCGCAAGCGGAACGACAGGCTAAAGAGCGAGCGGCGGCGGCGGAAAAGCAAGCAGCGGAGAAAACGAAGAAGGAACAACTCAAGAGCGCCGTGCGTATCGAGGGCAAAGTGTTTCAGGTGGTTAAAGAAGGCATCATTGTGATGCGCTCCAACGGTTCTGGACTAACTAAAGGACGCGCAAAGCCGCTTCTTGGAGGCGAAGACCTTGTTTTCATCACTGGTCACAAACGGCAGAA
Source organism: Chthoniobacter sp. (assembly GCA_031424375.1). Lineage (GTDB taxonomy): Bacteria > Verrucomicrobiota > Verrucomicrobiia > Chthoniobacterales > Chthoniobacteraceae > Chthoniobacter. The sequence goes on along the minus strand of JANPHH010000483.1, from coordinate 15,812 downwards.
TTCTGTAGTAGATGGGGACTACATTGACGTGGATGCTATTCGCGCTGGAATGTTTTCCTACACCACTACCACCGGGGCGGGGAAGCGGCTGGCGCAATACCAAATCACGAAGACTGTGCGGTAATCACAGAGCTAGACAAGAGGCGGGCGGAGTGCCTCCGCCACGATGCGCGTAAGCACGATTGCAGCCGTCCTATTGATTTGCGAACGCTAAGTTGGGCGTCACATAAATCAGATGTTCTATCTCCTGAATCATTTGCACACTGTGCAAATCGCACATTTTTTAGGTATTGTTTTGACTTAAGCGCTTAGGGCGGTAAGCTGCGCTGGATGAGGGACATCAAGACAATCACTGATGAGGAACTGCGCGCGCTGGTTAAGGCGTGCGGATGGCGGGAAGCTAAGAGGATGAAGCAATGGCCGCACGAATACGCCATCGTCGGGAAGACGGTGCCGGACGAGCTATACAAGGAGTTCGAGCGGTTCGGTGCCCGGATTGCCAAAGGCTACGTCCGTTATTTCTACTCCAAGGAAGTGCATTACGTTGACCTCGATGGCTACTGCTACTGGCACATGGGCCTGAGCAAGAACGGCGACTACGACCTTATCAACCGGGCGAAGCTGCCCAACATTGCCTCCCGTGTCCGTGGCGGCGCTCCGAACCTCAATGCCTTGAGTCCCATTCGCGCGGTGCGCGCAGCGGCGGGCGTCACGGATGAGGAAGAAGAAGCCTCGAAGATGTGGCGCTGAAGATTGCGATTCAAGCCGTGCGCTTCGGCAAGGGGTTGTTGAGGCAATGATGCCCCGCCTTCCCGGCGCGATTGCTTGCTATGATGAAGACTTCCGGGGAAGCCTTTGGAATATGGGGCGCATTCGCGCAGATTTGCCCGCAGGTGGGCTTTTTGTTACAGGATGACGCTTCTGGTGCCTCCGTGGTTTAGGCGAAGGAATTCTCCGTCGGTGTCGCGGGGGAAAGGGGTTTCAAAATGGGGAATTTTCGGACGCCCCGCCACCGTAAGGCTGGCGCGGGCATGGTCAGCCGTACACACCCCGCTCTCACGTCACCCGGATTCGCCGCTAATCAGCCGCCGTTTCCAAAAGCCTGAGTCTCTTCAAAGCGTCCGCAATTTCCCGGCCCTTTTCATCAATGAAATCCAGCATTTCGGTCGGAGTGCGAAGATCGCCTGCGGCCTTGGCAGTCGGGTTCACGGCTTTGAGGTCGAAGGCTGCGTCTTCGATTTGCTGCGCCTTCGTTTCGAGGGCGCGGATCTCGCGCTCGCGGTCTTTCATCCGCGCGCGGATGGCTTCGATTTCGGCTTTCTCGGCTTTTGCCTTCGTGAGTGCGGATTCCTGCTCTTTCAGCGTGGCGAGGGCGGCGCGCGGCGGCGCGGTCTGTGCGCGAATCGCGTCGGCGTCGGCTTTGGCCTTCTTTCGGCGCGCGGCGAAATCAATCGTCCAGCTCCGGTCGCTGTCGCCGCGAGTCGGGAGCAGGGCGAAGAAATCTTTCAGCCGGTCGCGCGTGAAGGGCGTTTTCTTGCCAACCTTCACGTCGGAGAGGTCGAAATACCAGATGCGTTCCGTCGCTTTGCCCTTGGTGAAAAAGAGCAGGTTCGTTTTCACTCCGGCTCCCGCTGCCGCGAAGACTCCACCCGGCAAACTGACGATACACCAAAGGTCGCACGTATCGAGAAGGCGGCGTTTGGTCTTCACAAAGGCATCCTGTGAAGTTTGGAAAAGCGCACCTTCTGGCATCACCAAGCCGCAGCGGCCGCCGGGCGCGAGGCTTTCGAGGATGTCTTGTAGAAAGAGCACTTCCGTCGCCTTCGTCTTGTAGGCGAAGCGCGCCTGCGCTTGCAGCCCTTCCTTTCCGCCAAAGGGCGGGTTGGCGAGGATCACGTTGAATTGTCGCGGCGCGTGTTCGTAGAGCCCGCCGTAAACCTCCTGCTGGGTGAGCACGTTGCCATGCCAGATGTGCGGCTGGTCGATGCCATGCAGCATCAGGTTCGCGAGGCCCACGGGATAAACGAGGTTCTCTTTTTCGCGTCCGTAAAAGGTGCGCTCTTTCAGCGTGTCGAGCGCGTCGCCGGTGTGCTCGTCGCCGAGTTTGCGAATCATGTGCTCGTAAGCCTGCGCGAGAAATCCGCCTGTGCCGCAGCACGGATCATAAACCGTCTCGCCGACCGTCGGCGCGATGACTTCGACGACGGTGCGCACGATCTCGCGCGGCGTGAAAAACTGCCCGCCGTCATTGCCCTTCTCCCCCATCTTGAGCAGCAAGCCCTCATACACCTGGGAAAGCGTGAAAACGTGCGTGTCGTCCACGCTCGCGGCGGTGACTTCATGCACCTTGTCGAGCACGTCGCAGAAGTTCCGTTCCGTGTCGATGCGCGTGCGATCCACGCCGGACATGATTTCCGCGATCACCTTTTGCCGCGCGGTGGCGTTCGTCTGTTTCCCGAGCGTCTTGAGATGCGGGATGAGGTCGCCATTGACGAAGGAAAAGAAGGCGCCCATCGCGCCTTCCATGAGTTCCTTGCGCTTCGGCGCATCGGGCGCGGCCCAATCCTGCCAGCGGTAAGGCGCAGCGAGCGACGGGCGAAAGTCCGCGCCCACGGCGGCGGCGCGCTCGGCTTCGTGCGTCTCGCGTTCGTCGAAGATGCGGAGGAAAAGAATCCACGTCAGTTCGGGCACATACTGCATCGCCCCGGCGCAGTTGCTCCGGCGCATGATGTCGCAGATGCTCCAGACGGCGGCGTTGACGGCGCTCTGCGTGCCGAGCGATTTCGTGGCTGCCCGTTCCCTGTCCTCCATTTGTTGATTCACGCGAGCGGGACGTGCGGAACGAAATCGCTCCGTGCCGCAATTTCCTGCGCGAGGAGCATTTGGGCGGATTTTTCAGCCGGCCATCCGACTACATTCGCGTGATTGCGCGGCGGCTCATCGGGTTTCACGTCGAGCTTCTGCTGTCGGGCCGTTCGGGCGAGAAAGTCAGCGCGCCCGAGGAGGACGATCTCACGCTCCTCCCCAGCGCTCCGCATTCGCGCCACGTCCTGACCTAGCCCCCAAAGCTCCGCTCCCGAAAGATCGCGATGCCGGCTCACCGACAACTCCACATATCTGTAGGCTAGAATCGCCCGCGCGTTCACGCCCTCGCCGTTTTTCGGCAGCCACCGCTTATCAAAAACAAACCGTGCGAGGCGCTCGTCATCCGCCACCGGCACAGTCGCCAGCGATCCACTACTCACGCGGCCATTACGCGACGGATGAGCATCTGGACGGCGTCGGGCAGTTCACCGAAAAACGGTGCCGAGCCGTGTGCTTTCTCCATGCCGATGAGAGCCGCGTAGTCGAGCGCGTAGCTCGGACGCACGCTCACGAGCAGGGTTCGGCGTGGAGACTTCCTCCACTCGAACGAAATACATCCGTCTGGGTCCGCACCGATTTCCGGTGCTGGCGTGCCGGGCGGCAGGCAGCCGATAAAGCGCATCGCGGCCTGATAGGCGTCTCTGCCGACCGCTTCCGCGCCGTATCCATCCCAGCCAGGTTGCGCGCAATCGAAGATCAGCGATTCCAGTTCCACTCGCAGCGAAGCGGCCAGCGCCGACACAGGGTAGGCGTGCGCGACCTCTGCGAAGCGCGAAACGACGGCACCCGGACTCGGATCACCGAGAGATGCGACAGCGAGGGGGAAGGCGAAATGGGACGCGAGGGCAACCACTGGGCTACACATATCGCTGCCACGCCTGCTTCGTCAAGATGCCGAAAAATGCCCGATTCTTGAGCTTCCTCATTTCGCCGAGCACCGCGCTCAACCGATCCTCCGTCGCGCTGATCGGCTCACGCAGCTTCACCTCGATGTCGAGAACGAAGGCCATCAACTCCGGTGCGGCGTCGAAGGCTCGCGTGAGCACCGTCTGAACGGCATACGCTGTGCCGGGGACCAGATACTCCGCCTGCTGAACGAAGTTTCCCACCTCCCACCCGAGCTTTGGTGGTGGCGTTGGATGGGTTGTGAAATATCGCTTCGCGGAAAAGTCGGATGCCGGAAAATCCATCCGGTTGATGAACTTCAACACGACGCTGTGCAGAATGGGCGATCCGACCGCGTGCGCGTATCGCTCCCAGCACGCGACGGCATCGGCCTGAAAAGTCTCCCATTCCGGGTATGGCTTGAGCCAACTCGCGATAAAACCGTCGCGCCGCGCCTGATACACTGTGGGCTTTGATTTCGAGCGAAACATCAGCCCATCGATTCCGGGCGAACTGATTTCCTGCTTGGGCTCTTTGCCGGGGGCAACTTTGAACTCCATCTTGAAAGTCTGCATCTCCTGAATCTCCGTGTGGTCCGGCCAAAGCGGTGCCAGCTCCGTCCGAAGCGTTTCCGGTTTCCAAGATGCCGACACATCCGCCTGAAAGTAAATCAGGGCTTCGACGATCGGAGCGCGGCTTAAATGTGGAAACTCAGGCATTGGGCGAAGGTGGTCGGGCATCACGGGAAGATGCAAGCTGCTGGATTCATGCCGGCGCGAAGGCTTCGCGGAGATATGCGCCGGGAAGTGCGGCGATGGTTTTGAGCTGAATTTCCGCGGCAGCGCGGGCGCGCTCGATCTCGGCGAATTGTTCGCGAAGGCGGGAGCCGACGCGTTGCTGTTCTGCGAGAGGTGGAAGCGCGATTTCCAATTCCTGACATTCGCGTTTCGTGACGTGGCGGAGGCCGACCGCCCCATGTGCTTGGCCGATGAGCAAATCAAGTTGTTCGTTGATCGCGATAACTGCCCAATCGGAATCGAGACGAGCGGTATCCAAATCCACGCGAAAAATGTGCTGGTTCAGGACGCCCAAGCCACGCCGCCAGCGGTGGGTTCCGAACGAAGTGCCGGGCGTGCCGGACCATGCCAGCAACACGTCTCCATCACGAACGATCACGCGATTGTCGAGCGACCCTGCCCAGTAATTGAACGGCTTAGCTTCATTGTTCAGATTTTGAATCCGAATAATTGGAACACCTGTGGGGCTCCAATCGGTATCGCTGTAAGCGTTGCCGTTCACCAGCCTGCAAACCGAACCGAGCTGTTCACGCGGCCACGCTCTCCCATTGGCCGTCGCAAATAGCTCAATAATAAGCGCGTCGGACAGGGATTTCAGAGCAATGCGCTGCGCGTCGGCGGCAGCACGGGCGCTGGCCACTTCCGCCAACTGCGTCTTCAAACGCGCAGCGATTCGACGCTGTTCATTCAACGGTGGCAGTGGCAATCGCAGCGTCGCGAGATCACCCTTATTAACTGTCGCCATGCCCGCAATTTGACGAGCCAGCCCGTCCATTTGCGAGCGTCCGACTTCGCCGTTCAGCCATAAGGCGATGAACTCTGGCTCAGCCAAGGCCCGATTGAATCGAAGCCTCATGTTTTTACTCTCGAAAACCGCGCCAGCTACTGCCTCTGTTGTGACGGCGCACTTCCCAACCCATTCGCGGCTATTGACCCGATTCAGCAAGATGTCGCCTTCTCGAAGGGCAAAATCCTCTTTCTCATCGGACGAAAGCTCTACGCGGTCGAGACGGTCAAGAACCCACGCACCGTCCAAGCGCCCGATGTTGAACATTTTCAGAATCGGCGTGCCTCGCCCGTATGCATCCTCGTGTTTGTATAGGCCGTTTCGCGTTTCCGTTAGAATGTCAGCGAACGACACAACGCGCCATCCGTAGCTCAACGACGGCGCTTCCTGCACGACGGAACTCGTCATGCCGCGAAAAGCCTCACCTTCGTTTCATACAGCACGTCCGCTGGCACTCCGAACAACTTGAGAGCGTCCAGCCCGCCCGCCTTGCGCACTTCGGGAATGGTGAAAATCTGCGGCGTCTCCAGCGCCTCCGTGCCGCCTTTGCCAAACTGACTCGCAAGAGCTTTCACTGTCGCGGCGGCGGTGTCGGCATCGTCTCCAGCCACGGCTTTTGTTTCCAAGTGAAGGCAAAGGCGCGCTGTGCGCGCGGCACGCGGGCGAGCCCGTAGCCGACTTCGCCGAGCACGTCGTAAAGATCGAAATCGAGAGCTTCTTCCGCCATTTGCAGCGCCTTCGGGGAGAAACCGCCCGCGACGATTTCGCCGAGCAGGCCGCGCCGTTCACCTGGCACCACCCACAGGCCGCGAAACTCGCCGAGCGTCGCCGCCCGCGCAACGAGCCGCTCCGCGATGCGCTCGCGGTATTCCTCGACGGTGATGCGCCGCTGCCGTCCATCGGCAAGCGCAGTGAGCCAGCGGCCCGTGTCGGCGATGTGAATCTGCACTTGATCGACCACGACGGGCGGCGGCGGTGTCGGCGGCGTGCCTCCGCCTCCACCGGTCGTGCGCGGCTTCACGCGGAATTCATCGCCGAGCAAGCGCGTCGCGTCGGTGTAGTCCCACACGCGGAACATGAGCTTGCCGCTTTCGATGTCGATGCGCGTGCCGCGCCCGAGCATCTGCGCGAAAACGATTGGCGATTTGAGATATTGGAAAAAGGCGATGTTGCGCAGACACGGAACATCGACGCCCGTGCTCAACAATTCCACGGTGCAGGCGATGAAATGCGAGGACGCGGAGCCGCGCAAATCCGCGACCAAATCGCCGCCGCCGCTCTTCGCCGTGCAACGGAAGGCGTAGCTCGCGACGGCCTCGCGTCCGTTCGCCGCGCACCAGTCGGCATAGAGGTTTCCCAGTTCGGCGGCGACGCGCTGCGCGTGAGCATCGCTGGCGCAAAAGATAATCGTCTTCTGCTCCGGCCCGCCGTGCAGACACAGCCGCTCGAATAGATGCCGGGACATTGCCGCAATGCGGTCGGGTATCAGTAGCCGTTCGTCGATCTTGCTCGGCGCGTAGCGCGGATCGAGAGAGGCGGCGGTGAGGGGCGCGCCCGTGTGCGCATCGTGTAGCGGCTTGGAAGCCACGTCTTCACGGATCACGCCCGACTCGCGCTCAGACTCCGATTTTCCATCGTGGAAAATGTCGAAGGTGAAAATCTCCGGCGGCGCGAGGTAGCCGTCTTCGATACCTTGCGCGAGGGAGTATTCGTAAACGGGCTCGCCGAAGTATTTGAGGTGGTCGGCGAGGATGCGCTCGTCTTCGCGCGCGGCGTCGTGTTGGGAAAGGTCTCCGCTGGCTGCGGCGTGGCGTTTCGCCGTGAGGATCAATTCACGCGGCGTCGCGGTGAGTCCTACTTGGATCGCGTCCGGGTTGCGCTTGAGCACCTGCGACCATTTTCCCCATGCCGAGCGGTGGCACTCGTCGATGATGATATGGGAGAACGCATTTTCTGCGTAGTGCTTCGCGAGGAAATTTGCGGCCGCTTCGTCGGAGTCGATGTCGAGCGTCTGATAGGTAGCGATGTGAATGCGGGCATTGCGCGCGTTGTTCTTGCCATCGTCTCCCTCGAAAACTTCGGCCACGTCGCCGCCGAAGATGTTTCCAAACGCCGTGAGAGCTTGCGTGCGGAGTTCGTCGCGGTCGCAGACGAAGAGCGCGCGGCGGAGCTGGCCGGCGTCGGCGATGCGGCGGAGCAGGTTCACCGCGATGAAGGTTTTGCCCGCGCCGGTGGCGAGCGAGAGCAGCGCCTTCTTTTCACCCGTCGCGACCTTTTCGAGCACGGCGCGAATCGCGGCGTCCTGGTAGTAGCGGCGCGTTGCTTCGCCGCCGGGATACGGGACGAGCAAGGGCTTCGCGGCCTCGGAATCGAGCGCGAACCCTTTCCCATGCTCGTAGCGAAGCCGGAGTTCTGCGGGTTTCGGGAATTGTGCGAGGGGCTTCGGGTCTGAGGTCTGTTGCGTGAAGGCGTCGTATTCAACGAACTGGTGCCCGTTGGTGGAGAAAACAAACGGGACGTTGTGCCGTTTCGACGCCGCGGCGTAACCCTTCGCCTGCTCTAACCCTGTGCCCGGCGTATTGCCCTCCGCCTTCGCCTCAATGTAGGAGACGGCGACGGGCTGCGAATGCTCCGTGACGCGGAGCCGCAACGTGTAATCAACCCGCCCTTTGATCGCCCGCACGGCGCGTCCATCGACGATTTCGATTTCGCCGGCCGTTTCCTCGCGCCGAATGAAATCCTCCGTCCAGCCGCAGGCGTGCAGCTTCGGGTCAATCAGCTTGGCGCGCGTGTCCGCTTCACCGTAGGGAACGTGAGACGGATGCGACGGATCGGGGTCGGGTTCCGGCATCGGAATGCGAGCCTACCGAGGGGCGAAGAAAAGCGCCAGCGTCACGCGCTCATTCTCAGCCTGCAAGGCGGGATGCGGTTCTCATTGCCGATGCGGTAGCATTCTAAGGAGCGAAAAGCGACTGAGCCGACTCTAACGGGCAACGCGCCCGTTAGGCTATCGGCGTTTCGGACAATTTCGGACACCACCCCCGCGCAATCCTGCGCGATTCTGCAAAGCCCACTCATCGGCTCGAAACCCTAAAATACACTGAATTGCGCGACGTTGCGCCTTTTTCACGAAGTTCCACGAATGCGCGAAAACGGGTTCGAATCCCGTTAGGGTCACCAGTATTCGTCAGGGTTTGCGGGCGATTTGCCCTCTGTTGGGGCAAATTTATGTCGCGTCTGGCACGTTTTGTCTCTGGAACGTCGAACGTCCCCTTCCGCGGTCCTGGATTTGATCATTACCCCAAGCTGCTCCAAGCCGTGACTCATATGCGCGGTGTCGAACGGACGATTTTTCGACAGACCGCGGCATGCTCACGGGAGGCTCGAACGCCGTCCCACCCTCTGAGGAAGGGATATCCGCGTCGGCCAGAAAAACGCTCCTCCGTCGAATCGCCGGCCCTCGCGCTACGACACCGGCAGAAACCCCACCGGATTCGCCGCGCTCGCGAGGTTGTAGTGACTGGTGATGTTTGGCAGCACCAGTGGCAGGCTGGACTTCGGCACGCCGAGCCACAGCGCGAGTTCGGCGAAGTAGGCATCCACGCTCGTCGTCGGGATGAGGCGGCCGCGGCCGGTGTCGAGCGGGTTGTTGTCGTAAAGCGCGGGATAGCTGCCGTGGATGCGCTTTCCATTCACCGCGCCGCCCACCACGAAGACATTGCTGCCCCACGCGTGATCCGAGCCGCGGCCGTTCGAGCTGAGCGTGCGGCCGAAGTCGCTGGCGAGGAAGAGCGTGACCTGATTCTCGATCCCGAGCGCGACGAGCGCCTGATAAAAACCGCCGACCGCCGCGCTGACCACGGGCAGCATCGCCGCCTGATTCGCGATCACTTCGTCGTGATGATCCCAGCCGCCGAGCGAGAGGAAAAACGTCTGCCGCTTCGCCCCGAGTGCGGCGCGTCCGGCAATGGCTTTTACCACCATCTGCATCTGCTTCACGAGCAGCGGGCTGCCGGAGTTGGCGAAGCTCGCACCAGGGGGGAGCGCGGGCGCGATGGCATTCGTGAAAAGATCGTAGGCATCCACCGCGCTGCGTTCGCTGCGGGCGAAGCTGCGCTGCAGGATGTTCGAGTATTCCCGGGCCAGCATGCCATCGACCGCGGCGCTGCGGATCTGATTCAGACTGCCGCCCGCCTGCCACTGCTTTTGGTAGCCGGCGAGTTCCGTCGCGCCGTTTTCGGTGATGGCATACTCGAAGATCTCGTTGCCGGTCTGAAAGACGTTACTGCCCGCGAGCGAGACATTCATCGACACACTCTGCGTGGAGTTCAGCGAGTGGAGGAGATCGGCCGCGCGTCCGCCCCAGCCGATGCCGCTGCGATGGACAGAGATGCCGGTCTGCCACTGCTCGATCTGGTCGGAATGCGAAAACAACCCGAGCGGCACCGGCTTTGATCCGGCGAGATATTCCGCCTTGGTCACCGGCTGGAGCAGCGTGCCGACATTCGCCACGAAAGCCGCGTCGCCGCTTTCAAACAAACTCTGCAGCTCCGGCATGCCGGGGTGAACGCCGAGCTGCGGGCCGCTGTAACCCTGCGGATTGATCGGCAGCAGCGACGCCTGCGGCAACGCGAGATCGCCGCGTACCGCCGCGTATTCTGCATAGCCGCCGTCGTTGCCGCGCGGGGCGAGCATGTTGAAGCTGTCGTTTCCGCCATTGAGAAAGAGACAGACAACCGCGCGGTATTCGCTGGTTGGAACTTGCGCGGCCACCGTGCCGGCGAGCTTCAGGTTCAGCAGCGTGCTGAGGATCGGCAGCGAACTGACCGCGGCGCAACTGGCCTGCCCGAGGAAACGACGGCGAGTGATGGGAGAGTTCATCGGAGGACGCAGTAATCGGGGGAAGTGACGATGAGATAGATCGCCGCGCGGATGCGCTCGTTTTGGTAGTCGTAAGTGGCCGTGCTGATCCGCAGCACACAGTCGCGAATGATCTGCCACTGTCGCGGATCGAGCGATCCGTAGGTGAGCACGAGATCGAGGCGGCGGATCAGCGCGTCGATGTCCGGCGTGGCACCCGCGACGAAGGTCAGTTCGTGCGTGAGATTGAGCTGCGTGCGGCGCTGCGGATCGGCAGTGCCCCAGCGGTGGAGGTCGCTGAGGATCGCATTGTAATAATAATTCGGTGCACTCACCGCGCTCGTGGCGTTCACGATTTGCAACTCCGGCGCGACGAGCCCCGCCGCCTGGATTTCGCCCGGCGGCGTGTAGCCGGGCAGGTAAAAATTGAACACGCTCGGCGACTTCATCGGCTCCTCGTAGTGATCCATGAAGAAGCTCCCGAGCTGATAGAGTCCCGACGGCGACGCCGCGTCGAAAGCCCGCGCCATGTTCACCACGCGCAGAAACGGCTCGCGGATTTTTCCGAACAGCGGGTCATCCATGTGCGCCGCATCGCGCGCCTCGGGATCGAGCAGGATCGCCTTGATCACCGCCTTCATGTCCCCGCGCACCGCCGCGCCGTTGTTATTAAACTTCGCCGCCACCCGCCCGATGTAGGCGTGACTCGGGTTCGAGGTAACCAGCCGCTGAATGAGCAGGCGCGCGAGGAACGGACCGACATTCGGGTGGTTGAAAAGATTGTCGATCGCCGCGTTGAGATCGAGATCCGTGGCGGAGCCGGTGTCGGGCACACTCGGCGTTCGCACGGGCAGCGTCGCGCCATTGAGCAGCGTCTTCGCCGCGCAGTCATGCTGGGCATCGACGAGGATCATAGGTAGCAACCAGTTTTCATTCGCGCCGGTGAAATTGCCCGCGCCGCCCGCGTAAGTCATGCCCGTGAAGACGCGCGCGAAGTTTGTGATGTGCGAGTTATTGTAAGTCGGGATGTCCTGTCCATTGACCTGCTTACGGGTGCCATCAGTGTTCAGTTCCCAGAGTCCGATCGAGAAGAGCTGCATCACTTCACGCGCATAGTTTTCGTCCGGGTAGCGGTTGGTTGCCGGGTCGGCCTTTTGGTTCTTCAACGCGCTGAGATAGAAGCCCATCACTGGATGCCGCGTGACGTTGTAGAGGATGTCGCGGTAGTTACCGAACGCGTGCTGGACGAGCACGTCATAATAATTCGCCATGCCCGCGGGCTGCACCGCGAGTGCCTCCGGGCGGTCGGATGTGACGAGGATCTGGCTGAGGCAAAACGCGATGCGATGCCGCAGCGCGTCGTACTGCACCGCCGGCCCGCCGGGCGTCTCGGGAGCGCCCATCGCCCGCGCCCACCAAGCCGCGATTTTCCGATCGATGTAAAACTCCGGGATACTCTCCGACACATCCACGAACGGTTGCAGCTTCGTCACCGGCTTCGCGAACTCCGCATCCAGCCACCCCTCGAAACCGAGCGCCATCACCTGCTCCACATTTTCCGGAATGATGTCCGCATCCGCCGGATCATCCCGGCTCGGACCAAATGCCGCCTGCACGAGAAACCGCGCCGCCGCCTTGGCCGAGGGCGGACTCGTCGCCGTTTCATTCGCGAGCTGCACCGTGGCGGAAGTCGTCGCGCCCACCGCATAACTCGCTCCCGCATTCAGCGTCAGCACGATCGTCTCCGTGCCCTCGGTATCGAGCGCATCCGCGATCGGCGTGAACTCCACCCACGTCTCCCGCGCGCCCGCCGGCACCACGATGCTTGTCGTCGCATTCGCGGTGTAATCGCTGCCGAGCGTCGCCGTGCCGCCCAGCGTGAAGTTCACCGTGATCGGCTTCAGCCCGCCGGTGCGCCGGATCGCAATCACGCCGCGATCCGGCCAGCGCTCGCTCATTGAGTTGTCGAGCGCCGCGACCGTCACCGTGTTCGCCGCATTCCAGCCCGCAGTGGCGTGGGTGGCGTCGGCCGTGTCATTCCGTTCGGTGTGCGAAGACGCAGCATCCCAGCCGAGCTTGATTTCCTCCCAATCGCTCAGCCCATCGCCATCCGTGTCGAGGTCCGCGATCTTCAGCCGGAAAAACTGTCGGCTCACTCCCGCGGTCGCGAGGTCAAGCGCGAGCGCGGTACCGGTGCCATCCGTGAGTGAGATCGGATCCCAGGTGCTGCCATTGAGATCCGGTCGGGCGAGCACCGTATATCGCTTCCCGCGCTGCGACGGCCACTGCACGGAGACCGTTCCGCTTCCGCCCGCGATCCCGAGCACCGGTCGACTCAATGCCGAGAGCGGATTCGTGCCCGCGGCTGCTTCCTGCGCATTAGTGAAACCATCGCCGTCACTGTCCGACGCCGCGCTCAGTCCGATCGCGCCCCACTGCGCCTCCCACACATCGCTCAGCCCGTTGCCGTTCGTGTCGAGGTCCGCACGCAGTTCAGTCGCGAGCAACAGCAACGTGGCGGTGAGTGGAGCAGCGATCTTCATAAAGGGGGGAGGCGCAGACCACTTTCACCAATGCAGCGCCGAACCTCTATACGTTCAACGGCGAAGATCGCAACCAATGCTCCGCAACCCGCGGAACCGCTTAAGGTGTGGGCAGCGGCGGCAGCTTCGCCGAGCCCGACGACCACGCTGGCGCCGGAGAGCGAGCGTCATGGCGAGGCAGCGAATTCCGACCCGGCCCAGCCGCCGCACATCGCCGAGTTCGACCACGCCGAGGACGATCGCCGAGATGATCAGCGCCACCACGACCATGAAGATCAGGCGCAGGAAGATCGTGCCAATGGGCTTGATCACGTTCGCGACCAGCGCCTCGAGCGCGGCCCCGCCCCACCATGCGCGGGCCACGGCTCCGAGGATCGCGCCGAGAATGAGCCCGACGAGGATGTAGGTTGATCGGCGGCTGTTCGACTCGCGGCTCACGGGGCGCGAGAAGATCGGTGTAGCCAGCCGGGTGCAAGGGTGAGCGCGGGGAGTGCATCGGTGCAGTCTGATACTGACACCAGCGTCTTCCATCGCTAGACCACGGCGTGTGACCATTGGAAGCGCCCCGGCTCATTCCGGGCGGTGGGCGTCCGCAGTTTCACTCCGCAAAAAATACCATCGCATCACACCATGTTCATCCCCATCGAACCTCTCGAAGACCGCATCGCTCCCGCGGGCGTCGTCAACTTTACCTATAATGCGGCGAGCGGCGCCCTGACACTCGCGGCGGCGGACGGCGAAGCGCATGAGATCTTCGTGGGGAAGGGCGCGAACAATGTCTATGTCGTGGACGGCACGCCGAGCGGAACGGAGATCGGCGACGCGGGCGATACGATCCAGTTCATCACCGGGCCGCTGAATGCGCTCACCATCACGGGCGGCGCCGACACGGACGATGTGAGGCTCGATAATCTCGCCGGGCTGAAAACCGTCAGCTTCACCGGTGGCGCGGGTCTCGACACGGTCTCGGCCAGCAATCTCGGAGTGAAGGGCGCGGTGCAAATCGACTTCGGCGGCGACGGCGGAAACTTCAGCTTCGAAGGCCTGACCGCGACGGTCGGCGGGGACGTGACGGTGAACTATGGCGATGGGGGCTTTGTGGATTTCAACGCGAGCAAGAACGCGGTGGGCGGGGCGGTGACGCTGACGGGCGGCGCGGGGCAGGACAGCTTTCTGCTCTCGGGTGAAATTACGTCCGTGGGCAAAGGCGTGAAGTTCACCGGCAATGGCGAGGCGGACACGATCGTGCTGCGCAGCTATCTCGGGGTGTCGATGGGCAAGGCGGCCGACGGCAACGCGATCAACTTCGATGCGGGCGCGGGCGAGAACCTCCTCGAGTTCACCGGCGGCGCGACCAAGCTGAAGGGCAACGTGAAGTTCCTCGCCGGGAATGATTCCAACTCGGTCAAAGCCGACGTGCCGCTGCTCCAGGTGGACGGCACGTTGAGCGTCACGACCGGCAGCGACGATGACGATGTGACGTGGTCGCCTTCCACGCTGAAGGTTGGCAAGGCGGCGACCTTCGACCTCGGTGCAGGGCTCAATGTTTTCGACAGCAAGTCGCTTTCCTCCACCTACAGCGGCGCGCTCACGATCAAGGGCGGCGCGAATATCGACAACTTCCGCTTTGGCGGCGGCGCGCTGGCGGTGAACGGGGCCGTCGACATCAATCTCGGTGCGCAGGACAACACGATGCTCTTTCAGAGCACGCGCACCACCCTCGGCGGTACGCTGCGGGTCACGGGTGGAGCGGGCGAAGACACGTTTCAGGCCTTCGGCTCCACCTTTGCGGTGAAGAAAGCGGTGATCCTGGAGACTGGCGATGGCGATTCGTTGTTGGAGTTCAATCCGGGCACGCTCACGCTCGGAAGCTCATTCTCCGCGACGGGCGGGATCAATGTGGACGAGGTGCAGATCCGCGCGCTGCGCGCCAGCCTCGCGGGCGCAGTCACGATCGAGAGCAAGGCCGGCGATGACAACTTCGGCTTATTCGCGCGAGTGCTGGAGGCCAAGGGCGCGATCACTTTCAACGGCGGCGGCGACGCGGACACGGCGGCGATTTTCGCCGATGGAGCGATCACCGGGAACGTCGCGGTGGACCTCGGGGCAGGGGACAACGGCGATCAGCTCTTCGAACTCGCCAGCAGCTCCGGCCTGCTCGGCAGCTTGAAACTCGGTGGCAAGCTGACCGTCACCGCCACCACGACGGACAGCACGACCACCGGCTTTACCGATACTTTCCGCACGCACGACGTGTCGGTTGCGAAGGCCGTGTCCGTCTCGCTCGGGGTGGTGGATAGCAAGGTCGAGATGAACAACTTCTCCACGCAGAGCACGGTCGATGTGCAGACCGGCGCGGGCGCGGACCAGGTCGCGATCGAGCAGGCCAGCTACTTCGGTCCGGCGACGATGAAGGGGCTCGTGACCGTCCAGCTCGGCGCGGGCGACGACACGATCGCTATAGGCATTTCCAGCGCGGCGAAGAGCAACGACTTCGTGCGGTTCCTCGGCGGCCTCACGGTCGACGGCGGCGCCAATGACGACACGGGGAATGACTTTCTTGATCCGGGCACGAACTTCTTCGCACCGAAGGTGAAAAAGACAAAGACGAGCATCGAGAACTGAGCCGCCCGCGAGGCTGGCGCTTTGCGGAGCAGTGAGCAGCCGCTCCGCTCGCTGCGTGTCATCCTGAGCCTGCGAAGGATCCCGCAGGCTACGCGACGGATCCTTCGTTCCTCAGGATGACACCTGCGAAAGCCTCATCCGCAGAAGCTCCCTCAAGGCAGCGGCGGGAGCTTCGCGGAGTAGTGCACCGCGCGGTGGCGGTTGTCGTCGAAGGCGAAGTGGAGCCACTGTTTGTCGGCACTCACGAAGCCGTCGGGGTAGTTCATGCGACCTTTCGGGCCGTCCACGGATTCCTGCTGGAGCACGCGTTGGTAGGGCCAGGTCTTCATGCCGTCGAAGCTGATCCACAGGGCCATCGGGCTGCGGTGTTTGCTGTTTGGGTTGTGCAAAATGGCGACGGTGTCGCCGCCGAGGTTGTAGAGCGTGGTCTTGCTGCCGGGATTTGGGATT
>JANPHH010000482.1:0-31426 GCA_031424375.1 Chthoniobacter sp. | reverse complement strand
CGGTGGAGACGCTGCCGCCCCGCTGGGGCTGGGCTAGTTTGCCCGCTGGATCCGGTGGCTGACGCCGCCGGCTAATTTCTTTGGAGCCTCCGGCTCCGAAGAGCGTCCGGTTTTCAAAGGCATTTGATGTTAGACTCCTGCATCGCCGCGCCGGTGACAGACGTTCCCCACATCCCATGCCGACTGCCCTCCACTGGTTCCGCCGCGATCTGCGGCTCACGGACAATATGGCGCTCGCCGCCGCCCGCGCCGCGCATGAGGTGATCGTGCCGGTCTACATCGTGAGCGAGTGGCAGGGGGAGCACCGCTGGACGGGAGCGCCGCGGCAGGAGTTTCTGTGCGGATGTCTCGCGTCGCTCGCAAAGAATCTGGAAGCGAAGGGAGGGCGGCTGATCGTGCGGCGCGGCGACGCGGTGAAGGCGCTGGTGGACCTGGCGCGCGAGTGCGGCGCGGTCGCGATCTATTTCAACCGCGATCCCGATCCCCATGGCCGCGCCGTGGAGGCGCAACTCGCGAAAGCGGCGGCGGCGCATGGGATCGCGATCCATGCGGAGAAGGACATCGCCATTCACGAACGCGACGAGGTGCTGACCGGCGGCGGCACGCATTTCAAGGTCTTCACGCCGTATGCGAAGGCGTGGCTGAAGCTGGACAAGCCCGAGGCGAGTCGCGCCCTCGGCTCGATCTCCACGCCTCCCTTGCCCAGCGATCCGCTCCCGACACTGGCGACCTGGGGCCTGAACAGCGATGCGGAGATCATTGAGCCGGGGGAAGCGGCGGCGCGGAAGCGGCTGTCGCGCTTTCTCGATGGGCCGGCACAGCATTACGCCGAGATGCGCGATCTGCCGGGCGAGGAGGCGACCTCGCGCCTCTCGCAGGATCTGCGCTACGGCACGCTCTCGATCCGCGAGGTGTATGCGCGGTGCCGCGAGGTGGCCGACGCGACGCCGGCGGGGCAGCGGCGGAATGTAGAGATCTACATCAATGAGCTGATCTGGCGGGAATTCTACATGCAGGTGCTCTGGCACTGGCCGGAGGTGCTGGCGCATGAATTCAACGAAGACTATCGCGGGCTGAAGTGGGTGCGCGAGGGCGCGAAGCTGGAGGCGTGGAAGGCGGGGCGGACGGGATTCCCGATCGTGGACGCGGGGATGCGCCAGCTCGCGGCCACCGGCTTCATGCACAACCGGGTGCGGATGATCGTGGCGATGTTTCTGACCAAGGATCTGCACGTGGACTGGCGTGCGGGCGAGCAGTGGTTCATGCAGCGGCTGGTGGATGGCGAGATCGCGTCGAACAACGGCGGCTGGCAATGGAGCGCGAGCACGGGGACAGATGCGGCGCCGTATTTTCGGATTCAAAATCCATGGTCGCAGACGGCGCGCTTCGATCCGGAGGGCGCCTACATCAAACGCTGGGTGCCCGAGCTGCGCGACGTGCCGGCGCGCAAGCTGGCGGAGCCGCCCGCCGGCTTGCGGCTCGAAAAAAACTACCCGCTGCCGATCGTCGATCACCACCACGAACGCGATGTGGCGCTGGAGATGTATCGGCGGTGAGGGGGGGGGCGAAGCGCTCCGTACCGCTGTCATCCTGAGCGGATTTCCTCGTGGGCGCAGGTGGGAGGAACGCAGTCGAAGGACCTCTAACTGTTTCCCCGGGCAGACGCGGTGCGGAGCGCTGTGCTGACCCGCCGGGGGAAAAAGTATGAGGTCCTTCGACTGCGCACCGCCCCAGCACACCCCTATTTCCTGCCCCTGCCCGTGCCGCGCTCCGCTCAGGATGACAGTTTTAGCCGTCGATCACCGCCGCGCGCAAGGTTTCGGCCGCGTCTTCGGGGCGGACGCTGTTGATGAAGATGCCGCTGCCGAGTTCGAAGCCGGCGACGTGAGTGGTGCGCGCGACGATCGCGACATACCAGTGGTAATAGGGGACGTCGCTTTCGTTCACGGGCGCGGAGCGGATGGTAAAGTTGAAGTCGGGATCGTCGAGGGCGGCGGAGAGACGCCGGAGGACGCGCACCAGGACGTTCGCGAGGTCGCTGATTTCCTCATCGAGGATCGAGTCGAAGGACGACGCGTGCCGGCGCGGAAAGATCCAGAGATGATAGGGCGAGAGCGCGGCGTAGGGAATGAAGGCGACGAAGCCGGGAACGACTTCGAGGATGCGTTCACCGGCCTCGAGTTCATCGGCGAGGACGCGGCAGCAGAGGCACTGGCCGGCTTCCTCGTGGAAGCGGCTCGCTTCCTCGAGCCGGGTACGAACGCTCGAGGCGATGATCGGCGCGCCGACGATCTGCGAATGCGGATGCTCGAGCGATGTCCCCGCGCGCTCGCCGTGGTTTTTGAAAATGACAATGCTCTCGACCACCGGATTCGCGCGGAGCGCGCGGTAGCGCTCGCGGTAAACCCGCAGGACGCCGGCGAGGTGCGCGGGCTCCATCGTGGCCGGCGCGAGATCGTGCCGCGGATGCTCGATCACCACCTCGTGAGCCCCGACCGCGGCGAGCGAACGGAAAGTGCCATGCGTGGTCCGGCAGAGATCGTCGGCCGCGGAGAGCGCGGGGAATTTGTTCGGAATCACGCGCGTGAGCCACGAACCATCCGCCGCCGTGACCCGCATGATTTCCCGCTGCGGATCTTCGTTGCCGACGCAAAAGGGACAGTCGCTCCGGAATGGCGGCCGCGCCGCGCTCGGCTTGAGCGCCGCGCGAAAGTCGTTCGGCTTTTGCGATCGGCCGGGGGCGAGGATCACCCAGTCGCGGGTGATGGGGTTGAAACGCATTTCGGACATGAGTGGTTAAAATCTAGTAGGGCGTCGAATCATTCGGTTGGCGAGACTGTAGGGCGTCTGTGCCAGACGCCGCGGGGGATCCCCCCGCCCGAAAAACCACCCCCCGGCGTTTCACAGAAACGCCCTACAGCTTGCTCCGCTTCCCGACGCCCTCATGGATTGGCGGACGGTGAGCACAAAAGCGCGGCCCGCTCCCTTTCCCGGAGTGTGCTATAGAGCAGCGATGTTCCCCCACTCCCTGCGCCGGATCGGCGTCACGCTCGCCGCGTTCGCCGCGCTCGCGGCCGGCCCCCTCGCCGATCCCACGGTCCCCGCCAGCCTGCTCGATCCGCGCACGCCGGCGGAGGCTTGGAATGTGATCCGGCTCGCGACGGCGAACGTCGACCGACTGATCGCCGAAAAGCGGCTGCGCGAAATCCCGGTGCAGGTGTCCTTTTGCAGCCCGGCGCTCCGCGCGCTAGGTCGTGCGCCCGAGCTGGCGGAGTCGGGCGAGGTGGTCGCCCGCGCCATGGGCTGGGTGGGCGCCGTGGGCGCATCGGGGGTCGCAAACGACGAACTGAACATCGCCGAAAAACGGGAAAAGCTGCGGATGCATCTCGCGGAACTCGCCGCAAAATTCGACCCCGCCACGGTGAATGCGGAAATTTATGTCTGCCCACAGCATCCCGACTTCCTCGCGGGCGATCCGACGACGCCGTGCCTGCGTTGCGGAGCGAAGCTGATCCCGCGGCGCGTGCCCTACAGCTTCGTGTATGTGCAGCCGGGGACGGCCACCGTCCGGCTCACGGGCGCGGCGGATGGACCGCTGGCCGCGGGCCGGCCGGCGACGGTGAAGTTCCAGCTCGCCCGCCTCGATGGTTCGCCGGTGAAGATCGCGGATCTGCTCGTCACGCATTCGCAGCCGATTCAGGTATTCATCCAGGAACCGGGGCTGAGTGACTTTCAGCGCGCGCATCCGCAGGCGAGCGCGACGCCGGGCGAATACACTTTCACCTTCACCCCGGCCCGGCCCGGCCCGCATCGGATGTGGGCGCAGATCGTGCCGGTGGAGACGGCGCTGGAGGAATTGCCCCACCTCGATCTCGCGTCCGACGAGCCCGCCGGTGAACTCAATGATCGCGCGGAACGGCTGGTCGCCACGGCCAGGCCATCCGCGGTCGCCGGCACCTCCGTTCCCGGCGAATCCACGGCAGGGCTGCTCCAAATCGAGCTCGCGCTCAGCACCCCGCCGCTGCGGGCCGGCCGCCCGGGCGGACTCCGCGTCACCTTCACCGATCCCGCGGGCAAGCCTTTCACGCAGCTCGAACCGGTCATGAATTCCTTCGCGCACCTCGTGGGTTTCTACGACGACTACGGCACGCCGATCCACCTGCACCCTAGCAACGGTGAGATCTTCCTGCCGGAAGCCCGCGGCGGTCCGACGATGCTCTTTACCTGTTTCCCGCCGCGGCCAGGATTCCTGCGGCTGTTCTGCGAAGTGCAGGTGCAGGGCGCGCCGGTGGTCGTGGCGTTTGGAGTGCGGGTCGAGCCTTGAGCGGGGAGAGATTCACAGGAGCCTGATCTGGCCGGAGTCCGCGTCGCTGCCGCCCTCGCTGGGCAAGGGGTGCACGGGAAGGTCGAGGAGCGCGGCCAGCCGGTGCGCGGTCTGCGGCGCGAAACCTTCGAAGTGGTTGTTCACCGCGACGAGCAGCGGTGAGGAATCGGCGAGGCGCTGGCGCAATCGCGTCGCCCAGTTTTCCAGCGAAGCGTCGCGCGGCCACTGGATCTCGCGGTAGGTGTGCAGCGTGCGACCGTCGCCCGCGTACTTTTTCTCCAGATCACCGAGCAGGCGCAGGTAGATGAAGTCGGTGGTCTGGGGGAGGAATTCGAAAGCGCCCTCGGCCTGATGATCGAGCGGCGTCACATCCGTCCAGACCCAGCCGACACGATGCTCCTCGAGGAGCCGCAGCACGCGGGGCAGGTGCCATTCGTGATGGCGAAACTCGACGGCGAAGCGCACCCGCGCCGGCAGCCCGCGCACAAATGCGCGCAGCGCCTGCTCATCCTGCCGCGGGCGGAATGACGGCGGAAGCTGCACGAGGACGCAGGCGAGCTTTTCCCCCAGCGGCTCGAGGCTGCGCACGAAGGCATCGAGAAGGTCCGCGCAATCGCGGAGCCGCCGCTCGTGGGTGATCTCGCGGGACAGCTTGCAGGTGAAAGTGAAGTCCGGTGGCGTGACCTCGTACCAGTGCAGCGCCACCTTCGGGGCGGGTGCGGCGTAGAAGGTGGAGTCCACTTCCACCGCACCGAAATGCCGAGCGTAAAAAGCGAGCCGCGCGGTGGGCGCGAGATGCTCCGGATAGAAGACGCCCCGCCAGTCATCGAAGCTCCAGGCGCAGGTGCCGATTTTGATCTTTCGGAGCGAATCCAAGGCGGCGCAAAACATACCGGAGCCGCCTCGGCGCGAAAGGCGAAATCACCCGCCGATCCGCGGCACAGCGCCGCTTGACGCCCCAGCGGGCGTTCACTAGCGTCCGGGTTCTTATGTCGAAAACCGCACTTTTCCTCTCGTTCACGCTCGTGGCCGTCACAGCGTGGCCCCTGAGGAGCGACGGGGCGGTGATCTATCGCTCGAACGAAGGCTGGAGCATCGAGGGCGAAGACACCGCGGTGGAGAGCAGCGCCATTGAACAAATGAAAAAGGCCGAGGCGCTCGAGGCCGCTGGCAACAGCGGCGCCGCCTACAAATCCTACCGCGCGCTGGTGAAGAACTACGCCAGTTCCGCCCTCGCCCCCAAGGCGCAGCGCAAAGTCGCGATGCTGCTCGAGGCGAACGGCGAATACGACAAGTCCTACGAGGCCTACGCCGTCTACCTCACGAAGTATCCGCGGGGCGATGACTTCGATGCCGTGGTCGAGGCGCAATTCAAGATCGCCAAGCTCTTTCTCGAAGGCCAGAAGCGGAAGGTGTTCGGCGTCCCGTTCGCGCCGTCGATGAGCCGGGCGCAGGAAATGTTCGAGGGCATCCTGAAGCGCGCGCCGTTCAGCAAGTTCGCCCCGCTCGCCCAGTTCAATCTCGGGCAGGCGAATGAAAAACAGGGCAAGTACCCCGAGGCGATCCTAGCCTACCAGACCGTGGTGACGAAGTATCCCAGCGACGCGATCGCCGACGATGCGCAGTACCAGATCGGCTACGTCATGCTCCGCGAGGCGAAGGAAGGTTCCTACGACGCCGCTTCGCACCAGAAGGCGCGGGAAGCGTTTGAAGATTTCATCACCCGCTATCCGGACAGTGAGAAGATCGCGCAAGCCCGCGAGAATCTGAAATCGCTCCAGGGCGGAGCGACCAAGGGGGCGCTCGACATCGCCAAATTTTACGAACGAACGAAGAAGTACAAGGCGGCGGTCATCTACTACAACGAGGTGGTGAAGAATCAGCCCGACTCGCCCGAAAGCGCCGTGGCCAAGGCGCGGATCGATTTCCTCAAGCAGCAGTTCGGCGAAGACTCCCTGCGCGCGGGGCCGGAAAAAACCGAGACGGGCGCGCGCGCGAAAGAGCGCCGCAAGCTCCAGGCCCGCGTCGACACGGTTTCGCGGCCGGATTACGTCGGCCCGCCCGTCATTGTCCCCGACAACGGCCCAGGCAAAAAACTGCGCACGAGCCCGGATGGCATCGGGCCCGTCCCGACGGTCGAACCGCCGCTCCCGTCCGGGAAGGAAAAGCTTCCGACCCAGGACACGGGCCTGCCCGCTCCGCCCCAATGAGATTCGCCTTCCTCTTTCCGCTGCTCGCCGTCCTCTTCGGCGGGTGCGCCGGCTACCACATCGGCCCGATCAAACCGAAAACGCTCCGGGCGATCAACTCAATCGCCGTTCCGGCCTTCAAGAACGAGACGCTCGAACCTCGCGTCGAAGTCCTGCTCGCCAATTCCGTGATCAAACAGATCCAGCAGGATGGCACCTACAAGGTCGCGACGGAAAAGGAGGCCGACGCGGTGCTCGAGGGAACCCTCGATGAAATCGTGCGGCGGCCATCGCGATCGGTGCGAGGCAATGTCCTGCAATCGAAGGAATACACGCTTCTCGTCCGGATTCGCTACCGGGTCATCGATCGGAGCGGGCGCGTCCTCGATGAGCGATCCGTCACCGGCCAGACGAGCTTCTTCGTCAGCGGCACCGACACGATCGCCGCCGACGTCAATCAGGACGAACGCCAGGCGCTCCCGCTCGCGGCGGAAGACGCGGCCGTGCGGCTCGTCAGCCAGATCAGCGAAGGCTGGTAGGGGGATTTAGGAAGTGGGAAGTAAGATTTAGAAAGTGCCGGGCGTCTCGCTTCCACTTCCTAAATCCTAAATTTCACTTCCTAAATCGAGATGCTTTACCTCGTCGCCACGCCGATCGGAAACCTCGGCGACATCACGCTGCGGGCGCTGGAAGTCCTCAAAAGCGTGGACCTCATCGCCTGCGAGGACACGCGCCACTCCGGCCACCTCCTTCGGCATTTTGAAATCTCGAAGCCGCTCGTCAGCTACCATGAACACAACGAAGCGCGGCGCACCGCGGAGCTGATCGAAGGTCTCGTCGCGGGAAAAAACGTCGCGGTCGTATCAGACGCCGGAATGCCCGGGATCAGCGACCCCGGCCACCGATTACTCCGCGCCTGCATCGAACGCGGAGTCCCCTACACGATCATTCCCGGCGCGAGTTCGGTGCTCACCGCGCTGATCGGCAGCGGATTTCCGGCGGAGAAATTCTACTTCGGCGGCTTTCTGCCGGTGAAGAGCGGCGGCCGCGAGCGCGACCTGCTTGCCGCAGCCGCACGTGAAGAGACGAGCATCTTTCTTGAATCCCCGCATCGCCTGCTCAAGACACTCGAAGTCTGCGCCACACACTTCCCCACAAGATCGCTCTGTGTCGCCCGTGAACTCACGAAGCAATTCGAGGAGTTCCGCATCGGCCTCGCGCCCGAGTTGCTCGCCCACTACAGCGCCCGCGCGGTCAAGGGCGAGATCGTCTTCCTCATCCGCGGCGCGGAAGACTGATCGCTACTGCGTCAGCGGCCCGCCACGCTGCGAGATGATCCCCCGCGCGATCGCCGCAGCGATCGCGTCCTGGTGATACGGCCGGCAGCAGCGCATCCCCTCACCCGGGTTGCTCAAGAAGCCGCATTCGACCAATACCGCCGGATATTCGTTCAGACGCAACACGCGGAAGTTTGCCGTTTTCACCCCACGCGAGCTGTGTCCCGGCAGCGAAGCCACTTCACGCTGAATCTTCGACGCGAGCCCGATCGATGGCTTTGATTTGTAGAATGTCTCCGTCCCTTCGATGTGGCGCGCGGGCGCTTCGTTAAAGTGGATGCTCACAAAAACCGCGTTGTCCTGCCGGTTGGAGATCTGCGCCCGCTTTTCCAACGAGACGTCCACGTCCCGCGTCCGCGTCATGACGGTGCGAAAGCCGGCTGCCCTCAGCTTCGGTTCCAGCTTTTGCGCCACGTTGAGCGTCGCCGTTTTCTCCATCCCGCCCCAGCGCGACGAGGTGCCGATCGCCGCTCCGCCGTGACCGGCGTCGATCACCACCGTGGTGAAAGTGCGACTCGTATCCTTTACCCGCACCGTCCCGCCCGCGCAGGCACCGAGGAGCAGCGCGAGCCCGATCATGGTCAGCCGCGCAAAGATGCGGCCCGGCTTGCGTTCGTGAGAGATGGTGTCGATGGTCGCGGCGATGTCGTTCATGAGACTTTCAGGGAATGTGCTGGCCGCCCTAGTCACCGGAGCGTCGATTCATTGTCAAGCCGCCGAACCTCCTGTGACCACCAACGCCCTCGCCCGCGAGAAATCGCCCTACCTCCTGCAGCACCAGCACAACCCGGTGGACTGGTACCCGTGGGGCGAAGAGGCTTTCGCCAAAGCGCGGCGCGAGAACAAGCCGATCTTCCTCTCCGTGGGCTATTCCACGTGCCACTGGTGCCACGTGATGGCGCACGAGAGTTTCGAAAATCCGGTGACGGCGAAGCTGATGAACGAGCGTTTCGTGAACGTGAAAGTCGACCGCGAGGAACGGCCCGACGTGGACCGCGTCTACATGACCTATGTGCAGGCCACGAGCGGCGGCGGCGGCTGGCCGATGAGCGTCTTTCTCACGCCGGATCTCCAGCCATTCTTCGGCGGTACCTACTTTCCTCCGGAGGATAAGTATGGCCGGCCCGGCTTTCCCACCGTGCTGCTGCGCCTCGCGGAGGCTTGGGAGAATGACCGGGCCAACGTGAGTGCTGCGGCAGCGAAAGCGATCGAAGCGCTCAAGGAATACACCAGCACCGGCAGCGGGTCGGCGAATCTGCCCGGTGCCGAGGTCCTGGACGCCGCCTACAATCAATTCGCCCGCACGTTCGACGAAGAACTCGGTGGTTTCGGCAGCGCGCCAAAGTTTCCGCGCCCGGTCTCGCTCAACTTTCTCTTCCGCTACCACGCGCGGCAGCCTGCGGATTCGCCCGATGGCAAAGTCGCCGCCTCGATGGCGCTGCTCACCCTGCGCAAGATGGCGGCCGGTGGCATGCGCGATCACCTCGGTGGCGGTTTCCATCGTTACTCCGTGGACCGCTTCTGGCACGTGCCACACTACGAAAAGATGCTCTACGATCAGGCCCAGCTCGCGGCGTCTTACCTCGATGCCTTCCAGATCACCGGCGATGTGCAATATGCCGCGACCGCTCGCGACACGCTGGACTATGTCCTGCGCGATCTGACGGAAAAAAGCGGTGGCTTCTTTTCCGCAGAAGACGCCGACTCGCTCCTCGAACATGGCAAACCCGAGCATCGCGAAGGTGCCTTTTACACGTGGACGAAGGACGAGATCGTCCGCGTGCTCGGCGACGGGAGCGCTGCGCTTTTCAATCGCGTCTACGGTGTGGAAGCCGACGGCAACTCACCCGAGGGAAGCGATCCGCACCGGGAACTCGTGGGGCAGAACACCCTGATCCGCCGAATGTCCGACGCCGAGGCCTCGAAGGCGGTGAACCTTTCCGAAGCCGAGGTCTCGGCGCAACTCGCGGCGGCACGAACGAAGCTGTTCGACATTCGCGCCAAACGTCCGCGCCCGCATCTCGACGACAAAGTCATCACGGCGTGGAACGGACTGATGATCTCCGCGTTCGCGCGCGCTGCGCAGGTCCTGGACGAGCCGGCCTATTTGCACGCGGCGCAGCGCTCAGCGCAGTTCGTGAAGCGTGAGCTGTGGAAGGATGGCACGCTGCTCCGCAGCTATCGCGAGGGCGCGAGCGCGGTGAAAGGTTTTTGCGACGACTACGCCTTCCTCATCGGGGCCTTGCTCGATCTCTACGAAGCGGATTTCGATGTGGCGTGGTTGCAGTGGGCGCTCGAATTACAGGCGCGGCAGGACGCTCTCTTCGGCGATCCGCAGGGTGGATACTTCAGCGTGGCCGAGGGCGATCCGACCATCCTCCTGCGCATGAAGGAGGACTACGACGGCGCCGAGCCTTCGCCGAATTCGGTCACCGCGCTGAATCTCCAACGCCTCGCGCAGTTCACCGGCCAGGCAGATTTCCGCGAGCGTGCGCTGAAGACGCTCGCGGTCTTCGCCGATCAGATGACGAAGTCACCAACCGCAGTCCCGCAGTTCCTCTGCGCGCTCGACGCGTCGCTTTCCAAACCAAAGCAGATCGTCATCGCCGGCTCCTCCGCCGACCCGGCGACCCGCGCTCTGCTGCGCGAGGTCCATGCCCACTTTCTCCCACAGAAAGTGCTGCTCCTCGCCGACGGCGGCGCCGGGCAGCATTGGCTCGGCGAGCGCCTGGAATTCCTCCGCACCGTGGCGCCGATCGACGGCAAGGCCGCGGCCTACGTGTGCGAAAATTTCGTCTGCCAGCTCCCCGTCACCGAGGTCCCGGCGCTGCGCGCGTTGCTGAAGCGGTAGAACGCAGGCCGGATTTGCCATCCGGCACCGAACGCTGAGGACGGTTTCAGCGCCAGGAAAGCGTGCGAAGACGGATTGAAACTCCATCTTACGTTCTGCGCCCACAGCGTGCGAGACAGCCGACTCAACAAAGCTCTGTCATCCTGAGCGGAGTGTAACGGAGTCGAAGGACCTCCGCCTTCGGATGATCGCGCGATCTCCGGCAGGCTGAGGTCCCTCGACTCCATTCTGGTCGCTCAGGCTCCCTCCATTCCGCTCGGGATGACAAGGCTCCTGGAACCCCCGGCCCGCCGCAAAACGAGCGGATCAAAATCAAAAATTCCTGTCATCCCAAGCGGAGTGTCACGCAGCCGAGGGACCTCGGCCTCCGGATGATCATGGATCCCTCTGCACTCCGAGGTCCCTCGAACTCCATTCCGCTCGCTCAGGCTCCCTCCATTTCGCTCGGGATGACAAGGCTCCTGGAACCCCCTGCCCACCGCAAAACGCGCGGATCGAAATCAAAAATGCCTGTCATCCCGAGCGGAGTGTAACGCAGCCGAGGGACCTCGGCCTCCGGATGATCATGGATCTCCCTGCACTCCGAGGTCCCTCGACTCCATTCTGGTCGCTCAGGCACCCTCCATTCCGCTCGGGATGACAAGGCTCCTGGAACCCCCGGCCCTCCGCAAAACGGGCGGATCGAAAACAAAAATGCCTGTCATCCCGAGCGGAGTGTAACGCAGCCGAGGGACCTCGGCCTCGAGATGATCATGGATCTCCCTGCACTCCGAGGTCCCTCGACTCAATTCTGGTCGCTCAGGCTCCCTCCATTCCGCTCGGGATGACAGGTCGTCCGAATACCGACGAGCTTCCCGCAGTTCAGCCACCCTGCGCTTCGAGGAAGGCGAGCGCCTTGTCGTAGCTGCAGCGCTCGAGATAGTGCGCGAGCTTCGGATCGATGTCGGGCGGGAGTTGCCGCTGCAGCGTGCTGATTTCGGCCGAGATCGCCTGGAGCCGTTCGAGGTGGCCTGCGGGATCGTGCTGGTAGAAGTCGCGATCACCGATCACGGCGAGGCGCTCACGCAAAGCGCCCGCGAGCGGAGCATAAGGCGGGGGGATCGTGGACATGGGAGGGAGTGGTTAGGTGATCTTTTTTTTCTTAGCCGCCTTTGCCTCCGCCGCCAACTCGCGTTCGGCGGCGACCCAGTCGTGATGCGGATCACCGGCGCGGCCCGCCTTTTGCCGGCGCTCGGCGATGAAGTAGGCCCGCAGCGCGATATCGTCGTGCGTGTAAGCGGGTTTTGCCTTCGCCGACCTGACCACTTTTTTTACCTTCTTCGCCGCAGGCTTCGGTGCGGAAACCGTGGATTTTTTGGCTTTCGGCGCGACCGGAGCGGGCGGCTCCGGCAACGTGATTTTCTCGGCAGCAGGTTGCGTTTTCGCCGCACGCTTTTCAGGTGCGACGGCTTTCTTTGGTTCGGTCTTTTTTCCCATATATCTTGATTGAAGATCGTTCTGCCCTGGGGAAAACCGGACGCAGCGGGCGTCCGATTGAGGAACGGCTGCATCTAAATGGAAACGCCGCGATCTGAACAGCCGTTTTTCCGGCCGGATGAATCAGTCAGCCATTTCAATGAGCCGCGCGTTCACCAGAGCGCCGCGATCTCGCGAGCGATCGAACCGGCCATCGCGTGCGCATCCTGATCGGAAACCCCGATCGGACGGAGGCTGGTTTCGCGCCGAAACCATGTGCCTTGGCGCTTGGCATACTGGCGGGTCGCTTCGGTAATCAGGCGCACACATTCGGCGCGATCGATCTCCCCCGCATTGAGCCGCTGCACTTCGCGAAATCCGATCGCGGCAGCGGCGGTATCTCCCGCATCCGCCGCCCGGCGCACCTCGTCGGCTACCCCTGCCGCCAGCATCGCTTCCGTGCGAGCCGCGATGCGGGCGTGCAGGTCGGCGCGATCGCGCTGCACCACAATGCCACGGCCGGCCAGCAGTTCCGCCCACTGCTCGCGAAAGCTGGAGAATGGCCGGCCGGTGAGCAGGCAGACCTCAAGGGCGCGGATCACGCGCCGCGGATTGCGAATGTCGATTTCGGACGCACCGACCGGATCGAGTGCGGTGAGCCGCCGCACCAGTTCCTCCGCCGGCTGCCGTTCCAATTCAGCGCGCAACGTTGCGTCCGCCGCCGGCAACTCGGCCAGGCCGCGAATCAGCGCGCGGATGTACAGCCCCGTGCCGCCACTCACGATCGGCACTTTCCCCCGGGCATGGATCCCGGCGATGCAGACCCGCGCGAGTTCCGCATACTGCGCGACGTCGAATCGCTGATCGAGCGGGACGGTTCCAATGAGATGATGCGGGACGCGGACCCGCAGCGCGGGCTCGGGCTGCGCGGTGATAATCGCCAGTCCGGAGTAAATCTGGAACGCATCGGCCCCGACTACTTCGCCGCCACAGAGCTCCGCCACGCGCGCAGCCAGCGCCGACTTTCCCGACGCCGTGGCGCCGGCGATGACGAAGAATGGGGTGGTGACCGGGAGCGGCATCAAAAAAGAAGCCCCATCTCGCGATGGGGCTTCCTGGATTTTGGTGGTGATCCGGTTCAGCCGCGATAGTTCGGCTCGCGATCGCCGCTCTTCGCGCCACTGACCACAAGCTTGCGGCCCATGAAGTCCTTGTCGTGCAGTTCGATGACGGCGCGGCGCGCTTCATCCACGGTGGCCATGGTGACAAAGCCGAAGCCTTTCGACTTGTCGTTGTGCTTGTGGGTCACGATCTCGGCGTTGCGCACGGCTCCGACACCCTTGAAGAGGTCGAAGAGATCGCTCTCGCTGGCGTCGTAGCTGAGGTTGCCGATGTAGAGCTTTTCGGAAGTGACTTCCACTTCCTCGGGCTTGCGCGCCTGCGCGCGGGGTTCGGCTTTCGGGTAGCTGCTGGTCGTGCGGGCCTTGGTGGCGCCGTTGCTGTTCGAGGCGGGCTTGAAGAACGCGATGATCTTCTGCCAGAGCGTTTTGCTGGCGGGTGCTTGCGGGGCGCGGGCTTCGCTGCGGGAGCGATCCGAGCGCCGCGGTCCGCGGCCTCGGCGGCTGCCGCCGCGGTTATCCTTTGGTCTCATGATGATTTTCGACTGACTGGGCGTTGAAGTGCCCGGGAAGCGCACAGGGAGTGCACAGACCAGTCGCCGTGTGACTTTCCCATTCATGGGAGAGCTCGAAAAACGGACAGACCGGAAACTTCGCCGGGGGGTAGTGGGAGACGCGAGGGCAGGTAACGTCCATCCGAGCCGCCCGCACAACGACGATAGGAGCCGTCGCCATGCAGGAACGAGGTGGCCGATGAGGACTAGGGGGACGAGATAGAATCTGCTCATCGATCGGAACACTGGCTGAGGGAAAACAAGCGCTAACGAGCCCTTGGCTCACCCAAAACCCACTGGGTAATTAAGCGAGGGCTGGTGCCACGGCAAGGTGAAAGCTCCACGAGAACGAAACCCGACCGTCACAAAGCGCCGCAGCGCGGGCGCGGCGGTCACGGTGCAAGGCGAAACACGGGCTCCCGTGCCGCCCGCTGCCGCAGGCGGCGATAGCCGAGAAACTCACAACGTGCGCCGGACCACCCGCTGAGACCGAGCAGCGCGGCGAAGGCCGATGATGCGTAGATCAGGCCGCCGGGTTCGAGCGCAGCGAGTTCGTCGGCCTTGGCCGTGTGATCGCCGAGCATGACGGGATGCCCGGTGAGCGGATGCGTGCCGAGCCGCACCGGGCCGGTGTGCAAACCGAGCGCGCCGGGAAGATGCGCGACGAGCGCGAGGGCAGCCTGCGCGGCGGCCGCGGACGTGCGAAAGAATAGGCGCACCCGATCGCCGGCGACTTCGCGATGGACGAGGTCTTCCGGTTGCAACAGCGCGGCGGCACGCTGGCCCGCGTCGCCCTCCGCCACGACGGTGAAGGCGAGAACCGTGAGGAGTTGCTCCCCCTCATCCGGGACGGGCGGAAGCGGTGCGGAACTTACCGCACCACCGGCGGGCAGCTCGATCACCGTCACCGGCTCGCCGATTTCACCCACCATCCGCACGTAGTCCGCCGTACCTCCGGCGCCGTCTCCCAGGCGGCCATCCCAGACGGCCAGCAGGCGCACTTCCGAGCCGAGCTGGCGCGCGTGCTGCCGCGCGGCGCCGAAGAGCAGCCGATTTCCGTAGTCCCACGCCAGACCACCGGCGGACGGAGCAGTGGTGAAATCCGTGGCACGAGCCGTGACCTCGCGATAACGCTCCAACCAGCCCGCCGCGGTCCCCTGCTCCACACTCACCCGAATGAATTCCTCCTCCGGCAACGGCAGATGCACGTAGGTCTCCAGTCCGGCTTCCTGCATGGCCTCGAGAAAGAGAATGTCCGCCCCGCTCGCCGCCGCCGAGTAGCCGAACCCCGCGCGCGATTCCGTGATGGCCTGCCGGATGCGCTCTTTGATCGACGGCGCGAGCGCGTCGGGAAACCGCGGAACGGTGCGGCCCGCTGCATCGGTGCGGTGTCCGGTGAAAGCGAGCACGCCGGGCAGCGGAAAGCATGAGTCGAATTCCGCGGGGGCGTGCCCGAGCTGGCGGAGGAGCAGCCGGGCTTGCGCGCGCGTGGTCGCGAGACTCGCAGGGGCGATCTTCCCTCCGGCTGTGGCGGCGGAATACTCAGCGCGTGCCGGCTCGATCTGCCCGGCGACGAGCAGACACTCCGCGACCGTGGCGCGATCCCAGTATCCAGTGGCATCGGGTTTCGCCCGCAGCAGGATGAGCACGTCGCCCGCAATCTGCCGCGCCTCCGCCGTGCGGCCGAGGAAGAGCGCCATGCTCGCCGCGTTCACGCCGGGAAATGTGCGGTCGCCCTTCGTGGTGATGTAGTCGAGGTGGTAGAGGTCGAACGATTCGCGCAGGCAGCGCTCCTCGCCGGAGGATTTCCAGAGATCTTTGAAGGTGCGCGCGAGCAGGCTCTTCGCCTCGGTCGCATCGGCGAGCATCGCTTCCTTCCGCGCGAGCAGCTCCTGCGCGGCCTGCGGCGCTCCGCTGCGAGAGGTGGCCAGCGCGCGGGTCAGGATCAGCGCCACGTCGTCGCCGAAAAACTCCGCGCCTTCGTCCGCGACTTCGCTCGCGAGATAGTTGTCGCCCAGATCGAGGAAGCGGCGGCTGAGCGCGCGGTAGAGCTCCACATTCAACCGCCAGAAAGGCCGAAAGCGCTCGCTCCACAGCGCCCGCAGCTCGCGCGAGGTGAGTTTGTCGCCGCCCTTGAGCCGGGTCCGCAGCAGCTCCAGATCCGCAGCGATCCCATCGATCGTGGGCAAATTATCTTGCGTGCGCGGGATGGTTACGGAAGTCACTCGCCGCGACGTTATGAACGCAACCGCTGGATCAGCAATGCCGATTGAACGGACGCTCCGGTATTCCATCGGCAGTCTGCTCCGGGCGATCGTCTTCGTCGGCGGACGCTGCCTCCCACGCGTGCTCACCGGGCGGGCCACGATCGTGGAACGGGAAGCCGTGCGCGAAGTGCTCGGTTTTCTTGCCGGGACGGCACCGTCGTCCGCGCTCACCACGTTCATCTACGGACTCGCCGCAGCCTATGGCGTGATCGGGAACACGGGCAGTGCCGAAGCGTTTCAATCGCTCGTTCTGCCGCACCTCGGAGGCGCGTTTCTCCAGTACGTCATTCCCTTCGCGATCGGGAATCTGGTCGTGCTGAAAGGAGTGGTCGGAATGACATCGGACATCGCCAGCATGCGCGTTTCGCAGGAAGTCGATGCGCTCGAAGCGGTGGGATTGAACCCGGCGGAGATGATCTTCGCGCCCCGCGCACTCGCGCTGATCATCACCGCGCCGGCGCTCGCGGTGCTCGGCGTCTATGCCTCGTGCCTCGGCGCATGGCTGGTCGCGTGGATCGCGGTCGGCGCGGGTTTCACGGACTTCATCGCGGCGTTTGCGTCGAGCGTCACCTCGGGCGCGCTGCTCCTCACGGTGGTCAAGCTCGCGATCACGGCGACCGCCATGTCGATCATCAGCGGCTATTTCGGCTTCGTCGGTGCGAAAGCGGAGCAGGGCTTCGTGGGCAAGATCACCACCTCGGCGGTGGCCACGGCCGTCTTCTCATCCACGATGGTAAATCTCTTCCTCAGCCTGCTCACCGCCGCCTTTCACCTCGAATGACCGGTGGCCCTCCCCTCTCGGTCAAAGCGATCGCACTCGGTGGATCGACACTGTCCTTCGACGTGCAGCCCGGCGAGATCCTCGCGGTCCTCGGCGACAACGGGTCCGGCAAAAGCCTGCTGCTCGCGCATCTCAGCGGACATCTGCGCGTGCCGACCGGCGCTGTCCGCGTCGGCGGTCGGGACCTCAGCGCCGCGCAAGCGGAGGTCGGCGTGGTCTTCCAGCACCACGGGCTGCTGCGCAATATGAGCGTCTTTGAAAACGTGGCGCTGCCGTTTCTCGTCCACGGTCTGGATCTCGATGGCGGCCTGGTGGAACAGGTGCGCCTGCGGTTGCGCCTCGTGGGCTGCGGGCATTTGGAAAGTGAAGCGGTGCATCGGCTGAGCGAGGGCGACAAGCGCTGCGTGGCCCTGGCCCGCGCACTCTCCGGGCGGACCCGTCTGCTCATCGCCGACGAACCTGCGGCCGCGCTGGCGCCGGGGAAAAAAGCGCTCGTCGAAGAACTGCTCGCCAGCCTCGTGCAGACCGGCGTGCTCGCGGGAATCGTCCTCGCCACCCAGGACCTCGACTTCGCGCGGCGCATCGCCACGCATTTTCTCCTCCTCCACGCTGGCGGCCACACGCTCGTCCGGCGCGAGGACGCCGCGCAGGATGAACACTGCCGCGCTTTCACCACCCGAGCCGCATGAAAAAGAAACTCGAAATCCAAACGATCATCGTCCTGCTCTGTGTCCTCGGCATCGCCGGCGCGTGGATCGGCATTCAGATCACTCGCGACAGCCTCGGCGTGTGGAGCGAAAGCGCCGAATTGCACTTCAGCACGCAGGATCTGCTGGGCCTCGGACCGCGCTCGGAAGTGCGGTGCGCGGGCGGCATGATCGGGCACGTGCGCAAGGTGACTCCGGGAATTGATCCCGACGGCGCGCCGCATTTCGCGCTCGTCGCCGGGGTGCGGCGGGAATTTACGGGCTGGCGTTTTCTCCCGCTCGGGATCGTGAAACTCGGCGTGGTGCAAAGCGCGCTCGCTCCCAGCACGATCAATCTCGACCTCGCCACCACCGCCGATGCCGTGCAGGCGCGCCGACCGAAGGATGGCCCGCCGCCGGTCTTGCGCCTAGAAAAAGAGAAGTCGAAAAACGACCTCGCCGATGTCGCCGACCAATACCGCAAGCTCGGCGATCAGATCGACCGGACGATCCGCCAGTTCACCGATCCTCAGACTGGCCGCACGGAGTCCGTGATGCAGGAACTCGCCCGCGCCATTCCCGCCGCCGCTTCCTCCATGCGCCAGCTCGATGACATTGCCTCGAGTCTCAGCGGGCGCGTGGTTTCCGCCGAAACCGACCCGGCGAAAAAACCACCGATGGAGCGCCTGCTCCTCAATCTCGACGCCTCGACCGGCAACCTCAAAGGCATGACCGCGAGCCTCCAGATGAACGTGGGCGAAGGCGGCAAACTCGACCGCACACTCGACACGCTGAACGCCAGTCTCCAGCGGCTCCAGACCCTCACCGACGAGATGACGAAGACGGTCGCGAACGTGAATCTCAAGGTCGATGCCAGCCTCAAAAAAGTAAACGGCCTGCTCGATGAAACCACCGGCACGATGACCTCGCTGCACGGGAAGGTGGAAGGCTTCGGGGACACGTTCGTGGGACGGATGCTGATCAAACCCGAGAAAAAAACCGGCCCGGCCGAGATCACTCCCATCCCGGTCAAGACGCCGCGCAAGCCCCGCTAGGAGGGTGTACCGGAATTAAAGACAGCGTGTCATCCCGAGCGGAATGAAGGGAGCCTGAGCGACCAAAATGAAGTCGAGGGACCTCGAAGTGCAGAACGATCCATGACCTTCCGCAGGCCGCGATGCGCTCGCCCGAGGACCGGCCTCCGCTTGTCCCGGGCACCGCCGCCTCGGAGGTCCCTCGGCTTCGTTACACTCCGCTCGGGATGACAGGCTTTTTGACTTTCGGTCCACCCGCTAAGTCGCAAAAAGCAGGCTTCGAGATCCAGCGCACGCTTGTCGCTTCCATCCGATCCACCTAGAAACCGCCGATGCAGCCCGTCCCTCGCATTTTCGTCAGCGCCACCAGCCGCGATCTCCGCACCGCCCGCGGTCTCGTCTCGGAAGGACTGCGGCGCATGGAGTGCCTGCCGATCGTGCAGGACGATTTTCCACCCGATTACAAATCCGTGCGGGACATGCTCCGGACAAAGATTTCCGCGTGCAACGCCGTGGTGCATCTCGCCGGCTTTTACTACGGCGCCGAGCCCCAGCCGGTGATCCCGGGACCGGACCGCCGCAGCTTCACGCAGATGGAATACGAGATCGCGATGGAACTAAAGCTGCCCTGCTACGTCTTCCTCTGCGGCAAGGATTTCCCTTTCGATCCGCACGAACCGGAGTCGGAAGACAAGCAGCAGCTTCAGATCGACCACCGCAACCGCCTGCTCCAGCGCGACGAACTTTTCTACGAATTCGCCTCCCCGGAAGAGCTCGCGAATCGCACCCGCGAGCTCCAGCTCTCGGTCGAGAACCTGCGCGGCGAACTGGCCAAGGAGCGTGCACGGCGGCGGCTGGCGATGATCGCCGCGGTAGTGGCGCTGGTCGTCGCGGTCGGTGGCGGCATCTGGCTGCGCGGGCGGCAGAAAGTGCAGGAGGCCGTGAACGTCCAGCAGACGTCGGAAATTGCCTCCCTCAAAGCGCAGCTCGAAGGCCCGTGGGTGATCGTGAACAAAGTGAACGCGGCGATGGAGGCGGTGAGTAAGGAATCGAAGGCGAGCCCGGCGGAGCGAAAGCGCGTGGCGATCGAAATGGTCGCCGCCGAAACTCACAAGGCCCCGGAGGAGATCGAGAAAGCGATCGCTGCCACCACGCAACTCGCCGAAAAGCTCATCGCCGCCGCACGCGCCGAGGGCCAGGGCGACACGTCGAAACTCGCCGCAAGTCGCAAACTGGAATCCGAAACTTACCGGAAACTCGGCGCCGCCCACGAAGCAGCCGCCCGTTACACCGAAGCGCTCGCCGCTTACCAGCAGAGCTTCGAGTTACTCGACCGCAATGCGCAACCGGAGGAGTGGATGGACGCGCTGTGCTCCATCGCGGACATGGAGTTCGAACTCGGAAAACTCGCCGGCGTGGGCGGCAAATTCCGTGAAGCGCTCGAATTTGGCGAATCCAACCCCAGCCTCGGCGTCGGTCACCGCACCACGATCTTCGCCGCGGGGCGTCTGATAAGTTTCTTCCAGTACACGGAGCGGGATCTCCCCGGCGCGGAAAAACTCATGCGCCGGATCGTCGAGCGCCGCGAGACCGGGCTCGGCGCGGAGCACGCCGAGACGCTGAATGCCATGGGCGACCTCTCCGAGATCCTCGCCGCCCAGGGCAAAAATGATGAGGCGAAAACGCTCTCCAGCCGCGCACTCGAAATCAGCGAACGGGTCTTCGGACCGGATCACGAGGTGACGATGAACATCGTCAGCAGCCTCTCCGGCGTGCTCGATGAAACGGGCGACGCAAACGGCGCGATTAAGCTGAAACGCCGCGTCGTCGCCTTCCGCGAAAAAAAGGCCGGCTCCGACAGCAAACTCACCCTCGCCGGCACCGTCGTCCTTGCGACCATGCTCGACAACGCGGGCGAGACCGAAGAAGCCGGGAAACTCTTCCAGAAAGTTCTCGCCGCGCGCGAAAAAAAGCTCGGGCCCGAGCATCCCGACACTCTCGACAGCCTCGAAAACGTCGCCGGAAACCTGGCCAAAAAAGAGGACTTCGCAGGTGCCGAGAAACTCTATCGCCGCGTCCTTGGCCTTCGCGAAAGGACCCAGGGCGCGGATCACCCCGACACCTTGAGCACCGTGGATGACATCGCCTCGCTGCGCTGGGATCAAGACGATCTCCCTGGGGCGGAAAAGCTCTACCGGCGGGTCTTTGAAACCCGCGAGCGGACGCTCGGCCCGAACCATCCCAGTACTCTCGATGCTCTCGACAGCGTCGCTGGAACGCTGGACCTGCAAAAAGACTACCCCGCTGCCGAGACGCTCTACCGTCGCCTCCTCGCAGCCCGCGAGAAAGCCGAACCGGCAAGTTCTCCGGCCATCGCCGCTGCCGCTTACGATCTCGCTGATGTCCTCGCAAGCGCCGAGCGGACCAGCGATGCCCTGCCTCTCGCCCGCCGCGCTGTGGAGATCGCCGGGAAAGCGCTTCCAGAAGGCGATCGCCAGAGAGTTCGCTACGAAAAACTCCTCACCAGACTCACCTCGCCCG
The DNA here is from genome assembly GCA_031424375.1 of Chthoniobacter sp. Taxonomy (GTDB): domain Bacteria; phylum Verrucomicrobiota; class Verrucomicrobiia; order Chthoniobacterales; family Chthoniobacteraceae; genus Chthoniobacter. The sequence continues at coordinate 10,289 of JANPHH010000482.1, read as the reverse complement.
CGGACTCACCCACCGCACCGGCCAAAGCTCCTCCGTCGCCAAAATCCACTGCGACCGAACCCACCAAAGCGCCGCCTTCGCTCACCGACTACGCGGATTTCCGGAAGGAGATGAACGAAAAGTCTGACGGCAAAGTGTGGCAGGAAGTGAGAAAAGATCTCGTGGTCAAAGCCGGAGGCGGCCGGCACTACGTCCTCGGCTGGGTGGATGGCAAAAAGCTGCAAAAGCTCATGCACGTGGATGCCCGCAGCGACGCCGACAGCACGATCACGTTTTACTACTGGCAAAAGGGCTGGCTCACGTCGGTCTTCGAGGTACGCAAAGGCGCCGCCGCACGTGGAACTGCGGTGAAAGAGGGACAGAAGAGCTTCGTCACTTCGCTCTCGAAGTTTCGCAAAGGCGGCGGGCCCACTGTCGGCAACGCCAAAGCAACGGACACCTATAACTTGCTCAACGAAAAACTCGTCAGTTGGAAACGCACCGAGGATGACGAAGAAAAGATCGAAGATGCAGACGACGTCGATTTCGAAGTCGTGGGAAAACGGCTGCTCGACGAAGCGGCGGCAGCGGCTGCGCCCATTCTCTCGGCGATCGGCGCAGAGTAACCGATGATCCCGGCGATCCGGCGGCACTTCGGAAAGATCCTCATCGGAGTCGCGCTGGGGTCGCTTGCCCTCGGCACCGTTGGCTTTCTCGCCTGCGATCCGAGTTGCACGCTCGCCACGGCGCTCTACCGCTCGGTGCAGCTTTTCTATTGGAACTATTTTCCTTGGAACACCACCGCGGAGGCTACCATACCCTGGTCTCTGGAACTAGCCCGCTGGCTCGCCCCACTCGCCACGCTCGGCGCACTCTCGCGCGTCGCGATGGCGCTGTTTCACCGCCGGTGGGACGCCTTCCGCGCCCGGCGCCTCCGCGGGCATACCGTCATCTGCGGCGCGGGCCAGACGGGCCGGACGCTCGCGCAGGAGTTGCTCCGCAGCGGGTCGGCAAATGTCGTCATCATCGAGCGGGACCCGGCGCTGGTGGAGGCTCTCGCGGATAGCGGGGCGCTGCTCATCACCGGCGACGCGACCAAGGTCGAGGTGCTCTGCGCCGCCTCCGTAAACCACGCGGCGAGACTGTTCGTCACCACGGGCAGCGATCACAAAAATCTCGCCATCGCCATGACCGCTGCGCATCTGGCTACCGGAGAAGCGCGACTCGCGATCCACGCGCACAGCAGCGACGCTACACTCTGCGATCTCCACCGGCGACATCGCGCGATGGCCGCCTCGCTGACAGGCACGGCGACGGTGCACGTCTTCAATCACGCCCGAAACGTCGCCCGCCAGGCGCTGCACGATTTTCCACCGGAGCCAGCAGCGGGAGGTAAAGCTCATGTGATCCTCCCGGATCTCGATCGCCTCGGCAGTACGCTCGCAGTCGAGTACGCGTTGCAGGGGCACTTCACCGGGGAACGCCGAATCCACCTTCACCTCATTGGCACGCAGGCCTCGGTCGATTTGGCAAAATTCCGTCAACGCCACCCTGGGATCGACCGTTGCGCCGCGATCGAAGCGCTCGACCTTCCATCCGCGGACGCATTCCCCGGGCGGGTCGCAGAACTCGTCCTCAGTTGTCCGATCGAAGACCAGTTCACTGTCTTCCCCGGTTTTGGGAACGATCACGAAGTGTTCGCCCACGCCCTCGAAGTGGTGGAACTCACGCGCAGCCGTCCCGCCGCGCGGGTGCTGCTCCCCGGCGATTCCGGTTCATCCATCCGCACTCTGATCGGGGCGAATCCCGCGCTCCAGGAACGAATCGCCTTCTTGCCCCCACCGGAGAGCACTTGCAGCTTCGAAGCGATCGTCGGCGAGTCAATGGACCGGACCGCGCGGGCGATTCACGAAAATTGGCTGGCCGAAACCACGAGGCAAATCGCCACCGCCCGCGCGAGGGGCGACGAAGCACTTGCTTGCCACCATGAGGGCAAGGCCACGTTCAAGCCGTGGGATGAACTCAGCGAAGAGCAAAAAGGCGCCAGCCGTTCGCAGGCGGACCACATCGGGTTCAAGATTCGCGCGGCGGGTCTCACCCCAGAGACCGCAACCAAGGCAGCGTGGGCATTACTTTCTCCGGAGAATATCGAGCGGCTCGCGCGGATGGAGCACGCCCGCTGGGCCGCTTACTACTGGATGACAGGGTGGACCTACGCCGCACGACGGAACGACGAAAACAAGCAGCACCCGAATCTGGTGGCCTACGATGAGTTGGACGAACCGACGAAGGAATACGACCGGGATGTGGTCCGTAAACTCAGTGATTACGTCCCGCGCTAGCCTCGGAAGCACGCGCTGCGATTTTCCTTCGAGCAAACTGGACCACCCGCGAGCGTCCGGATCTTCACGCCACGCCGGGCGGAAACCAAACGTAAAGCATAAGGTAAACGAGCACCCCCGTCACAGAGACGTAAAGCCAGATCGGAGCCGCCCATTTCGCCCAACGCCGGTGGGCCTCGTAGCGGGCCTGCAGCGCGCGAATCACGGCCATGATAATGAATGGCAGGACTATGACCGCGAGCGGGGTGTGGGTGCCGAGGATGATGAAATAAAGCGTCTTCGGCCAGCCGGAGTGCGTGAAGTGCGTGACGTGGCCCGCCTTCAGGTAGTGATAGGTGAGGTAGGAGGCGAGGAAGGCAGTGGAAGCAACCAACGCCGCGATCATGCAGGTAGTGTGCGCGACTTTGCGCTCGCCTTTGATAAAGACGAGTCCGGCGCAGATGAAGATAAAGGCCAGGCCGTTGAGGCTGGCATTGAGCAGGGGAAGATCCTGGACGGTCATGGCTTCAGGTCTACGAGGCGACGGATATCGCGGATGAGGCTTTCGGAGTTTCCGGCCTCGGTCCCTTCGTAGAGTCCCCGGATGTTACCCATGGAATCGATCAGAATCAGGCGCGTGCTGTGGATGATCGGTTCGGCGGTGCCGGGTTGTTCGGAAAAGGGCAGCTTGAAGTTATCGAACGCGAGCGACTTGATGGCAGCCTTCGGCCCCGTGAGGAAGAGCCAGCGCTCGGTGGCCCCAAATTTTGCAGCGTATTGCCGAAGAACTTCGGGAGTGTCTTTTTCCGGATCGGTGGAAATGGATACGAGGCGAACGCGATCATCACCTCCAAGTGCTTTTTGCAACTCGCTCAGGCGGCTGCTAAGCATGGGACATGGACCCGGGCAGGTGCTGTAGAAAAAATCGGCAACCCAAACTTTTCCTTTGAGATCGCCGAGGGTCACCACCTGGCCCGATCGCTCGGTGAGACTGAAATCCGCAAGCGGCCAGAAGGTTCGCGCGAGTTGGTCCGGCGGGGTCGAGTCCAGCATCACGACAGGGTCGCGATTGCAGGCGACGCAGGCCAGGATGGCGAGGAGCAGCGCAGCGAGGCGGCGCAGCATCACAGCTTTGTGAAGATCATCAGCCCGAGAAGCACGGGCAGGAAGAAGATCGAGGCGAAGAAAAGTTTGCGGGCGCTGGGACGCGAGCGTTCGAGCAGAAAGCGGGTGGCGAACCAGAGCATCGCGCCATCCAGGATCACGGTCCCAGTGAGATACACGCTGTTATTTAAGCCCAAGAAATACGGCAGAAGCGTGATCGCCGTGAGCCCGATCGTGTAGAGGAGACTTTGCATCGCGGTCGCGCAACCGCTCACGTCGTCACGTCGAAGCATAATAAAGCCAGCCTCCGCATACTCGTCGCGATACAGCCACGCGATGGCAAGGAAGTGCGGCATCTGCCAGGTGAAGAGAATCCCAAAAAGAATCCAAGCCCCCACATCAAAGGAAGGGCGCACCGCAGTCCATCCAATGACCGGTGGGATCGCGCCCGAAATCGCCCCGACGATCGTACAGAAGGATGTTCGGCGTTTCAGGGGCGTGTAAAAGGCAATATAGATAACAATCGTCGCCGCCGCGAGACTGGCACAAAGCGGGTTCGTGGTGAGCCACAGCCAGCCGACACCGACAACGCCCATGGCGATGCCAAGAGCGAGCGCGGTCTGCGGCTTTATTCGCCCCGCCGGAAGCGGCCGGTGGCGGGTGCGCTCCATGAGCCGATCGACGCCGGACTCGATATATTGATTGAACACCGCCGCGGAGGCCGCGGCGAGCGTGGTTCCCACGACCGCATGGAAGAGCATCAACCAATCGAGCCGGGCACCGGAAGCGGCGCAGAAACCGACGAAAGTCGTGATGATGACGAGAAGGCTGAGGCGGGCCTTCGTCAGGATCATGAGATCGCTGAGGAAGCTCTGTTCGATCGTCTCCGGCGGAAGCTCGAGCGGGACCGTGACGGGCTGGCTGACGCGGTTCAAGCAGCCACCTCCGCGAAGTGCCGGTCATCGACCGAATCACTCTGGTTGTTCACGGGGCGACGAGCCGTCCGGCCCGCACGAACCGCGAGGAGCACAGTGGTCGCCAGGAGCGCGGCTCCATTAACGACGTGGAGGGTGGTAATGACGGGAGGCCGCAGCTTCCAAATCACAAGAACGCCGAGGGCAAATTGTGCCGCGACGAGGGCGATAAGCAGCGCAGCCGGACGAATGATGCGAACTTCTCCGCCGGCATGCCCGACTGCCCGCAGCGCAAGCGCGAGGACGATCAGTGTCACAAGCACGGCGCCAACCCGAGTGTGGGTGAAGTTGAGGTCGACGAACGAATTATGAACCTCGGGGAGAAGCTGGCCGGAAGCCGTCGCCTGCGGCCACATGGGAATGGCGAGGCCGGCGCCGAGGTGACGCATGCTCGCCCCAACAACGAGTTGCATGAAGATTAATCCAACCGTGACCCACGCAAGTACCGCAACACTGCGCCCCCCTGCCATGCGCCCGAGTCTCGGCCACGCCGGGGATAACATGGTCGCGAGCGCGACGATCAGGGACAACTCAATCTGGGCGAAGCAGCCGTGCGCCACGCGGAACGCAGTGGCGAATGCCGGATTGCCACCCGATTCAATGGTCACTCGAAGCCCGCCCATGATGGCTTGCGTGAGGACGCCAAGAAAGGCGGCGAAGGCAAGCCAGCGCACCGCGGGTCCATGAACGAAATCAGCGCGATTCGCCCTCGAGAGAAGAACCAATGCGAAGGTTACCGCAGCGCTCCACAGCCCGGTGTGGGCAACGACTGACGGATCTGCACCGGTCATTTTTGCAGCAACCGCCAGCGCCGATGAAACAGCGAAAGCAATGGGAATGCTCCACCGACTCTGCCAGACCCACGCACAAAGAATACCGATGAGCAACGCAACCGACTCAGCAAGCAGGCGATGGCCATGTTCCAGCCGCTGCATGACGTCCTCCCACCAGCCATCCGGATTCAGCGACCCGCTGCTAAGTGGCCAATCCGGGAACGCCATTCCCGCACCGGAGGTGGTGGTGTGGCCCCCAACCAGGATGAGCACGAACAACATGAAGACCACGAACTTCGCATACCGTGAAAGCGCCAGATTGGGCGTTGTGGAAGTGGAAGAAGGTTCGATCACGAGGCGGGTAAAGTGCCGGGCACAGCCAACCGCGCCGCGCGGTCGGCGCCGCATGCGCCTCGGAGCAAACTATTTTGCAACCGGCGCTACTGCTGGCGCCGCGAGTTCGGGATGTTGGAGTTGCGTCGTCTCCTTCATCCATGCATCGAATTCAGCCTTATCCTCGACAATCATCAGGGCGCGCATGGCATAATGACCGGCGCCGCAAAGCTGGGAACACACGATCTCATACTGACCTTTGACGACCGGCCGAAACCACGCTGGAATCCGCGAACCAGGGATCGCATCCTGAGAAATTCGCATGTGCTGGAGCGCAAATCCGTGAATCACGTCTTTCGAGGTAATCTCCACGACAACCGGCTTGTGATTGATCAGATGCAGTTCGTTCTTGGAAACGATATCGTCCTTCCCGGCGGGATCAGCGGGATCGACGCCTACTGGGTTTCCGCCATTCACGAATCGTGCATTCTGCCTGCCGAATACATTATCCGGTCCGGGATAGTGAAAATTCCATGCAAACTGTTCCGCGATGGCATGCACACGGATCGATTCACTCGCATCCGGAAAGGACTCCTCGGTGACGCGCTTGCCCCACAGCGGCAGAGCGAACCCAAGCAAGAGAACCGCTTCGACAAGAACGACACTGAATTCAAGATGCGCCGACGCTTTGCTGTGAACACCGTGGTAGTCCGCCTTGGGGTTCCTCGACTTATGAAAGCGAAAGATCGTATACAGAAAAAAAAGGGTCCAGCCAACGAAGAGCAGGGCCATGAACCAATGGCAAAACTCCAGCATGTGATCCACGAGGAAGCCGTGTTCGGAAGCATTGGGCACGATGCCCAGCATTTTGTTGATCATGTCAGGTCGTCGGTATCGTCCACGCCGGCTGCAGAAGAACCGAACTCAGCGTGTGGTGGGATGGGCGCCGTCGCTCGGCGCGAAAGGTAAAAAGCAAAAGCTGCCAGCGAGGCGAGGAGGGAACCAATGAAACCGAGCATCAGAAAGATAGCGGCGTTCACCGCTCCGGCGCTCTTGCTGTTCACATCACCCATACAAATGGTACAGGCATGGGCGACCCCGGGGAGGGCAAGAAAAATCACGTTCAGCGCTGTGACACGAATCATATGATCAGCTTCCTCGTTTTGCGAATAAACGAGATCCCATAGACCACCAGCGCCAAAGCGACTGCACATGACCCAATCCCAAATGACAGCGAGCCATCATTCGCGAACGACCAAGCAGCGCAACCCGCCGCGAGGAGGATCGAAAGGAAGATGAATAATATATGGAACCCCTTGAGTGACATTTAATGAGTCGTGTGGTTAGTGCTCCAGATCGGGTCGCTCCAGGCAAACAGGGTGAGCAGGAAGAGACCGGTGACAAAAAATGCGGTGAAAAACAGGAAGCGCCAGATCATTGCCTTCTCCCCCTTCAAATGCATAAAAATGGCACCCACGAGGCTGACTTTGAAGGTGGCTACGATCATCGCGATGAGGAAATTGGCGCCCTTCCTGGCGAACATCCGGTCAAAGTCGACGTAGGAAAGCCAGACGGTGATCAGAGTGAAGAAAAGCAGGATGCCACCGACCACAAGATAGCCCTTGAGATGTTTCGCGATGTGCTCCGCTTCGTGGGAATGCTCCTCGGAAACGGCAGGCGAGTGGGTGTTGGTGGCGGATGAGTCGCTCATGCTTAAAGTAGGTAGAAAATCGGGAAAACGAAGATCCAGACTAGATCGACGAAGTGCCAGAACAGACCTACGACTTCGATACGATTCGCCTGGTGTTCTGGATTCTTGCGGTAGATTTCGTGACCGAAGAAAAAGAAGTATAACATCACCAGCACACCCGCGAGGACGTGCGCTCCGTGGAGGCCGGTGATAGTGAAATAGATGGCGAAATATGAACTATGTTTGGGTTCAAACGCACTGGCCCATTGAACATCTTCTCGAGCAATCTTTGCGACCAGACCTTTGTGTTCCAGTTCTTCATTGATTTCATGCTCCTTGACGCCCTTCGCCTCTAACTCGGTCCGTATCTTCGCACCGGGACGTGGCCGAGGCATAAAGTGCGCTCGGTCGTTGTCCGGATCGGTGGGATTGGCATTTACCGCGTCAAGTTCCACCTCGAACTCATGAATCTCCGGATCCTTTAATACAGCCTCGATCAGCGCGTGTCCGTGTAATTCCTTATACTTTTCCGGAGCTTCGAGATGCCCGGTAATTTCGACCCGCGGTGGCAGTTTCTCGTGCTTGAGATGTTCGTTTCCGAGGAAACGTTCGTACTTCGCGAGTGCATCTGGCTTGATGAATGCGCCGAAATGCCGGTATTTGTCGGGATACTCGTAGGTGAGTTTGACGACGAGAAAGATCGCTCCGCAAATGATCGAAGCGAGCAAGTAGCGCTGCGCCACCGCCCACTTCCGCATCTTCAAGTTTGCCCACGTCAGAACGATCGTAACCGACGAAGCAATGAGGATTGCCGTGTTCATCGTCCCGACGGGAACATTCAGCAAGCCGTGTGGCCAGTAACCATCCTCAGCGCCAAGGCGAAGAAAGAGGTAACCGGAGAAGAGGCCACCGAAAAGCATCACTTCCGATGCAAGGAAGAGCCAGATTCCTAGCTTCGCGTTGTAAAGCCCGGTATCGGGCCTCGCTGTAGTTTCGTGAGGGATTTGCATGTCAGATCAGGCGCGTATCAGTGCGCTGAAGAAGGGGGCGGGCGTTCGGTGGTCGGAGCTTCGGTCTGAGGCGAAAAGTCTTTGTCCGCACCCGGAACGCTATATTCGTACGGCCCACGATAAACCGTCAGTGGCTTGTCGAAATTGCCGTGGCCGGGAGGAGACGGTGCATCCCACTCGAGTGTCGTTCCATCCCACGGATTCCGGCCGACTTTTTTCCCGGCCCACATACTCCAGAAAAAATTGATGATGAAAGGGATCTGCGCGAGTCCAAGAAGAAAGGCCGCATTGGAAGTCACGGTGTTCCACTCAATCCCGCTGCGCCCGAAGATCTCCGCGTTTGACAGTCCCTCGTAGGTCTTCCCTCCGTCATACCAGCGGCGATGCATTCCCATCATGCCCTGCAAAAACATGGGCATAAACAAAGCGTTGATGAATATCAGCGAGCCGAAGAAATGTAGACGACCAAGAAAGTCGTTCATCAACCGCCCGGTTGCCTTCGGATACCAATAATAAACTCCCGCGAAGATCGCGAAAATCGTTCCTGGAGCGACAACATAGTGAAAATGCGCAATGACGTAATAGGTGTCGTGCAGGTACATATCCACGCTATTGAAGGCGAGCGGAATTCCGGTGAGTCCGCCGATGCCGAACATGGGCAGAAACGCCGTCGCAAACAGCATCGGCATGGTGAATCGAATCGACCCGCCCCACAGCGAGATCAACAGCGCGGTGATCAGAATCACCGACGGAATCGAAATCATGATTGTTGTCGTCTGGAAGAATGCGGCAACCTTGGCGCCCATCCCTGTCATGTACATATGGTGCGCCCAGACGATGAATGAGAGGAAGGCGAGGACAAAAAGCGCGCCGACCATCGCCTTGTAGCCATAGATCGGCTTGCGCGTATTGTTGGCGATGATCTCGGTGACCATCCCGATGCCAGGCAGAATCAGAACATAGACCTCTGGGTGAGCCAGGAACCAAAACAGATGCTGCCAGAGCAAGGGACTGCCGCCCCCTGCCCAAGGAGCAACCTGTCCACCGACAACCAGACCAGTCGGCATGAAGAAACTGGTGCCGAAAACCCGATCCATCAGCTGAAAGATGCCAGCGGCCTCAAGGGGTGGGAAAGCGAGCAGAAGAAGGAATGCTGTGACGAACTGTGCCCATACAAAGAAAGGCAATCTCATCCAAGTCATTCCCGGGGCGCGCAGTTGAATGATTGTCGCGATGAAGTTTACCGAACCGAGGAGCGACGCCGTGATATTGAAGACCATGCCCGTGAGCCAGAGAGTCTGTCCGTTCCAGAAGGAGTGGTGCAGTCCCCCCATGTCCGCGATGCCCGCAAGTGGTGGATAGGAAGTCCAACCGGATTTTGCCGCTCCGCCGGGAACGAAAAAACTTACCATCATGAAAATACAACTGATGAAAAAACACCAGTAGCTCGCCATGTTAATCTTTGGGAAGCACATGTCAGGCGCACCGATTTGGAGTGGCACGATGTAGTTGCCAAACGCTGCAAACGCCACCGGCACGATGCCGAAAAATACCATGATGGTGCCGTGCATCGCTCCAAACGAATTGTAACCATCGGCTGACATCGCGCCTCCAGGGAACTGATCCGTGACCGCCCGTAGCCAGAACCAACCGTCAAACTTTCCCGCCTCGACTGGGTGAGCCTTCAGAAACTCGCCCCAACCCGCCAGCATCGGACCGATTACCGGCATCGGGTCACCAGGATGTGCGAGCTGCCACCGCATCGCCATCATCAAACAGAATCCGAAAAGAAGGAAGATCAGACCACTGATTCCGTACTGGATCCCGATCGTCTTATGGTCGGTGGAAAAGACGTATTTCCAAATCCAATGCTGTTCGTGGTGATCGTCGTGGCCGTGCTCGTGCGGATCGTCGTGAGCGTGCGAGGTGATGGGAGCTGCCATACGGATATGTTGAGTGGTTAAGGTAACGCTCGGGTCACCGAGCGCAACGGCGAGGTGCCTGAAGACCTACAGGTGAATCTGAGGAGTGTTGCATGGGGACGCACACCACCGGGTTATTTGGCTGGCTCGGGGAACTTGAGCAGTTCCGCCTCAGTCCAAGGC
>JANPHH010000481.1:0-9413 GCA_031424375.1 Chthoniobacter sp. | reverse complement strand
AACGCATTCGGCATTTCATCACAAACGGCAGAAGCTTCGCGATGGAAACGACGCTCAGCGGTCGCACGTATCGGCTCGTGCTCAAGCAGGCGACGGAGGCCGGCTTTTCGACGCATCTCGACTTTCTCGTTTTGCCCAGCGTCGAAGACTCCATTCGACGCGTGGCGAATCGTGTGGTCCAAGGCGGGCACGATGTTCCGGAGGCTGACTTGCGACGCAGATTTCGGCTCGGGTTGCGAAATCTCTTCAGCCTTTACCGGCCGTTCTGCGACACTTGGAGTGTGTATCTCAACGCGCATGACGCCGTCCTTGTGGTCCACGGGACGCCCGACACGCTCACCGTCGATAATCAGCCCCTCTTCGAGAGATTCGTCCAAGAGTTCGATCTAAAGCCATGAAGACATTTCCTCTAGCCAACGGCATCCCGATGCACCTGTTGTCCGAACTCGGACTTCACGAGTCGTTCCTCGATTGCATCGAACAACATCGACGCGACGGATTACCGATGGCGCTGAACCGGACAGGACAAAGCGAACTGGTGCCAGTCGATCAACTCGATCCCGAGACCACCCGCGCCCGGCATCGCATCGCCGAACTCACCGCCGAGATCGCCCGCTACGAGCGCTCGCCCAATTCCCTCAACGAAACGCCGACATGAAGAAGAAGGAGAACACGGTTTACCCAAGGAAGAAGAGTTTGCGTGGTGTGACTACGCGTGACTACACTAGCAGTATGAAAACTGAAGGACCAACGAAACTCACGGACGGCGAACCAGGAGAAACGTCTGTCGTGCGCGAGATCGCGCCAGTGCCGGGCTTGGGAGCTACTATCTCGGTGCGCGCCGCCAAGGCTCACCTCTCGGGCTTGCTCGATGAAGTCGCCTCGGGTCGGGAAGTGGTGATCACCAGCGGCGGCGTGCCGAAGGCGCGGCTCGTGCCGATGACGGCGGGCATCCAGCGCAGGCCATTCTCCGGCACTCGCGAGCATCTCAAGACGATGCCGAAGTGGAAAAAAGGCGACCTGACGGCTGACGAAATCATCCGCGCGGATCGCGACGGGCGGGGCTGGTGATGTATCTCGACGCCGCCATCATCGTGAAGCTGCTCGTCGATGAGCCGGATACGGATTACTTCCAAGATGCGCTGGGTGGAGTATTGCTTTCATCCTCCGAACTAGCGTTCACGGAAGTGCGGGCGGCTCTGCTGACCAAAGAGCGGAATAAACTGATCTCCGCGAAACAACGCGACGCCGCCTGGAAGATTTTCAATGATCGTGTTCAGGAGCGGGGCATAGATCTGCATCCGCTGAACGGAGTGGTGCTGCGAAAGGCCAATCACATTCTCGGGCAGTGTTACCCGAGAGTCCTGTTGCGCACACTCGACGCCATTCACACGGCGGCCTGCGAACTCTCACAGGACTTCCCGCTTTGCACCACCGACAAGCGGATGCGCGACGCGGCGGGCGTGCTCGGCATTCCACTTTTCCCTGCTGACGAATCTCCGAACCCCTAACCCACCTTTCCCATGCCCAATCTCAATCCCAACGAAAAAGTTCTTCCGATGAACGTGGCCGAGGAGATGTCGAAGTCGTTCCTCGACTACTCCATGTCGGTCATCATCAGCCGCGCGCTGCCGGATGCGCGCGATGGCCTGAAGCCGTCCCAGCGACGCATCCTCGTGACGATGAACGACCTCGGCGTGCTGCCAAATCGCAAGCACATCAAGTGCGCGAAGATCGTCGGCGATACGATGGGTAACTACCACCCGCACGGCGATCAGGCCATTTATCCCACGCTCGTCCACATGGCGCAGCCGTGGGCGATGGGCGAAATGCTCGTTGATGGCCAGGGGAATTTCGGCAGTGTGGAAGGCGATCCGCCGGCGTCGATGCGGTATACCGAGGCGCGCTTGCGGCATCTCGGGGCGGCGCTGATGGATGATATGGACAAGGAGACGGTCGATTTCGTCCCGACCTACGACGAGCGACTGATGGAGCCGGTGGTCCTGCCCGCGGCGTTCCCGAATCTGCTCGTGAACGGCGGCACCGGCATCGCGGTCGGCATGGCGACGAACATTCCGCCGCACAACCTCAGCGAGTGCATCGATGGCATCTGCGCGCAGATCGAAGACCCGGACATCACGCTCGATGGCCTGATGGTCCACGTGAAGGGCCCCGATTTTCCCACCGGCTGTCTGCTCCAGGGCACGGGCGGCATTCGCAGCTACTTCGAAACCGGACGCGGCGCCGTGCGCGTGCGTGGCAAGGCGGGCGTCGAAGAAATGAAGGGCGGCCGCGAGCAGATCATCATCGCGGAAATTCCCTACAACGTGAACCGCGCCGAGTTGGTGAAGCGCATCGCGGAACTGACGAACGAAAAGGTGCTCACTGGGATTAGCGACGTGCGCGATGAGTCGGATGAAAACACGCGGGTGGTCATCGAACTCAAGCGCGACGGCAACCCGAAGGTCATCCTCAACAACCTCTACAAGCACACCGCGCTGGAGTCGTCGTTCAGCGTGAACATGCTCGCGATCGACCACGGCAAGCCGCGCCTGCTCGGGCTGAAAGACGCGATCGCCTGCTACATCGAACACCGCCGCGAGATCATCCTGCGCCGCACTCGTTTCCTGCTCAATGCCGCAGAGGTCGAAGCCGACAAGCTGGAGGGTTATCTGATCGCTCTGGCGAATCTCGATGACTTCATTCGGATTATCCGCGACTCCAACGACCGCGAAGACGCCAAAGCGAAACTGATGGCGCTATCCTGGACGCGCGACGCCGTCGTGCAGCTCGGCATCCTGATCCGCTCGGAAGGACGCCTCACCGCGGATGGCCGCTACACTTTCACCGAGAAGCAGACGGGCCACATCCTGGATCTGCGCCTCTACCAGCTCACCGGCATGGAGCGGGAGAGTATCAAAAAGGAATACGACGCACTCATTGAGACGATCAAAGACCTGCTCGACATCCTCGCCCGCGAGAAACGCGTGCTGACGATTATCACGGACGAGCTGCGCGAGATTCAAAAGAAGTACGGCAGCGAGCGCCGCACCCAGATCGTTCCCGCCGAGGGCGAGATCAGCATGGAAGACCTCATCGCCAACGAAGGCGTGATCGTCACGCTGACCCACAACGGCTTCATCAAGCGCACCGCTGTCTCCGCGTATCGGGCGCAGCGCCGGGGTGGAAAGGGCGTGATCGGAATGACCGCGCGGGAGGGAGCGAACGAAGAGGACGACGACGACTTCGTCGAGCATCTCTTCACGGCCACCACGCATGACTACCTGATGTTCTTCACCACGGAAGGCCGCTGCTACGTGGAGCGAGTCTATGAGATTCCCGAAGGTTCACGAGCCAGCAAGGGCCGCAGTATCGCCAATCTGCTCGAGCTGAAAGCTAACGAAAAAATCGCGGCGACCATCCGGGTGCAGGGTCACAAAAACGAGGAAGACACCTGGAGCGACAAGCTGCACATCGTCTTCGCGACTCGCACGGGCATCGTGAAGAAGTCGAATCTCAACGACTTCAAAAACATCCGGAAGGGCGGGATCATTGCGATCCAGATCGAGGAAGGTGACCGGCTCATCGACTGCAAACTCACGAGCGGCCTCGACGAAATCGTGCTCATCACCCACGAAGGCATGAGCATCCGCTTCAACGAAGAGGAACTCCGCGATCAGGGCCGCAATACCGTCGGCGTCTGGGGCATCCGCCCCGACAAGGGCGACTTCGTGGTCGCCGCGGCGCTCGTGAATAAAGACGCGATGCTGCTCGTGGCCGGCGAGAATGGTCTGGGTAAGCGCACAACGTTCGAGGAATACCGCATCCAGTCGCGCGGCGGAAAAGGGGTCATCACCATGAAGACCAACGAGAAGACCGGCGGCGTCGCGGGCGCGCTCACCGTGCGCGAAGCCGACGAACTGATGCTCATCACCAACAAAGGCAAACTGGTCCGCACCCGCATCGCCGAGATCCGCGAAACGGGCCGGAACGCTCAAGGCGTGAAACTCATCGACCTCCGCGACAAGGAAATCCTCCAGGGCATCGCCCCCGTGGTGGCCAACGAGGACGATGACGTCGAACCCGCAGCGGAATCGGCCGAGTAGTGCAAAAGCAACCGGCACCCGGATCGCTCCGGGTGCCGGCTGAAATTGGCGGCCGCAAATTGGACGCCGGGGCTGACTTAACGGCTATTCGGGTTTCTTCTCGCCGTCGGCTTTCTTCGCCTTCGGCGGCGCGACGCCAAACTTGGTGATCTTTACCACCTCATATTCGGTTTCACTCTTCTTCAGGCGCAGACCGCTCACGGTGTCGCCGACCTTGATGTCCTCAAACTTCGCAGCGGCCTCGCCGTTCTTAATTTCGGTTGTCGCCGTGATGACATGCTTCACCTCGGTATTATCCTTCCTTTTGTTCGTGAAGGTTTGGGCCTTGGTGTCGATCGCATCCACGCGGCTGAACATCGGGATCGGCTTCGGCGCACCGGGTGCCGCGGCGGGTTTCTTGGCGCCTTCCGCCGGAGCGGCAGGAGCAGTTTCCGCAGCCGCCGGAGCGGCCTTGGCCTTCTTTTCGGCGGCGTAAGCGCCGGCTTGCAGAGTCAGCGCGACAGCGCCGACGGTGATGATCTGAAGTAACTGTTTCATAAGCTAACTGGGTACCTCTGGTTTGATGTTTTGTTCTGTTCTTGGGCCGCGGAGCTGGACCTCCAGCAATGCTGGCACTCGGGGAGCGGACATAAAAAACGTCCTCGGAGTCAAGCCGGATCTACAGGCAACGCCATTTGTCAGGGCATTACCGGGGGCCCGCAGAGCAAATGCCGCAGACTTAAAACGCATGTCATCCCGAGCGGAATGGAGGGAGCCTAAGCGACCAGAATGGAGTCGATGGACCTAGGATTGCAGAATGATCCATGAGCCTCCAGAAGCCGAGGTCGTTGCCTGCGGCTGTCTCGCAGACTTGGCTCGACTCCGTTACACTCCCCTCAGGATGAAAGGCAATTTTGAATTCCGCGGCCCGAAAGGAATGCGCCCAACTCACGATCCCTTTCGACGACTTGAACTACTTGCCTGCTTCTTCGGAACGACCGGTTTTGGAGTCGCCGATCCTCGATCCACCACGGCTCCCAGCGCTTCCTTTTCGACCGCGGTTCCGCGCTCGACGGCTTCGCTTTCACGCAACGCCGGAATGCGCCCGTAACCCACGAAATCCACCTTCGATTTTTCCGGGTTTGCGGGGCCGGCTTTCGGCATTTTGAAGTCGAATACACTCACCCCCCAGCGCTGCACACCCGCATAGCTTCGACCATCGCTGGAACCGAACATGATGCGCTTCTTCGTCTTCTTCTCGGTCCCGAGATAGAGCATCACATGGCTGATCGGGATCTCTCGGCCGGTCTCATAGGTACCAGTCCAGAAAAGCAGATCACCGGGCAAAAGCTGACTAAACTCAAAGCTCTCTGCGCTCTTGCTCACCACCGCAAAGAACGGCCCTGCTTTCCTCGCCCAGACATACTGCCCGCTGGAGTCGCGCGGCACGTCCTTGAATCCCTGTTCGCGCAGCACGTGATACATCGTGCCGCTGCAATCCATTCCTCCCTGCGCCGGGTCGGCACTGCCATAAGTATAGGTAAGATTCAGCTTGGTGAGTTCCAACGCGGCCGTGATCAGCGCCTGTACCTTGGGCGGCTGCGCCGCAAACTCGGCGATCTCCTCGGGAGCCACGGTGGCCGAGGGGGCATGCTCGCGCTTTTCCGGCGGCGGCGGGTTGTCTGGCACGTCGGAGGTTTTCGGCGGCTTCGTGAGAGCGTCGGTCGGCGATGACTTCTTCTCCTCATTCGCGCTTTCCGTCACCGGCCTCGCTTTCTTTTTGGGCGCGGGGGTTGCCGTAGTCCTCTCCGGCTTGGCACCATCCTCTTCGCGCGGCGGGAGCTTCTTCTTTATCGCCGGTTTCGGCGTCGACCCGGTGAAGCCGCCGCGTTTTTTCGGCGCATCATCTTCCACCGCGAAAAGCGATGCGGTGAACAGGAGAGCGGCGAAGAACGTGAAGATGCGCATCGACCGGTATCGTCGCATCTGCATCATTTGGTCGCAGCGAGTTCGTCGAGCAGCGCGCGGTTGAGACGGATGCCGCCGAAGAAGTTTTCAAGCGGGAAGTTTTCGTTCGGCGCGTGCGCGGCGCAGTCCGGCAGCGCGAGGCCGAGGAGCAGCGTCTCGACGCCGAGGATGCGCTTGAAGGTGTTCACGATCGGAATGCTGCCGCCTTCGCGGATGAGCGCGACTTCTTTTCCTGGAAACGCCATAGCCAGTGCCCGCTGCGCGGCGAGGCCATCGGCGGACTGCGGATCGGTGACATAGGGCTCGCCCGCGTGGCCGCCGGTGATCTCCAGCTTTACGCCGGGCGGAGTATGCGCCTGGAGATGCGCTTTCACTTTCGTCATGATGTCATCGGGCCGCTGATTCGGCACGAGGCGGAAGGTCAGCTTCGCGAAGGCGTGGCTCGGCAGCACCGTCTTGGTGCCGACCCCTTGGAATCCGCCGCCGATTCCATTCACCTCTGCCGTCGGCCTCGCCCAAGTTCGCTCGAGACTCGTGTAACCCGCTTCGCCGAAAAGCCCCGGCGCGCCGGTGACTTCCAAGATTTGCGCGTCGCCGAACGGCAGCTTCGCCCACGCCTCGCGCTCCCACGGGGCGAGCGGCGCCACGTCGGCGTAAAATCCCGGGACTGCGATGTGCCCGTCCTTGTCGTGCAGGCTGGCCACGATTCGCGCGATCGCCGCGACCGGATTCGCCACCGCTCCGCCGTAGATGCCCGAGTGCAGGTCCGTCGCCGGACCAGTCACGCGCAGTTCGAGGGCTCCGATCCCGCGCAGGCCATAGGTGAAGGTGGGCGTGCCTTTCGCGATCATGCCGGTGTCGGAAATCGCGATGAGATCGCAGCGCAATTCCTCGCGATGCGTGGAGAGAAAGTCTTCGAGATTCGCGCTGCCGATTTCCTCCTCGCCCTCAACGAGCAGGATGAGATTCACCGGCAGCTCTCCCTTTTCGCGCAGGGTCTCCTCGATGCCGCGGATGTGAGCGAAGATCTGCCCTTTGTTGTCCGCCGAGCCACGGGCAAAACAGACGCCGTCCGTCACACGCGGCTCAAAGGGCGGCGTGGTCCAGAGTTCCAGCGGATCGACCGGCTGCACGTCGTAGTGCCCGTAGATCATCACCGTGCGGCGACCGGGCTTGTGATCGTTGCGCGCGACCACGATCGGGTGGCGCGGCGTCGGATGGATCGTCGTCTTCAACCCAAGGGACGTCAGCTTTTCCCCAAGCCACGCTGCACACGCGGCCACATCGCCCGCGCGGTCGGGGTCGGTCGAAATGCTCGGGAAGCGGAGAAACCGGAAGTATTCGTCGAGAGCTTGGGAGTCCATGTGGCGGGCACGCTAGCGGCTACTCGGCTGCGGCGAAAGTGCGCCCTTGCGCCGCATTGACGCTGCCATCGCCTTTCGCAACTCTCCGCCCACCACGCCCATGGAAATCCGCAAGGCCCTCATCACTGCCGCTGGCAAAAACCAGCGCACCCTCCCGCTGCAATCGCTCATCGACCGCGACGGCATCCCGAAAACCGCGCTCGCGATCATCATCGAAGAAATCCTCCGCGCCGGCATCGAGCAGATCGGCGTCGTCATCGTCCCCGGCGACGCGCCCGCCTACCGCGCCGCCGCTGGCAAACATGCGGAACGCCTCACCTTCATCGAGCAGGTCCAGCCGCTCGGTTACGCGCATGCCATTCACTGCGCCGCGGAGTTTTGTGGAAACGACGCGTTTCTCCTGCTCGTCGGCGATCACCTGTATCTCAGCGCCACGGAGAAGGGCTGCGCCCAGCAACTCGTGGAAATCGCCCGACACGAAAACTGCGCCGTCTCCGCCGTGCAATCCACCCACGAGAGCAAGCTCCCCTACTACGGCGCCATCGGCGGACGGCTCGTGGACGCCACGCGCCGTCTCTACCACGTCGAGTCCGTGCTGGAAAAGCCGACGCCCACCGAGGCTGAGCAAAAGCTCAACGTCCCCGGCCTGCGCGCCGGCTATTACCTGTGCTTCTTCGGCATGCACGTGCTCACAGCGAATGCACAGCGCTTCCTCGGCAAGCTGCTCACCGCCGCCCGCGGTCGCGAATCGACGGTCTCTTTTCGCGCGGCGCTCGCCCAACTCGCCACGCAGGAACGTTACCTCGCCTGCGAGCTTTCCGGCCGCCGCTACGACTTCGGCGTCCACTACGGTCTGCTCAATGCGCAGCTCGCCCTCGCGCTTTCCGGCAAGGATCGGGATGAGGTGCTGCGGGGGATCGTGGAATTGATGGCCACCACGCAGCGATGAGGGCGGTGCTGCGACGTGGGACAGGCATCGTGCCTGTCGCGAAGGGCATCTTGCCCGTAGCTCTCCCCAGTCTCCTGAGTCACGGGCATGATGCCCGCTGCGACAGGCAAGATGCCTGTCCCACATCGCTATGGCGTCCCTCCTAACTCCACTCATCACGTCTCCGGACCCTGCCACGCGCGACCGCTCGCTCGACGACCTCTGCGCCACCGCCAGCTTCGCCACGCTGCTCGCCGAATGCGACGCGCTCGAAGCCTTCCGCCAATGCAGCGAAAATCTTTACGAACGAGTCCGGGCACTGTTTTTCCTCTACGCCATTCACCGCTTTCACCTGCCGTCGCGGTCGGAGCTAAAAGCCGGCGGTGCGATCCCTTTTCACGGCTACGAGCAGCTTCTCCAGCGGCGTTTCGAGGAGGCCATCGAGATCTTCGCCACCGCGCAAAAGCTCGACGGCCCGAGCGACGCGCTAAGCAGCGCGCTCGCCGCCGCGTATCACCGGCTCGCTTTCCAGACGCTCGCCGATCAAGTCCGCCGCAGCGTCCGGACGGTGAAGGGCAACCAATGGATGTTCCGCATGGGCCATCCAAAGGACCAGCCGCTCCGCTTCCGCCCCGAGCTGCTCCAGCGCGCGGAGGATGGTTCTTTCCCGATCCTGCGCGAACGCACGCCGGTGCGCATGGACCTCACGCATTCCGCGTGGAGCGACATCTTTTTCCTCGGGATGGATTACCCCGAAGGCGCGCGCGTGCTGAATGTCTCCGTGGACCTCGGCGTGCATGGCCGCGACACCAAAACGCAGCCACCGGTGAGCGCCTGGCTGCGCGTGATCGAGGAGCCCGTGCTGCGGCTTGTGAGCGTCGATCTCGCAGCCCGCGCCGACACCTCGAATCTCGCGGAAGTTTTTGACTTCGCGAAAGACTACCTCGGCCTGCTCAAGGCCGCTGTCATTGCCAGCGGCCTCGTCCCGCCCGGCATCGAAGGTTCCGGTCAATCGCTCGGCGATCTGCTTGCGCAAATGCTCGGCCCGGGCCGCGGCATCGAGCTCGT
>JANPHH010000480.1:0-14978 GCA_031424375.1 Chthoniobacter sp. | reverse complement strand
TCAATTTCTCGTCACCTGGTGGTGGGCGCTGCTCGCGGCGGGATTCGGGCTGTATTCAGTCTTCAAGATTTTCACCCGCTCTCCGGAGGGTCGCCGCGCCTGGGATTACTTCACCTGGCGGCTCCCGGTCTACAGCCGGATCCTCCGCTACCGCTTCTACGCCCAGTTTGCCCGCACCCTCGGCACGCTCATGGAGAATGGGGTGACTCTCCTGCGCGCGCTCGAGCTGCTCGAGGAAATCTCGGGCAACGAATACGTCCGCGCGCGGATGACCCGCATCCGTTCGGCCGTGGTCGATGGCGCCACGCTGTCCACGGCGCTCGGCGAGCAGGGCATTTTCCCGGAGCTTTTCGTCGACATGATGGCCGTGGGCGAACAGTCCGGCCGTTTCGGGGGCACGATGCACCTCATCGCCGACGTGTATGAGCGGGAACTCGACGGCCAGATCAAGATCGTCTCCACGCTCATCCCGCCGCTGGTCATGATCGTGATCGCGGGCATCGTCGGCCTGGTCGTCTATGGCATTCTGAGCGCGGTTTTCGGCCTCACCCAGGGCTTGCGTGCGGGCGGCCATTAGCCTACCCATTCCGCGCCCCACGCGCCGGTCTGATGTCTCGTCTCCCTTCCACTCGAAAATTGCTCGCGCTTCTCTGTGCGCTGCTTCCGCTCGTGGCCCCGGCTCAGGAGCTGCGGCGGCAGGCGACTCCGTTTTCGGTGTGGCTCGATTTCCGCGCGCTCTCGTCGGAGAATCCGCCCAAGGTTTCGCTCCCGATCTGGCTCGAATCGCTCCACAGCTCGTCCATCGACAACGCCGCGGGCAAGCCCACCCAGACGACCTATCGCCTGCGCTTTCGCCAGCTCGGCGACCTGAATCGTGAGCTGCTCTTCCGGCTTTATTTCGACGACCTGAAAGGCCGCTCTCCCGTCGTCACTGGTTGGTCGGAGACGGGCGAACAGGTTTTTGAGCACGGGCCTTTCGGTGCGGCGCTCGGCCTGCCGGCGTCCGCCACCGTCGTGCTGCTCATGCCAGGGGTAAGCACGGTGGATATCACGGTGAGCGGCGACGGGGCGAGTGTGCGCGGCACCTTCCTCTCCTCGCTGCGCCGTGGGGAGACGCGCTACCCCTACGATTTCTCGCTCTCGAATGATGTCGTCGATGGCTTCGATAATCTCCCGTCCGTGCCGCCGCCCGCCGATGATACGCTGCTGCTCGGTCGTCTCCGCGCGACGCTCGACACTGGCATCGTGAAGCTGACGCCGCGCGGGACCACGAGCCAGACTTGGGAATTCGAGCTCGCCTCCGCTCCACTCCTCGCCGTGCTCGGCTTCGAGGTCCTGAATGCCGATCCGCTCGCGCCGTTCGACGTGGTGGTCAACGGTCACGCCATCGGCCCGGTCGCGATGCGCACTCCGGACCTCGCTGATCCCGGCTACGCCAGCGTGATTCGTCCCCTCGATCGTGGCGTCCAGTTTCGCTACGGCGGCTGGTTGCAGGGGCAGAAGTCGATTCCTGGGTCTGCGCTCCGCGTCGGCTGGAACAAGATCGAACTCCGGCTCCATCCGGCGTCCGGGCCCGTGGTGGTTCGCTCGCTCGATTTGCAACTGAAGAGTCAGTAACGCATCTTACGATCTCCCTCATGAAACGCTCCCCGCTCCGCACCGCTGCTACCGGCTTCACCCTGCTCGAGATCATGCTGGTCGTGCTCATCATCGGGCTGCTCATCGGCATGGCGGTGAAGTTCACCGCCGGCCATCTCGGCGAGGCCAAGGATGTCGCCGCCCGCGGTCACATCGAAAACTACAAGACCATCCTCCTCCTCTACGAAGGCGCAAACGGTCGTCCGCCCACCACCGAACAGGGCCTGAAGGCGCTGATCACCAAGCCCGAGACTGAGCCGCGCCCGCGCAATTGGCGCCAGCTTCTCGACACACCGATCCTCGATCCCTGGCAGCAGGATTACTACTACGACTATCCCGGCAAGCATAACCAGGGAGGATTCGATCTCTATTCCGCCGGTCCCGACGGCAAACCTGGCACCGGCGACGACATCGGCAACTGGCCGAGGCAGCCTTGATCGAGCCTACTGCCCGGGGGTGTTCTGGATCACGCGAATACGCCGTCGGCTGTCCGTGCCAGCGGCATTCGGGTTGTTGATCGGATTCGTCACATTCGGGATCACCCCTCCGCCCGAGACGCCACCGGCCGGTCGCGGGACGGCTTGGTTGACAAAGGGCTGTTTCGGCGGACCCGCGTTGAATGCTTGCGGTTGAACGACCGGCTGTGCCGGACGGGGGACCGTAGGGCGCGGCGCGGCGCCGGGCATGTTGGGGCGGACGATGTTCGGCTGCTGCGGAGGCATCGCTGGGGCCTGCGCTTGCGCAGCGATCTCGGCCTGGTTGAAATGCAAGCGCGCCGTCTGACCGTCCTTGGTGACCGACACCGTGCTGAGCCCGATGCCGGGCGACCAGTCGATCTTTTGCAGGGCCACGCCGTCCTTGGGATCCGTGCCGAAGAGTGAAAATTGCACGCCGCCATCGCGCGCCTTGATGGAGACAAAATCCTGCCCGTCGACCCGCGCGATACTGGTCACGTACCAATCATCGGCGAAGCCTTTGTCCGGCGGAGCCGCGGGCGCAGCGGGCGGTGTGGCGAGGGTGAACGGCGATCGTGCGATCAGCGCTGCGTAGCGTTCCGGGGGAAAGTTTTGGGGAATGACGCTCGCCGGTTCCACGGCCAGCACCGGGACCGCGAGGAACGCGGCGGCAAGGACGAGCGGGGTCTTTTTCATGGCGAAAGGCAGCGCCGCAAACTTCGGACCCGCCACGGTCGTGTCAATCGGAGCTTTCATGGGATGGCCCCGCCGCGCGGGGCAAACCACTTCGCGACCCGGAAATTTCCGCGCATCTGCGTGGCGTCCTTTTCATCGACTTTCAACGCTGCCGTCTCGAACACGACGAACTGCTCCGGCGCCTGCAATTCCCGCATAAAGCCGATCAGCGAAGGCCAGGTGCTCGTGACCTCCATATCCACGGAGATGGAATGGCCTTCCGGCACGTTCGCTGGGAGGCGCAGCGACTGCGAATTGATCTGCACGGAATTTTTCTTCGCCACCTCCTTCACGGAATTCAGCAACTGCCCGCCGGCCACGTCGTCGGACACCGTGAGCTTCGGTTGATTCGCGGTGATCCATGCGTCGCGTTCCTCCCAGATGGCGCGTTCGCTGAGGCTCCGGCGCATCGCCGCGACGGCGGCGGTATTGCGCGCCAGCTCGTTGCGAAGCCGGCTCTGATTTTTCAAGAAATAGT
The DNA here is from genome assembly GCA_031424375.1 of Chthoniobacter sp. Classification (GTDB taxonomy): domain Bacteria; phylum Verrucomicrobiota; class Verrucomicrobiia; order Chthoniobacterales; family Chthoniobacteraceae; genus Chthoniobacter. Next base: position 11,672 of record JANPHH010000480.1, on the reverse strand, counting down.
CGACGACGAAGGCGCTGAGAAAGAGCACCACGGCCACGCCGACGATGGTGGCGAGTAATTTTTCGCGACTGGAAAGCTGAGTGCTCATGGCCGGCCCTCGATGCTAAACCGCGCCTGTTCGCCCTTTAGGATCGCGGGCGGTGCGGAGACGATTTTCCACGCCTCGAGTTCCTTCTCATTTTTCAGCTTCTCCGCGTACTCGATCGCGAGATTGGCCGACGGTGCTTCGCCGACGATCGTCCACTTTCCGCCGGAGAGATTGAACTCGGTGATCCGCACCTCCTCGGTCGGCAGGTTGCGGTGGGCGAGGTAGAGAATCTCCACGGTGTAGGCGCCAGGGTCGATGGCCTGACGCAGGTCGTTCCAGCGGCGCTGCCGGTTGGTGACCTGGACGAGCTGCGGTTGCGCGGCGGCGTATTGGGCTGCGACTGTCTGCCCCTGCCGCTTGAGATAAGCGAGGTAGACGAAGGCCGCGGCGACCACCAGCAGGTAGAAGACGGCGGCGAGCAAGAGCCGCTGCTTGAACCGCTCGGCGCGCTCCAGGCGCTTCGTATCGGCCTGCCACGAAGCGGGGACCAGATTCCCGCGCGGTTCGGGCAGGCTTTCGAGCGAGATGAAGTCGACCGGGAGGTGGTAGAGGCTCACGAGCGGTCGCTCCAGGCGGGCCAGATCGCGGTCGAGCCGGATCGCGGAAAATTGCGTCGTCACGCCCTCCATTTCCGCGGAGAGCAGGAGCTGCGGCAGCTCGCTGAGCAGCGCTTCGTCGTCGACGCTCGGCACGGATTGAGCCCAGCTCAGTTTGCCCTGTTCGCAGATCGCGATCACGAACTGGCCCTGTTCGGCGTAGATCGCCAGCACGGTCGCATCCGGCGGGCACGAAGCCGCCACGTGCATGGCGAAGAGCGTGATCTTCTCCGGCAGCCGCGACTGGTCGCGCAACGGCTGGCAGATTTCGTCGAGCTGCCCGCTGTGCGCCGCGACCGAGAGCAGCGTCGATTCGTTCTCCGCGGTGTGCAGCACCTCGAAGTCGCTGGACACCTCGTCCACGGGATACGGCAGCGTCTTCTCGAGCTGAAGCTGGAGCATCCCGGCGAGTTCGTCGCGATCCGTGGCCGGGAGCGTGAGCCGCTCGAGCAGCGCGGCCTGGCAGGGCAGGGCGAGGCGCAGGGCCATCTTCAGCGGGAGCGCGGCTGCGGCTTCGCCGAGCGTGGGGAACTTTTGCGCCACTCCGCCCTGGATGATTCGCCATCCGTCGGCATCCGGACTGATCAAGGCGCCGCCGCTGGTGAGTTTCATTCTTTCCAAGAGAGGATGGTCGGTTTTCCGCCGCTCTTTACGACAACCGCTTCCACCTGTCGATAGGCATCGGCAGAGTGGCCTTCGCTGGTGATGCGCATCGTCGGATCATTGAAACCCACGAGGCCGGTCAGTTGCTTCTCACCTTCTCCGGTTACGGCGAGCTGCCGAAAGATTTCCTTCAGGTTCTTAAACGGCGCATCGTCCTTCGTGCCATCCAGCCCGTCGCGGCCGCGGCGGAAAGTCACGAATGCCTGCAGGCGCGTTTCCTGGATTCCGCCGGGCAACAGCCGCAGCGTCTCCAGATCCGCCGCGGCGAGATCGATCGGTCCGCCGCCATAAATCGTCAACGCTTCCCGCCAGCCTTCCGTGTCCGTGAGTGGTTCGCAGCCGCGCACCTGCGCGAGTTCTTCCACGGATTGGAGCATCCGGTTTGGCGGATGGTAGTCGCCGTCGTCTTCCACGCCGTTGAGGCGGTGGGCGTTGTCGCCGTCCACCCAGTCGAGCAGGCAGTCGATGAAAACCTGCCGTTCGTTGTAGCCGAGCCCGCGCCGCTCGAGCCACTTGTTCAGGATGTCGAGTTTCTCGCGGCTCTCGCCTTCCAGCAGCCAGCGGATGTTGAGCCGCCCGGACTCGCTCACGATCCGGACGCTGTAACCGAGTTCGCCCTGGAATTCCTCCTCCAGTCCCGGCGTCAGCTTCGTGACTTGCGGGATGAGCGCGAACGCCATCCCGGAATGCGCCATCGCGCGCGCCTCGAGATCGCGGTTCGCTTCCGCGTGGAGTTGCATGTCCTGCTGCATCCATTTGGCGAAGCCGAAGACCGCGGCCGAGAGCAGCAGCAACGCCCAGAGGACGAGCAGGAGCGAACTCGCCGCGGTGCGATGTGGTGGGTAAAGCGAGGCTTTCATTGCTGGGGCTGGAGCCGCGCGGAAGGCACAGGCAGGATCACTTCGTAAGGCGGCGCGTCGGGGTACTTCCACAGCTTCATCTGCACGATCGTCGGCCGGCTGTTCAGGTCGTTCCACTGGTTGATCATCGAGCGAGTGCGCGGATCCCAATACCGAATCTCCAGCGCCGCGACCGGCCGGATGAGCGGGAGCCAGTTGTATTTCCCGGTGCCGCTCCCGCGGGTGAAGAAATCGACTTCGGTTTTCGATTCCGCCGTCGCCACTTCGCGCCGGAGGCCGAGCTCGAGGACGGCCTTGTTTTCCTTCGCGGGCTGCACCGTGAGCGTCACGCGATACTCGCCGGGCGCGGCGCCGGTCATGAGGCCCTGCCCGGCGCGGCACAGCCACGTCATTTCATCGCTGGAGAGATTGTTGAAGCGGTTCGCCTTGCCCACCAGCACGCCCTGACCGGTGACCGGGAGATCGTTGAGCTGCGCCTGGACCACGCGGGTCAGTGAGTCGACCTCCTGCCGTTCCTCCGCGAGTTCCGTCGTCAAGTTGAGCGCCTTCAGCGTGGTGGCGATGAAACGATGGAGCGCAAACGTGAGCATGGCCACAATCACGGTCGCGATCATCACCTCGAGCAGGGTGAAGCCGCGGGAGGAAGAAATTCGAAATCCGGAATTCGACATCCGGTACAAATTCGAAGCGCGAAAAAGCATTTGAAAATGGTTCCGGATTTTCTCCAGCTACGGATTTCCGAGCAGCAGCGGGTAGTGATAAAACGAAAGCTGCCGGGTCAGGTCCTGGCCATCCGCCCGCCACTGCACCTCCAGGATCACCTCCCACAGGCCCGTGATGTCCCGCTCGTTTTCATCCTTCTTCTTCAATGGTTTCCGGCTCTGTTTCAGTTTCATCCCCTCGAATCCGCCTTTCAGATCCTCGGTCTTGGTCTCCGTCACCTGCACCACGCCGGCCTCGATCTCCGCCATGCGGTTGCCCAGCGCGATCCGCGCCCGCACGTCGTCCTGTTTGATCTTTTGCGCGACCATGCAGTTGTTCACCGCGCCCGCCAGCGAGAGGATGCCGATGGAAAAAATCGCCACCGCGAGCAGCGACTCGAGCAGCCAGAAGCCGCGACGTTTCGGAAAGCGGGCGCGGTTCATTTCGCGTGCATGTCGGTGATGCGCCCGCGCGCGGTCAGCCCATTGTATTCGGCGGTCCACGTGCCACCGGGGCCTTCGAGGTTCACGATCGCCGGTTCGCACGCACCCGTCCGCCAGAAGGGCCACTCCGGCACCGGCTTTTTCACCAGCGCGGCCGGCCGGGAGAGGGTCATCGTCGCGCCGTCGGGAAAGGGAAAACTCCGCGGCTCCGCGCCCTCGTCGCGGGCCTCGGGATCGAGCGGCACGAGCGAGATCGAAGCTTCGTCCCAAATCATCACCATCGTTTTCCCCTTTTTTACCGCCTCCGTCTGCGCCGCGCGCGCAAAGTCATCGAACTGCTCGTAAGTCTCCTTCAGCCGCTGCTCGCGCATCAGCCCGATCACGCTCGGCACCGCCACGCCCATGAGCAGCAGCCCGATCACGATCGCGAGCATGATCTCCAGCAGCGTGAAGCCTTGGGGGCGGGACATGGGCGAAACGTAGCACCACGCCGCCCCGGTGGAAAACGCCCGTTTTTCCCGCACCGGCGCCAGCGGGCTTTTCGCCGGCCCGCCCGACGCTACAGTGCGCCCGTGAACGACACCATCGCCGCCATCTCCACGCCCTTCGGTGAAGGCGCCATCGCCCTGCTCCGGCTCAGCGGCCCGCGCGCGGTGGACCTGGCGGATACGGCTTTCCGGGGCAAGGTGCGCGTCGCAGAGTTGCCGCCGCGCGTTCAGCAGTACGGCGCGATCCTCGATGGCGACGAAAAGATCGACGACGTGTTGCTCACCGTCTTCCGTGCGCCCGCGAGTTACACCGGGGAAGACGTGGTCGAAATCGCCGGCCATGGCGGCGTGCTCGTCTCCCGCCGAATCCTCGAACTGCTCCTCCGCCACGGCGCTCGCGCCGCCGAGCCCGGTGAATTCACCCAGCGCGCCTACCTTCACGGAAAGCTCGACCTCACCCAGGCTGAAGCCGTGATGGATCTCATCACCGCGCAAACCGACCTCGCGCTGCGCGCCGCCAGCGAGCAACTCGAAGGCCGGCTCGGCGACCGCATCCGCGCCCTTCGTGAACACTTCCTCGGCCTCCTCGCCCACGTCGAAGCGTTCATCGATTTCCCGGATGAAGACATCGACCCCGACACCGGCGATGCCCTCCTCGCCCGGCTCGATGCCGCCCGCGCCGAGATCGACGCCCTGCTCGCCACCGCCGCCCGCGGCAAGGTCCTCCGCGAAGGCGTCCGCACCGTGATCTACGGGGCGCCGAACGTCGGCAAATCCTCGCTCCTCAATCTGCTCCTCGGGCACGAACGCGCGATCGTGAGCCCGCAGCCCGGCACCACGCGGGACGTGATCGAGGAAGTCATCAACCTCCGCGGCATCCCGCTGCGCCTCATCGACACCGCCGGCGTGCGCGAGAGTGACGACGCGATCGAACTGGCCGGCATCGCGCGCACCCGACGGCAGGTCGAACTTGCGGACCTCGTGCTGCACGTCGTGGATGGGAGTGGAGAAATGGCCAATGACCAATGGCCGATGACCCATGGCGGAACGGCCGCGATCCTCGTCCTCAATAAGATCGACCTTGGCGAACACGGAGCCTGGCACGGAGTGGAAGGCGTGCGGCTCTCCTGCCTGCGCGGCGACGGCGTCGACCTGCTCATTGAACGGATCGTCACCCGCGTGACCGGCGGTGGCACCGCGCACCGCGATTGGTCCGTGGCGATCAATGCGCGGCATCAGGATTGTCTCGAACGTGCCTCCCGCTTTTCCGCGGCCGCGCGCGAGGCGCTCACCAGCGGGCTCTCGCCGGAGTTCGTCGCGGAGGAGTTGCGTGCCGCGCTCGGGGCGGTGGGCGAGGTCGTGGGCAGGATCGACAGCGAAGACGTGCTCGGGAAAATTTTCAGCACCTTTTGCATCGGAAAGTAGCCGCGCATTGCCGTGCGGCACCGGACACCCCTATCGTCCTCGCGAATGGAATTCCTCCCCTACCGGAACCTCCTGCGTCCCTTGCTCTTTGCGCTCGATCCCGAAGTCGTGCATCACCTCGTCATGGGCATGTTGCGGCTCGGCGGTCGTGCCTTGCGCCCATTCGCGCCCGAGAATGATCCGCGGCTCGCGCGCACCGTCTTCGGCGTCACCTTCCCGAATCCTGTGGGTCTCGCCGCCGGCTTCGACAAGGACGCGATCGCCCTCCTCGCGTGGGAATCGCTTGGCTTCGGCTTCGTGGAAGCCGGCACGATCACCGCGCGGGCGCAGCCCGGCAACCCGCGTCCGCGCATCTTCCGCGTGCCGGAATATCAGGGCCTCATCAATCGCCTCGGCTTCAACAATGAAGGTGCCGATGCGGTCGCCGCGCGGCTGGAGAAACTCAAGGGCCGCGAGGCCTGGCCGCGCATTCCCGTGGGAATCAACATCGGCAAATCCAAAGTCACGCCGCTCGAGGAAGCCAATGCGGATTACCTCCTCTCCTTCCAGCGCCTGCAGCATTTCGGCGATTACTTTGTGCTCAATGTCAGTTCACCGAACACGCCCGGTCTCCGCAGCCTGCAAGGGCGCGAGACGCTCGATGGCTTGATCCGCGATATCCAGGCTCACAACCCGGAGGGCAAACCCCTGCTCGTGAAAATCGCGCCCGATCTCGAGTGGGAAGCCATCGAGGAAATCATCGGCCTCGCCCATGAGCACGCGCTCGCCGGTTTGATCGCCACGAACACGACCATCGACCAGGGCGCGCTGCCCGCCCAGCTCCGGCGCCAGGGCGGCCTGAGCGGTGCGCCAGTCCGCGCGCGTTCCACCGAGATCGTGCGCTTCATCACCGCGCGCACCGCGGTCCCCGTCATCGCCGTCGGTGGCATTATGACGCCGGACGATGCGCTGGAAAAATTCGACGCCGGCGCCGCGCTCGTGCAGCTCTACACCGGCTTCATCTACGAAGGCCCGCGGCTCGTTCGCGAGATCAACCGCGCCCTCCTGGCGCGCATGGCGTAGCGGTCGCCGCGAATGCCCGCGGGTAGGGTGGGCATCCTGCCCGCCGAGCGGCGCATCTTGCGCCGCGGCCTTTCGCCTGCGGGAAGTCCGTCCCTGGCCGAAGCGATCGCTCGACTTAAACTGCGCTGGAAGTCCATTCCGGCGAGACGCCGGAACCGGCGGGCGGGACGCCCACCCTACCCGGGCGATTCCGGCGGCGTTTTCTGCGCTTCGTCGAAGAGCGCCCGCCAGTAATCCAGCCGCTCCTTCACCCGCTTCTCGTGACCCTGTTCGCCGGGATCGTAGTAGCGGCGGCCTTCGGGCAGGTAAGCCTGCGGCACATAAGCGCCCTCGAAGTCGTGACTGTATTGGTAGCCTTCGTGACCGAACGCCTTCTTCGCGCGCTTGCTTCCTCCATCGCGAAGGTGTCGTGGCAAAGCGAGGGTCACGCCCTCCTTCACGTCACCTTTCGCCGCCATCAGCGCGGCGTAGGCGCGGTTCGATTTCGGCGCGGTGGCGAGATAGACGGTGGCATGGGCGAGCGGGATTTGCGCTTCCGGCAGGCCGACGAATTCCACCGCCTGCTGCGCCGCGACCGCGAGCACCAGCCCCTGCGGATCGGCCATGCCGATGTCTTCGCTCGCGGAAATCACCAGCCGCCGCGCGATGAAGCGGATGTCTTCCCCGGCGTAGAGCATCTTCGCCAGCCAGTAGAGCGCCGCGTCGGGATCGCTGCCGCGGATGCTTTTGATGAAGGCGCTGATCGTGTCGTAGTGCTGGTCGCCGTCGGCATCGTAGACGATCGCCTTTTTCTGAATGCTCTCCTCGGCGATCGCGCGGTCGATCCGGATCACGCCATCCGCGCCGGGCGGGGTGGTGACGACCGCGATTTCGAGCGCGTTCAAGCACCTCCGAGCATCACCGTCGGCCGTCGTCGCGAGATGTTCGAGCGCCGCGTCGTCGGCTTCGATGGGTTGTTTGCCGAAGCCCCGCTCCGGGTCGCTGAGCGCGCGTCGCTGCAGCGCCACGAGGCTCGCAGGGGTGAGCGGCTCGAGTTGGAATACCTGCGAGCGCGAGACCAGCGGGGAGTTGATGTAGAAGAAGGGATTGTGCGTCGTTGCGCCGATCAGCCGCACCGTGCCGCGCTCGACATCCGGGAGCAGCACGTCCTGTTGCGCTTTGTTCCAGCGGTGGATTTCGTCGATGAAGAGAATCGTCTTGTCGCCCTTGTTCGTGCGCCGGTTCGCCGCCGCCGCGATCACCCGGCGGAGGTCGGCGACATTGCTCTCCACGCCACTCAGCCGCTCGAAACGCGAGGCCGTGGCCAGCGCGATGATTTCCGCGAGCGTGGTTTTTCCGGTCCCCGGCGGTCCGAAGAGAATGATCGACGCAATGCGGTCCGCCTCGATCGCGCGCCGGAGCAATTTTCCCGGCGCGAGCAGGTGCTCCTGTCCGGCGTATTCCTCCAGCGTCCGGGGGCGCATCCGCTGCGCGAGCGGCGCATCGGCTTCCACGGCAGGTGCGGAGTCGGTGGTGAAAAGATCGGACACGCGGAAAAGCTAACCCGTCTGTCCGGGCGGGCGAGCGTGAAGACGAAACCGGGAGCGGTTCACGAACGATCGGACATGGAGGGAAAAAAAGTGGTTTTCCTCGCGTGGCCGGCGGAGTAACAGGAGGTATGAGAACACCAAAAATCCTCTCGTTGTTTACCGCGGCGACGCTCTCGCTGCTCGGCACTTCGTCGGCTGATATTTTCCTCAAGTTCGTCGCGCCTCCGGGCGTGCCAGTGATCACGGGCGACGCGACCTTCGCGGGCCATGTGGACGAGGTGGTCGCGCTGACCTTCAAGGCGGGCGTCTTCCAGAAAGGGCAGGAGCTCGCGAAGGGTTCGGGAGCCTCGGTCGGGAAATCCGAGTTCCGCCCGATCACCGTTTTCAAGTACATCGACAAAGCCTCCCCCGGGCTTTTCATGGCCTGTGCCACGGGAGCGCGCTATCAGTCCGTCACCTTGTCGGTGGCGAAAGCGCCAATCACCCCCTCCGCGGCGCTGGCGGCACCCCCTCAAGCGACGGGGGATTTTTTCCGCATCGTACTCAACGACGTCTATGTCACGGACGTGAATCAGGATGCGGAAGCGACGGATTCCAATAACAACCTCGTGGAAACCATCCAGCTAACCTACGGGAGGATCTTCTGGTACTTCACGCCGCTCGATATCAACGGAAATCTTGGAACCGTGATCAAGGGCGGCTTCGATCTGGTCAGAAACAAGACGATTCCCGCTCCCTGACCGACGCGAGTCAGGGTTTCGCGTTGAGTTCCGCGAGCACCTCGGGGTCGCGGACGTCGGCCCAGTCGCCGCTCAGTTCCAGCGCCTGCACCCGCTTCCCGCTCTGCGCGAGATTGCGGATGGCGTCGGTAAGTTCGTATTCACCGCGCGGAGATTTTTCCAGCCGCGCGGTGAACTCGAAGATACTCGGGCGAAACGTGTAGACGCCCGCGTTATACCACGGACTCGTCGGTTCGCCGGGCTGCGGCTTCTCGCGCAGGTCCGTCATCTCGAAGCGCTCGTTGACGAAAACTGCGCCGCCTTTGGAAACCTCACCGGGATTGTGTTTCACGCTGATCAGCGCCTCGGCATCATCGAGTGCGACGAGGCGGTGGTAGTTCACCGGGTCCACGAGGATGTCTCCGTAGCTCAGGATGAATGGGTCGGCGCCCGCGAAGGATTTGGCGAGTTCAACCACCCGGCCCGTGCCGTCCTGCACCACCTGCGTCTCGTAGCTCACCGAGATGCCGAACTTTGACCCATCCCCGAAGAAATCCTGCACCACGTCGGCCCGGTAGCCGACGATGATCAGGAAGTGCGTCACGCCCGCGGCGCGCAGTCCTTCCACGATGTGCTGGAGGATCGGCCAGCCCTGCACGGCGATCATTGGCTTCGGCAGATCCTCGGTCAGTTCGCGCATGCGCGTGCCTTTGCCCGCGGCGAGCAGCACGGCTTTCGTCACCGTCGCACTCATTGCTTGCGCACCTCGTCCACGAACTCCGCCATGCGTTCCATCGCGATTTTGATCTTCTCCAGGCTGGTCGCGTAGCTGCAGCGGATGAAGCCCTCGCCGCTCGCGCCGAAAGCCGGCCCGGGCACGCAGGCGACTTGTTTTTTCTCCAGGAGCTGGAGGGAGAAATCGCGGCTGGTCATTCCGGTGCTGGTGATTTTCGGGAAGACGTAAAATGCCCCGAGGGGCTTGAAGGTTTCCAGGCCCATGTCGTTCAAGCTGCGCACGATGAAGTTCCGCCGCAGTTCGTATTCCTTGCGCATGTGCTCCACATCCTTCGCGCCGTTTTCGAGCGCTTCGATCGCGGCGTCCTGCGCCATGGTGTTGGCGCAGAGGATTGCGTATTGATGCACCTTCATCATCGCCTCGGTGAGAATGGGCGGCGCGCAGGCGTAGCCGACGCGGAACCCGGTCATCGCAAACGCCTTCGAGAAACCGTGCAGAAACACCGTGCGCTCGCGCATTCCCGGCAGGGCGGCGATCGAGACGTGCGTCGCGCCGTCGTAGGTCAGCTCGCTGTAGATTTCGTCGGTGAGGACGACGAGGTCGTGCTTGATGCAAAGCCGCGCGATTTTTTCCAGTTCCTCGCGGGTCTGCGTGGCGCCGGTCGGATTGCAGGGGAAGTTGAGCATCAGCACCTTCGACTGCGGGGTGATTTTCTTCGCCAGCTCCTCCGCGGTCATGCGGAAGTTATCCTCAGCGCGCGTCGGCACCGCGACGGGAATGCCATGCGCGAGGACCACGCTCGGGCTGTAGCTCACGTAGCATGGCTCGTGGTAGAGCACTTCGTCACCGGGGTTGACGAGGGCGCGCAGCGCGAGGTCGATCGCCTCGGAAACGCCCACGGTCACGATGATCTCCGCCTGCGGATCGTAGGCGACGTGGAAATGCTGCGCCACATACTGCGCGATGCGTTCGCGCAGCTTGGGCAGGCCGAGATTGGAGGTGTAGCCAGTGTGGCCGCGCTCCAGCCCGTAGATGGCCGCCTCGCGGATGCGCCACGGGGTGTCGAAGTCGGGTTCACCGATGCCGAGCGAGATGACATCGTGCATCGATTGCACGATCTCGAAAAAGTCGCGGATTCCCGAGCGGGGAATGTCGCGGACATGGTTGGCGATATGTTTCTTGAGAGTCATTGAAGGAGGTTAGGTTTCGGAATTCAGAGTCAGGGGGCTGCTGCGGGGGGGCGGGGGAGCCGCGGGCCGGCAGCGCTGAGCGCGAAACGAAAACGCGCTAACGCCGAGTAGCTCGCGGCTGGCGAGCTCGGGCGATCCGAATGGCGAAAACAAACGACGGCGAAATCATGGCGAGACCGCGAGGCGCTCCGGCCCCAGCTCTTTGGTGAGTTCGACGCCGTTTTCCTTGTAGGACTTGAGCCGGAAGCGCGTGGCCGTGGAGATCACTCCGCGGATCGTGCTCAGTTTTTCCGAGATGAACATCGCCACGTCCTGCAGCGTTTCGCCTTCCACGATGACGAGCAGGTCGTAACCACCACTCATCAGGTAGCAGCTCTGCACTTCGGAAAACTTCGCAATCCGCGCCGCGAGCCGGTCGAACCCGCCGCCGCGTTCGGGCGTGATCTTGACCTCAATCGCCGCGGTCACCGCGCCGGTCGGCACCTTCACGGGATCGACGATCGCATGGTAACCGAGGAGCACGCCATCGCCTTCCAGCTTGGCGATGCGCGCCGACACCGCGGAGGGAGTCGTATTGAGCTCCTTGGCGAGGTCTTCGGCGGAAGTGCGCGCATTGCGGCGCAGCAGCGGGATGAGGTCGTCCATGTCGTGGGGCGGTGAGAATACACACCCCGGCGGCGGGGTCATCCGAAAAAGGCTGCGCCGTTCGCGGTTTGTGGCCTCCTCGCGTCGGTTGCTCCGCCTAGTCGCCGAAGCTGATCCCCACGGCGCGGCAGGTCTGCACCATCTGGCTGTCCGGCGAGACGAGTTTGATCCGGTGGACGGCATCGGCGATCGGGACGCTGAGGATTTGGTAGTTTTGGTAGCTGACCATGTGGCCAAATTTTTCCTCGGCGATGAGTTCCACGGCGGCGACGCCGAAGCGGGTGCCGAGGATGCGGTCGAGCGTGGTCGGCGCGCCGCCGCGCTGGAGATGGCCGAGCACGCAGGTGCGCGTCTCCTTGCCGGTGCGGCGGGCGACTTCCGCGCCGACGGCTTCGCCGATGCCGCCGAGTTTGTTTTCCCCGGAGCCGGTGGCGCGCACGCGCTCGTGGCCATCTTTTTCGCGCGCACCTTCGGCGACAACGATGAGCGTGCTCAGGCACCCGGCGGCATCGCGCTCGCGGACGGC
>JANPHH010000479.1:0-18135 GCA_031424375.1 Chthoniobacter sp. | reverse complement strand
CGCGCCCGATCTGGAGACGGCGTTGAAGTCGCTCGCTGGCTGGGGCGTGGGGGGCGGCGTGCAGTCTATGGACCTAATCTTTTTCGGCCGGGGGGCCTGCCAGGATGTTATGCGCGTGGTCCTTCGACTGCGCGCCCCCCGCACACCCCAAAATCCCCACCACGCACCACGTGGCGCTCCGCTCAGGATGACAACATTTTTTGGACGAGCGCTACGCGCCGGATCACTTCAGCTACGCCCTGTTAGACAATCGCCGCCTCGACCGCCCCCGCCAAACACGCCGCGCGCGGGGCCTGGGGGACGAGGTCGAGTTCTTCGAGGAGCGTGCGGTCTTCGTCCACGTCGGGGTTGGCGGCGGTGAGGAGTTTGTCGCCGTAGAAGATGGAGTTGGCGCCGGCGAAGAAGCACATGGCCTGCGCTTCGCGGCTGAGACGGGTGCGACCGGCGCTGAGACGGACCTTCGCCTTCGGCAAAGCGATGCGCGTGGTGGCGATGAGGCGAATGAGCGGGAAGACGTCCACGGGCGGCTGGTCTTCGAGCGGCGTGCCGGGCATGGCCATGAGGCAATTGATCGGCACGCTCTCCGGCGCGGGGTCGAAGTTGGTCAGGACTTCGAGCATCTTCAGCCGGTCGGCTTCCGTCTCGCCCATGCCGATGATCCCGCCGCAGCACACGTCCATGCCGGCTTGCTGCACGGCGCTGATTGTATTGAGGCGATCCTGAAAGGTGTGGGTCGTCACGATCTCGGCGTATTTCTCTGGCGAGGTGTCGATGTTGTGATTGTAGGCGGTCACGCCGGCTTCTTTGAGCTGCTGCGCGGCGGTGAGGTCGAGCTGGCCGAGGGTGACGCACACTTCCATGCCGAGCTTGCTCACTTCGCGGATGGTTCCGAGCACTTGCTCAAACTTCGCGTCGCCCGCGCGCACGCCCTTCCACGCCGCGCCCATGCAGAAGCGCGTGCTGCCATTTTCGTGGGCACGCTTCGCCACCTCCATCACCGCGTCGGTGGACATCAGCCGCTGCGCCTCGACGCCGGTATCGTAGCGCGAACTCTGCGCGCAGTAGCCGCAGTCTTCGGAGCAGCCGCCCGTCTTGATGGAAAGGAGCGTGCAGAGCTGCACCTCATTATTCTGCCAATGCTCGAGGTAGACGGCGCGGGCGCGGCTCATGAGATCAAAGAGCGGCGTTTCGTAGATGGCTTGGAGCGCGGCGAAATTCATGCGGGGGAGGGAGTGTCGGAAAGCGGCGTGGGCGGTGTCGAGCGTTTAGCCGCGGTGCCACTTTTTCCACGCGCGACCGAGGGCGTCGACGACGTCACCGGGCTTGGGGAAGAAGAGTTCATTGGCGAGGTCGAAGGCGCGCCGTTGCAGTTTTTTGCGGCGGCGAGCGATGCGACGGGTGAGCTTTTCGCGTGGCTTGCCGGCAGTCGTGGAGAGCACCTCAGCGAGCGCCGCGAGGTCGCGATCGACGCCGAGCGCGTCGTTGAGTTTGGCGAGTTTTCGGAGCTGTTGCTCCAGTCGGTCACCGCCTGCCTTGCCGAGGAGCTGGAGCTGCGCCTCGTAGTCTTTGCACCGGCGCCGCCAGGTGTGAAAGGCTTCGATGGACATCTCCGCGCGCGCCTCCGCGTGGGCATCGCGCGCTCGGCGATAGGCCCGTTTCAGACCGCGCCGCAGCACCGTCCAGCCAGCGTCTTCAGCCAACGCCGGAAACCGCCCGGCCAATTTTTTGAGCCGGGCGATGAGTTCGCGAACGCGCGGCTCTTCGCGCGAAATGGCGAGGTCCAGCCGGCTGGCCAACGCCGTGCGCACGGCTCCGAGCCCACCACCGGCCCCGCCCCGCGCGAGCGCATCGAACGCCGTGAGTTTCACGTGCGAATCGCGGACCGCCGCGAGCTGCCGACCCGCAGCCCGCAGGACGCGGTCGGCATCTTTCGCCGTTTTTTTTTCGAGCCCGCTCCGAAAGAGCCGGAGCAAGGCGCGCAGTCGCTTGAAGGTCTTGCGCGCCTCATGCACGCCCGCCGCGGCGGGCTGGGCCAGCGCTGCAGTCGCCGCGGCGATTCCCTCGGCGCCGAGCCGCGCGAAGGCGGCGGTCAGCGGCTCCTTGCGCTTGAAGCGAAACGGCATGGCAGCTGGTCGGGGGCCTCAGCGCACCCAGTATCCGCCGGTGCTGGAGAGGATCGGCAGCTCCTCGTCCATGTATTGCGTCTTGCCCTTGGCGCCGATCATCTTGCTCCCGGTCACCGCGGCGAAGCGCTTGCTGAACAGCTCGCCGGTATGGCAGCCCCAGCTCTTGATGTAGCCCCCTTTGGCGAAGATGCCGCGCTTGATCTGCGCGAGATCCTTCTCGTGCAGCCAGACCTTCGACGCGCTGTCGATGTTGTTCGAGTAGTCGAACATGAAGCACGCTTTGTTGGAGTGGCCGAAGTATTCGAAATCCACGATTGGCGAGGTGCGGCGGTCCTTGCCGTTGTTGAGGTATTCGATCAGCTCGGAGGTGCGATCGAAGAAAATCAGGCGCACCTTGAAAGCCTCCTGGACCGAACGGATGTCGCTGAGGTAGTCGCGGCCATCGGCGGCGCCGCGGGTCTGATAGGCGGGCCGATACACGAGCAGCGTGATATCCGCCGTCGGATTCACCGCCTGGATTTGGTTCACGCGAATGCGCGCGGCGCGCACGAAATTCATCCACCAGCCATCGTGCGGAGCGGCCTTCCACTTTTCCCAGAGGTGCAGCGAGACGCCGCCGACGACGAGGACGAACTCGCCCGGGATCGCGGGCACCGGCTCGGGCTCGGCGGCTCGGACATTCGTGAGCAAAACGAGCGCGGCCAGCAAAAGAGCGAGAAATCTCATGGCGCGGAAAATAATCCGCCCCCGGCGGGTGTCGAGGATCGCCTTCAAATCCGTCGCCCGCATTGCAATCCGTCGCGGGAGTCGCAACAGTGTGCGACTTTTTCCCATGGTCGGCATCGATCTCGTCGCAGAAATTCAGGAGCTCAAACGCGAACGCAACGCGGTCATCCTCGCGCACAATTACCAGACCAAGGACATCCAGGACCTCGCCGACTACGTGGGCGATTCGCTCGGTCTGAGCTACCGGGCCGCCGAGACCAGCGCGGACGTGATCGCCTTCTGCGGCGTCCACTTCATGGCCGAGACGGCCAAGATCGTGAACCCCACCAAGCGCGTCGTCATCCCCGACCTCGACGCCGGCTGCTCGCTCAGCGACTCCTGCCCCGCGGAGAAGCTCGCCGCCTACCTCCAGCAGCACGCGGACAGAAACTTCTACGTCATCGCCTACATCAACTGCAGCGCCGGCGTAAAAGCCCTCAGCGACGTCATCTGCACCAGCGGCAACGCGGTGAAGATCGTCAACGCCGCACCCCAGGACCGGAATCTCCTCTTCGTGCCCGATCAAAACCTCGGCGCCTGGGTCATGGAGCAGACCGGGCGGCCCATGGAGCTGTGGAAGGGGAACTGTTACGTCCATGTCGAGTTCACCCGCGACTCCATCGAACGCATCCGCGCCGAATATCCCGACGCCCCCGTCGTCGCGCATCCCGAGTGTACCTACGCCGTGCGCATCCTCGCCGACGAAGTCTGCTCCACGGAAAAGATGATCGGCTACTGCCGCGAAAATCCGGCGAACGCCTTCGTCATCGTGACCGAAAGCGGCATGCTCCACCGCCTGCGCCGCGAGCTGCCCGGCAAGACCTTCATCCCCGGTCCCACCGACCACTGCGCTTGCGCCGACTGCCGCTTCATGAAAATGAACACCCTGGAGAAGCTGCACAGCGCCCTCCTCAATCTGGAACCCGAGATCGTGCTCCCGGAGGCGATCCGCGCGCGCGCCGAGCTGCCCATCCGGCGCATGCTCGAGCTGAGCCGGTGAGCAAACCGATGGACGCCGTGGTCGATCTCTGGCGTGGCCGTGGTGCCGCATTGCTCCTCGTGATCGCGCTCGCGATCGCGCTGGGCGGCTGCGGCGGAAAAAAGAGCGACCCGGTCGACGCGGCCAAGCACTTTTTCTCGCTCCTCGCCGCGGGCGATCCGGCGGGGGCCTACGCGGAATCGGCTTTCGGATTCCAGGCCCAGCAGTCGCTGAACGCCTTCTTGCACAACGTCACCCTCCTCGACCTCACGCACCAGACCGCGCTGGCATGGGAGCCGCCCGAGGTCACCGCCGACGAGGCCCGCGTGAAGGTGGAAGTCACCACCGGCTCGGACAAGAAACTGACTTTCCTCGTCACCCTCGTGCCGGAGACCAAGGTGTGGCGGGTCCACTCGCTGCTCTCCCCCCGCGGCCCCGGTCAGCCCCCGGAGAATCGCTTTACACTCGTCGGCAAAGGCGCCTCATTTTCCGCCGCCCAGAGCCAGCCGCTCCCCAGCGAGGAGGAGATCCACCGGCTCGCGCAGACGACGATGAAGCGCTTCAACGCCGCGGTCCTCGCCAAGTCTTTCGCCTCGTTTTACGAGACGGTCGCCGTCGCCTGGCAAAAGCAATTGACCGTCGGCCAGCTCGAGCGCGCGTTTGGTCCCTTCATCAGCGCCGAAGTGCGGATCAGCGGCCTCAATGAAGCCGAACTCCAGCTCGACGGCCCGCCCGTGATCAGCCCCGAAGGCATCCTCGTCGTCAACGGCCACTTCAACACCGCGCCGTATCAGGTCTACTTCAACATGAAGTTCCTCTTCGAGCAGCCATCGTGGATGCTCTTCGGCCTCGACGTGCGGCTGCAGAAGTAACCGCCGCTCGGCGGGGCCACCGGCGCCACGCCACGAGCCGCGCCCGCATCTGGGCGGAGACGCGCGGGGAACTTCGGGGCGGGTTTCGAGGGAGCCGGGGGCTTGGTGAGTCATACCATAGGCTTTGGAAAGCCGGACGTTTCTTGGAGCCGGAGGCTCCGCGGAAATTAGCCGGTGGCGTGAGCCACCGGACTTGAGGCGCAAAGAGACCAAGCCCCGGCAGGGGCGGCAGAAATTCCAGCGCCCCTGCCGGGGCGGAGCGCTTTATTCCGTGATCCGGTGGCTGACGCCACCGGCTAATTTCTTTCAGCCCTGCCGGGCCGAATCGTCCGGCGTTCAACTTAGTTTGGTATCAGACCATCTCTCGAGAATAACCGGACGGTTTGCGGAAGCGGTCTGCCCAAGGAGCGAACTCCAGTTCGCCGATCTCCGCTCGTGCCGGAGGCGCACCATCTCTGGGGGAAATGGTGGGCGGCCGCACGAGACTCACCGCCGCCTTGCCAGCAGATGGGCGCCTCCGGCGCGAGTGGTCGCCGGCGAACTGGAGTTCGCCGCTCCTTGGGCTGAGCGCCGCCAAGACGGTCAGCATATTTGTGAGAGATGGCATGAGGCTGCGGTTCCCCCCTAAAAAGAGGCGCCGCCGAAAGAACCTGTCGGGGCCGGTTCAAAACCGGAATGGAGGCGGAACAAAAGTGGCATGGATGCTCATGCTCGAAACCGACGCTTGAACGCATGAATCTCGCCACAACCACGACCTGCCTCGGAACATTTGCAGTCCGGAGCAGCGTCACCCAAGCACCTCATCCTGCTTCGCCCTCTCACGCTCCGACGCCCGTCCACGTTCTGACCGTTTCCGGTTCGGCGATCCTGAAACCAAATTCCTGGAAGACTTACGGCGGCGTAATCTCCACCTGGTAGAATTTCGTCTCGGTGTCCGCACTTAGGTCGGTCACCGTGCGCTCGGCTCCATTGTTGCTTGTCGTGGAGTTGGGCAGGGGCGTCCACGTCAGGTCGCTCAGGCTCACGTTGCTCTTCACGACGTAGGTCCGTCCCGCCACCAGCGGGCTAAAGATGATCGCCTTCTGCGTCGGTTGCCCGACCACCAGTTCCACGCGCACATTGAATCGTGAGAGTGGATCGGTCGGCACCAACCCGGCCACAAACTCAAAGCGGTTGTTGTTTCCGTCCCCATCGGGGTCCGCCGTGTCCGCCGCGTTGCCGGTGTTCGTCGTGATTCCGAAATACGTCAGCCTCCATGCTTCCTGTGCAGTTAGCGTGATGAAGGTCGAAGTGGGACTGGTATAAGTCGTTCCAGCGGCGTTGATCGCATAGGCTTTGAAGGAGTATCCCGTGCCCGCGGTAAGACCCGTGGCATTCACCGCAAAGATTCCGAGGGTTCCCGTCCCGGCGACCTTGCTCACGCCTGCGCCGCCGATGAGTGGATTATTGTTCACTGCGGTGATCGAGTACACCACTCCTCGCTCAAGGATCGCCGTGCCACCATCGCCCGTCACGTTGCCTCCAAGAGTCGCGCTGGTGGCCGTGATGGCCGTCTGCGTCGGCGTTGATACGGCGGGCAGGTTGTTTGCTCCGAATTCATCCGCGCCGACATCCGGCGTGGTCGCGCTCCGCGCGCCACCGTCGAAATCCACCAGCACGGTCGCGATGGGTGTGCCTGTGTTTGAAACGGGGGACGCAAGAGAAGTGACGTGCAGGTCGGTCGCGGAGGTGAAAATCGGATCGCCGATGAAGGAATGGGTATTTTGTCCGAACCCGGCCTGGACGCCCGCGAGGTTAATCCGATCCGATGTCAAGAATCCGGGTATTGCCGATGCGGCATTAAACGTATTGCTCACAAAGAAATCGTTGTAATCGATCGCCGCGAAGGCAGCGCTGCTTGCTGCACAATAGATCGCATAGTTCTTTTGTGTCGTACTGGTCGCCACCTGGGTGTTCGCAAAAATATTGTTGCGCAGATCCAATGCGCTCGCGCCCGATCCAATATAGATCGCGGCCGTGAGGGCCGTGGCGCTTGCACTTCCCATGCTGCCGCTCATACTGACACTATTGTAGTAAAGGTTGACTCCACCGGTGGTCGTCGTGAGCGTGCTGCTGTTCCCGATCGTTCCAATCGCGATACCCATCGACGACGTATTGTCGAAACTCGACCAGTTGGAACCGTTGACCCCGAAGATGATGTTGTTCCCGATCGTCAAAGCACTCGTCGCCGTTCCCGTTCCCACAGTGATTCCGCGACTACCCCAGCCGCCGGTGTTGGTAGTCAGCGATTTGGTGACCGTGTTCCGCATCACCGACGAGGATACGAAGCCAGTTTCAATGGAGATGGCAGTGGATGCTCCGCTTGAAGTTGTTTGCTGGTCGATCGTATTTTGGCTCACCAAACTGCTTCGCGCATTGCCGACCCGAATGCCCAAGGAGGCGAGAGTGGAGTTGTAAGTAACGGAATTGCCGATGATCTGCAGATTATCGTCTCCGCCAGTGCTCGTTGAAGAAGTGCCCGTGGCGTAAATGCCGGTTGGCGCTGCAGCGATCGAGTTGTTTTGAATCGTTACGTTATCGTTATCTGCACCTGCTGTGCCGGGTGTGCTGCCGCCCACTGAAATACCGTAGCCCGTCGAGGTCGCGACGCCGGTGCTGATGTTGCAGTTTCTGATGACATTATTCGTCGCGCCCAATCCTGTGCCCAAACTAATCAGGGAGAGGACCGTCGGGCTTGTCGTGTTGGTGTTGGTTATGGTCAGGTTGCGGTCGGTGCCCGTGCCACCAAGAGAACCGTCGAATGCGACATTGTCCGCACCATTGAGCCGGATGAGTGCACCCGCAAGGCTGCCGCTGACGGTCCGCGCCGCTCCGCTCGGAAAGACCTTGAGCGAGGGGGTTGTCCCGCTCATGGCATTCAAAGCAACGGCGCCAGTCTCAGTGGTTAGATTCGACGTGATCTGAATGTTTAGCGCCCCATTCACCCCGTTGCCATTGATCACATCAAAAAGACCTCCTGCATTCGTGAGGCTTGCGTAATCACCTCCGGTGCCGACAGTTTTTGTTCCGGTCAGTGGCACTGCGATCGGCGTGCTGAAAGTGGACACTGGACTCGTGTAACTCGTGCCGACGCTATTGGTCGCATAGGCCTTGAAGGAGTAGCCGGTGTTTTGGGCGAGACCGGAGACATACAGCGCGAAGACGCCCGTGGTGCCAGCACCGGTGACTTTCGTGACACCGGTCCCGCCGATGAGTGGGTTCGCGTTTACGTTCGTGATGGAATAAACGATGCCACGCTCGGTGATCGCCGCACCGCCATCCCCAGCGACATTGCCGCCGAGCGTCGCACTGCCCGAAGTGATGGCGGTCTGACTGGGTGTGGTGACGGTGGGGGCCACTGCGAGTGTGCTGAACGTGGAAACCGGAGTCGTGTAAGCGGTGCCGACGCCATTGGTCGCATAGGCTCTAAATGAGTAGCCTGTGCCTGTGGTCAGGCCGGTGGCATTCACAGTGAACGCGCCGGTCGTACCTGCCCCAGTGACCTTCGTCACACCGGTGCCGCCGATTTGCGGACTGCTGTTCACTGAGGAGATGGCGTAAACCACTCCGCGTTCGGTGATCGTGGTGCCGCCGTCGCCCGTCACATTGCCCCCGAGCGTGGCGCTGTTTGCGGTGATGCCCGCGCTAGTAGGTGCAGTCACGGACGGGGTGCCTTGGTTGAAGACTGAAACCGTCGTGTAGCTTGTGCCCACGCTGTTGATGGCATAGGCCTTGAGCGAGTATCCCGCGCCCGCATTGAGGCCGGTGGCATTCACCGTGAAGACACCCGTGGTGCCCGCGCTCGTGACTTTGGTGACCCCCGTGCCGCCAATGAGCGGGTTTGCGTTCACCGTAGTGATCGAGTACACCACCCCGCGTTCGGTGATCGCTGCGCCGCCGTCGCTGGTGACGTTGCCGCCGAGCGTGGCGCTGGTCGAGGTGATGCTCATACTGGTGGGTGTTGTGACGACGGGTGTGGTGCCGGTGGGTGAGCCGGACACGACCACCCTCGCGGTATAAATATCCGTGGTCCCGCCCACCCCAGCCGGGTTGTCCCCGGTGCTGTTGGAATTGTCCGCCCACGACGGGTAAAAGACGCCGGCGTTAAAATCGAGACCGTTGTAGTCACCCAAATCGAAACTACCGAGGGCCGCCACGGTGCCATCGGTCGTGCCCGTGCTCACCTGGATATTGGGCAGGAAAGTGAGCCCCCCATCCACACTGACGGTCGCCCACAATTGCACGGTGGTATTGCCTGCCGAATTCCGGCAGTCGTACCACGAGACAGCGATGTTGCCGGTGGTTTGATCCAGCGCGATGCGGGGGAACCACTGGCTCTTGCCATTGCCTACGGTATCATCGTTGACTCGCACTGGACTGCTCCAAGTAGTGCCATTGTTATCCGAGAAACGGACATAGATGTCGGTGTCGGCGCTGGAGGTGCTTGGGCGATCGGTATAAACGAGATATACCCTGCCATTACGTGGGCCTCCAGAACGATCCCAAGCCAGGCCGGTCTCCGCATCGATCGTGCGATCCGGGTTTGCGGGGATGGGCGCGAAGTCCCCGACGTTGGTCGTCCCAATGGTGATCTGAGCGCCGAACGTCCCACCCACACCAGTGGGATTGAGATTGGCGAAAATGGTCGATGGCCCGACACCGGTCTGCGTTTGATAGACGTTCAGGACCTGGCCAGCCGGGCCGATCGCCAGATCGCCGAACGTGCCGGGGGTTCCGGGCATGGTCTGCGGAGCGCTAAATGCTCCGACCACGCCAAGGCCCGTGACTGCCGCCCCTTGCGCCCGGCGACCGCTATTGGTGTAGTCGAACCAGACTTCGCCCGCGCCGACCGCGACGTTCGGCTGGTCAAAAAGGGCGCCGGTATCAACCAGCAAGCTGAACGTCGCGCCGCCGTTGGTGCTCAGCGCGAGGACCGTGTGGTTGCTGGCTCCCGCGAAATAGGTCAGAAACAGGTTGCCGAAGTTATCCCAGGCGGACTGCTGATCGCCGCCGTTGCCCCCGCCGAGAACCCCGGAGATGTTGCTGTTGTTCCAGGTGACGCCGCCATCGGTGCTGTATTTGAAAACGCTGGCGCCAGCCGTGGACGTGGCGAAGAGCCTCTGCGGATTCGTCGGGTCGATCGAGATGAAAGTTTCTGCATTGTCCTCCGCCGACTTCGTGATGTTGATATTCGGCCCCACGGTCAGGGTCGGCGCCGCCACATTCAGCAGGAAGGCGCTGCGGCCCAGAGTCCCAACCAGAAGCACCTCGTCCGTGGGATTGTAGGACATGTCGAACGCCACGACGTTTGGCATGCCGGTTCCCAGCCTGGACCAAATCCCCAGGTTGTTCACAAGAGAAACATAGACACCGAGCCCGGTGCCGGCGGCCACACAATAAGTGCCATTGAGTTTGAAAAACTCGAGACACCGGATGGTGCCCACATCGGTCAGGTTGCCGGTGATGTTCTGCCAAGTCGTACCCGAGTCAGGCGTCACATAGACTGTCGAAGAGTCGGCCACAAACACCCGCGTCCAGTCGTTCGAGTCGAGGATCACATCCTGCACGGTGCCGCCAGGGAATGCGGTAGGCGTGGCCGTGACAGCACCGGCAGCCACCGTGCGGCGGCGCACCGTGGAGCCGGAGCCGAAATACAGCACGTCAGGATTGGGAACGGCACCCTGACGACCGCCATAAGCCAGCGCCATGCGGTTGACCCCAACGCCGACGGAAAGCGCCGTGACGGAGCTTCCCTGATCGAGAGATTCGTAGACCGAATTGGCACCGCCGATCGCGATGCGCGTGGGGGCAATCTTGTTGATTTCGATCGGCGTGACGAATTGCCCGGTGATCGCCGGCGAGCCACTCAGCAATGTGAGAGCCGGGGACACCGTGCTGACAAGCGTGTTCGATGAGTTGTAAGTCTTTCGGTAAAAACCGCCCAGATTCTGCGAACTGCCGTAGCGGATGGACTGTCCTGCGATGCTGGTATCGTCAATCGCCACATCGCCGCCATCGCCGCCGGAGATCCAACTCCACACCGTCGAAGCGCTCGAATTCTGGATGTGGGTCCCATTGTCCTGGGTCCCGATCATCGTGATATTCGTGACGCTATCGTAGGCCACATCGTGCGCCTCGAAGATCGCCAGGTTGCCATTGACCGAGCCCCACACGCCGCCGGTTGTCTGGGGTGACATGAGCCGATAGATGCCGCCATCGCTGCACTCCAAGAGGTTCCCATTCGGATCGATGAACATCTCGCGCGGGTCCGCGTGCGGCGTGGTGTTGCCGGAGTTGGCACCTTGGATCGAAACAAACTGGCTGCCCAACGCCAGCGAAGCATTTCCGCGGAAACGCGCCGTTTGACCTCCCACATATACGAGCGACGCATTGGTGCGATCCGCCGCGATGGCGAAATGGATGCTCGTCTGACTGCCCGTGACAGGCGTGTCCATCTGGGTCCACGTCGCGCCGAGATCCGTGGAGCGCCACATGCTCTCGAGCGCAGTGCTATTGAGCACCGCGACATAAAGCGCCGTGGTCACCCCGTTGTTGAACATCGCCATCTCGATCTTCTGCGTGCTCGCACCGATGCCCGTGATGGTTCCGGTGACATTCGTCCACGTAGCGCCGGTGTCACTGCTGCGGAAGATCCCACCCGTGCGCACTGCGGCGAAGAATCGCGTGGACACGTTGGGGTCGCCGACGAGATCACTCACAGGTCCCGCCGCCAGCCCGGAAGCTCCCGACACCAGCGTGAACGAACCGCCCGTGTCTGTGCTACGAAACAGGCCGCTGCCATTGCCCGCCGATGCGTTGTCCGAGGCCGCCAGCACGATGCTCCCACGCGCCGCAACACTGGTTAGGTTTTCGTTGGAGAAAAGACTCGTCCCAAGCGTGCTCCACGTACTTCCGCCATCTGTCGTCCGCAACACCCCGATGAGCGCCCCGCCGCGCGCTGCGAAACTGCTCGTCCTCGCGGTGCCCACGACCAGAGTCTGCCGGGTCCCGTCGGTCGGATCGAATTCCACCGCGCCAATATTCAGCGTGGCCTGAGTGTCCGTCAGCGGCGTCCAAAGCGGGCTCGCTGCGGTTGCGTTCACCGTGCGCCAGACGCCGCCACCGATCGAGCCAATGTAAATGATGTCGGGATTCGTCGGATGAGCCGCGATGGCCTGGATGCAGCCAGCGATTTCATTATTCGGCGGAACCGTCACCTGTCCGCCTAACGTGGACGCTGGTCCGAGGGGAACCCAGGCACCGCCCACGATGGCGGCAGGAGGCACTTTGCTCCCGGCTGGCCGGGCCTGAGCCGCTCGCTTGAGCCTGGCGAGCTCATTCGGGTCCGGCGGCGGGAAAACCTGATTATCCGGAACTGGAATCGCCACCTCTTGAGCGCGAACGGTGCATGGCAGAGCACACGCCGAGAAGGCCAGAAGAAGCAGCGCGAGGCGTCTCAAAGGAAAGCTGTCGCCGGCGAGACTGAGAGCAAGCCGCAGAAGCAATGCACGGACGCGAAAGTAAGGTTGGTCAATGATGCTCATTTTTTTTTGGGGGGGCTTGGGTCTTGGTGGCCTCTGGCCGTCTTTACGTGGGATACTGACACGCCGTGTTGATCAGCAAAGCCAACGGGCGCTCCTTGTTGGGCCGGAGAAGATGCGAACCGAGCCTGGATCGTAGTCGGTCATCTCGGTTCCGCATGGCCTTGTTTTCCAGGTTGAAGGAGATGGAAGTCAAGTTCTATTAAATAGATTATATATATTCAGAAGGCAGGTATCCGCTGCATGCATGCGCCGGCGTTGGACCCTCCGGCGAGCGGATCCTATGACAACTCGGAGAGAGCAAAGGTGTCCAAAATTCGGTCGCCAATTTGGCGCAGAAATGGCGCAGGGTATACCGCCGTCACTTCCCTGACCGATCTCCCACCGCCTGAATAGTCTCCGCCGACGGCACGCGACCGAGAGAAACTACCTCCGTCCTAAAATCCCCTCGCTTTGGTGCGCTCCTGCTCCGCTCTCCGGCGTTTATCTCTGGAAATCTGCATCCGGCGGGGGTCGAACCCACAACCTCTGCCTTCGGAGGGCAGCGCTCTATCCAGTTGAGCTACGGATGCGAACAGGGGCCGTATTTCTCATGTCCCGCGGCGGAAATCCACGCCTTTTTCCACTTGGCCCGCAGCACATCCGCGGTGCCGTGTCCCGCCGCGATCAATTCTCCGGAAAGAGTACGAGCAATGGCTGGTACTCCGGCTTCGCTTCCGCTGCCTGGCGGAGGAGCGCGAGCCCTTCGGCTTTCTTGTTGAAGGCGTGCAGGAAGACGCCGAGCCGCCACTGGCGATCCGCGCTTTCCGGTGCCGGGGCAGTGCGGGCGAAGGCTTGCGCGACGGCCTCGTAACTCTCGACGGTGAGTTCCGACCACGACACGGGAATCTTCCCGAATTTCGTCTCCATTTCCGCCTTCTCCTCGGTGGCACTGCGCAGATTCTCCACCACCGTGCCCGTCCGCCGCTTCAGTGGCAGCGGGTAGCCAGTGGCGTTGATGTCGCTGATCAGGGTGCGCTTGAACTCCGCAAGCCATTCCGTGCGCTTGAGCAAGCCATCCACCTCCGCCTTTCGCGCGTCGGTTTCGCAATGGACGCCGTTCAAAATCTTGGTGGCGTCGGCAAAGCGGAACGCGCCATATGCCGCGTAGATTCCGCGCACCGCCTCGGCGATGAGCCTGGCATCGGCCGCTTCGGTTTCCGCGGCTTTCATCGCCATCGCTTCCTTCGCGGCCGCGAGTTGTTTGGCCAGCGTGGCTTCGAGCCCGGTGAGTCGTTCCGTGAATTTCCCCTCGATCTTCTGCTTCGCGCGCAGCTCCTTCGCTGCACCGGCGGCCTTCTCCAGCGCCGCGAGGTCGGCCGCGGGCGTCGCGCTGAGACTGCGGAATGCGGAGAGGTCGGCGACGAAACTCGCCGCGATCGGCTGGAGCGATTTCAACCAGGCCGCTGAGTCGTCGAGCGCTGCGGTTTGAAACTGCGCGAGCAGCGTCTCGGCGTCGTCGAAGGCGCCGAGCGACCAGTCCTTCAAGCCGAGCAGGAGCAGCGCGAACGCCTCATGGCTGCTGGCGTCAAAGCCTGCGCCAGCGCTCGACGGTACGGGCTGCGTGCCGGCACCGAGCCGCGCGGTCTCGGTGAAAAACGAGGCGAGCTTTTCCTCCACCGGCGTCTTCGGCGAGGCACCGCGCGTCGCGAGCCGGTCCAGCGCAGCCTGCGCTTCGGACGCCTGATCCGCGAGGAGAGAGGCCAGCGCCGCGTGCAGCGAGATCCAGTTCCGCAGCGGTTGCGGCGTGCGTTCCCTGGTGTCGAGTTCGCGGAGCGCCGCGGCGGATTCGGTGAGATTTCCCGCCACGATCCCATCGAGCGCTTTTTGGTCGAGCACCTCGGCGTCGTCGCCCGGTGCCACCGGCGCGGCGGTCGCGGCGACCGCGGGCGCGGGTTTCCAGACGTGATCGCGGAAGTGATACAGCGAAACACCCGTCGCCACCACCACGGCAGCCGTGCCGAAGGTGAGCCACGCCGTTGATTCTTTTTTGCGCGTCGTCTCACGCGCGTTCACCGAAGCGAGCAGTTCGTCGCGCGAGTATTGCAGGTTCTCGATCAGATCCTCGTAGCTGGTGAAACGGCGCGCGGGAAAGCGGTTGAGCATCTTGTCGATGACATGCGCCGTATTCCGCGACAGTTCGGGCACGAAGGTCTGGATGCTGACGTGCTGACTTTTGAGCTTTTTCAACTGCGTCATCGACGCCGTCTCGACCTCAAATGTCGGCCGGCCCGCTGCCGCGTGAAAGAGCGTGGCCCCGAGGGAATACATGTCGCTGCGAAAATCCTCGAGCGGCGGGGTGTCGAGCTTCTCTGGCGCGACGTAGTAGGGCGTGCCCCAGATGGGCCCGCCGTCCGTATTGGCCTGGTCCTGCAAGACGGCGAGGCCGAAGTCCACGATCTTCGCATTGTGCGCGTCGCCGAAGAGAATGTTCCCGGGTTTTACATCGCGATGGATGAGGCCCCGCTGGTAGGCGGCGTTGAGCCCCTGCGCGACCTGGACGGCGACCTCGAGCAACTGCGCTTCACCGATTTTTCCCTGGAGCATCATCAGTTCGTCGAGCGAACCGCGGTCCACGAGTTCCATCGCGATATAGAAGACCCCGTGGTCGGTCCCGGTGGTGTAGACCTTGACGACGTGCGGGTGATTGATCGACGCGGTCAGCGCCGCCTCCTTCGCGAAGCTGGCGATGAGTGCCTGATTCTGACTGTGCTCGGGGCGAAGGAGCTTCAGCGCCACGTCGCGATGCAGCGTGGAATCGCGCGCCCGGTAAACGGAACCCATGCCGCCCGCGCCGAGGATTTCCTGGAGCTCGAATGGGCCGAAGTTTCGCCGCACTCGCATGGCCGCGCCACAGGTCGGGCAGTGGCGCAGCGCGAGCGGCTGCTCGTCGGTCACATCGATCAGCGCACCGCACGTCGAACACTCCTGAATCGCGGGGGAGGAATTATCAGCCATTCGTTTCAGCGGCGGAGGTTAGGCGAGACGCGCTGCGGTGCAAGAAAGCGTGCCACATTCACCGCGCAGCCTCGGGGACGAGGACACAGCGGAAGCCGAAGATGACGTCACGCTCGGCGCGGTCGATGACGTTTCGATAGGACGACCGCAGCTCGACTTCGCCCGCCGTGCCCCACGAACCGCCGCGCAGCACGCCCCAATCTCGCGCATGCGCGCCGCCCTTGTAGCTGTCGAGGCACCATTGCCAGACGTTCCCGCTCATGTCGGCGAGGCCCAGCTTATTCAGCCCGAAGGTGCCGACTGGCGAGGTCTGCGGAAACCCGTCGTGATAGTTCGCGATCACCGCTGCGCCCGTGCGCCGGCTCGTGGCGTCGGCGAAGTTTCCCGCGCCTTCCGGAGGCGGCCACGCTTTGCCCCAGGGAAACTCCGAGACTTTCCCGTCGCGCTTCTCCGGCGTGTCGCCGCCTTCATCCATGAGCCCCACGCCCATGCTCCACTCGAGATCCGTCGGGAGCCGGTAGCGTTGACCTTCTTCAAGCTGCCCGGCGTCGATTTCCTTGCGCGTCAGCCATTCGCAGAAGTCGGTGCCGTCGGTCCAGTTTACCTTCACCACAGGATGCGTGGGATCCTGCGGAAAGTCGGGGATCGAGCGCGCCCGGCCGCGCGCCGAGCAAAAGGCGTCGAAGTCCTGCACCCGCACCGGCCAGACGCCGATGAGCACATCGCCGATGGGAACGAATTTCATGCTGAGCGAATTCTCCCACGGCGCGCCGCGCTGCGGCCCCATCCGCTGCACGAAACGCTGCGCGAGAAAAGTCTGCTCCCCCGGCTTCACCGCGCCGGTGACGGTCAGCGGCTTGTAGCCCGCGAGCCGGAGTTCGTAGGTCACGTCGCCGGGTTCGAGGCCTTGAATGGGCAGCGGCGTCCGCCCGAGTTCGCGCTCGCCATCGAAGACGCTCGCGCCGCCCGGTGCGCTGGTGATTTTCACGCTGCCGGTGATGAATTCAAACGGCGCCTCGACCGTCTGGCCGCGGCGCGCGGTGACGGTGCGCTGGATCGGCGGCCACTGCCGGTAAGTCGCGACGAGTTCGTGCGTGCCTTCCGGAACGCTCTGCTCCAGCGGCGTGGTGCCCGCCGGCCGGCCATCGATCAGGATCTGCGCGCCGGGCGGATTGCTCGACACGGTCAGATGCCCGGTTCCGAATTCGATCAGCTTTTCCGTGACCTCCCCGCGACTGATCTCGATCGCGTCACGCTCCTCGCGCCCGTCCAGCTTCAGCACGAGCTGATACTGCCCGGTGGGCAAATCGGGCAGCGAAGCCGGCGTGCGTCCGCTCTTAATCAACGTCGCGCCATCGCGCAGTTCGAAGGTCGCTCCCTCCGGCCTCGACGCGATCTCCGCACCACCGAGCTGGCGGCGCAGGCTCACGCGTGGCGGGCGCACGAGCGCGTTGGGCTCGATGATGAAGCTGACCTCCGTCCGTTCGTATCCCGCGAGCATCACCGTCGCCGTTTGCCTCCCCCGCTTCACGCGATCGAACCGCGCCGGGGAGCTTTTCATCGCCTCGCTGAAGACCACCTTGGCGCCGGGCGGATCGGTCTCGATGATCACCTCTCCCCTACCCTGGCGCAGGACGCCCCAGTAGACGCCGCCGACCGCGAGCGCCGCCACGAGCAGCAGGGCGGCCAGCGCCTTCCACGGGATCGACCACACGCGGCGCAGCGGGCGTCCGTCCCGCACCCGGAGCAGATCCTCGTGCATCGCCGCAGCGGTGCGGTAGCGGTGCGCGAGATCGCTGGCGCAAGCGCGGAGGAGCACGTCGTTCAGTTGGAGCAGGCAGGTCTTGTCCGGGAGATCGTCGAGTCGCGTGTTCACTGCCGGGAACTCGAAGCGATCTTTTCCCATCGCGAGTTCGTAGAGCACCTTGCCGAGGCTGTAGACATCGGCCTGCACGCTGCCCGGCCCCTCCGGCGGCACGTAGCCCTCGGTGCCGACAAAGGAATCCTGCCCGTGCGCGGCGACCAGCCCGATGTCGGCGATCTTCGGCACGCCAGCGACGAAGATGATGTTCGCCGGCTTGATGTCGCGATGCACGAGCCCCTGTTTGTGCAAGGCCGCGAGCGCGCTGGTCAGCGACATGCCGATGGTGATGCATTCATCCGCCAGTAGCCGCGAGCGCCGGGACAGTTCGCTCTTCAGCGTCTTCGGCACATACTTCGCCGGATCGATCCGCTCGCCACCGAGGTGGTCGTCAGCGAGTTCCATCACGTAGTAAAAAAAGTGGTCCTCCGGATCGCGGCCGACATGGAGGATGTCCACGAAGCCCGGACCCTCGCGCGAAAACGGCTCGAACGCCGCCATCCCCTCGAACTCGCGCTGGAACGCCTTCTCGCTCTCGAAGGTCCGCCGATCCACGATCTTCACCGCCCGCCACATCCCGGTCTCGGAACGCGCGAGCCAGATCTCACCGTAGGCGCCACGACCGATGATCCGGACCATCTCGTGGTTCGGCACCTCGGGCGCTTGGCGGTCTTGGGAGGGCGGCATTCCTTCGCAGGGCGAAAATTTCGCGCGCAGTGTAGCCGCCCGCTTCCGAGTGCTCAATTGAACATTGCAGCGCGAAGAGAGCGCACAGCGCCCATCCAAAAAATGTCATCCTGAGCGGAGCGCCGCGTGGCCGGAGTGGTGGGTGGCGACGTGGCGGGGGGCGTGTGGGGCGACGCGCAGTCGAAGGACCTCTAACTTTTTCCCAGGGCCGGAGGCGATCAACGCACCGCCCCGCCAACCGCCCGGGGAAGAGGTTGCTCGCCCGAAG
>JANPHH010000478.1:0-5822 GCA_031424375.1 Chthoniobacter sp. | reverse complement strand
AGAAAGTCGCCTGCGTGGAAAAGGAACGCGGCGGCGGAACCTGCAATAACTGGGGCTGCATCCCGACCAAAGCGCTGCTCAAAAACGCCGAGCTGTATCACACCATGAAGCACCGCGCGGCGGAGTTTGGCTTTAAGATCGCGGGGCTGGAGTATGACTGGAACGCAATCATCAAACGCTCGCGCGTCGTCTCTGACAAAGGCGCAGCCGGCGTGGATTTCCTCTTCAAGAAGAACAAGATCGACTCGATCAAGGGCGACGCTTCGCTCGACAAGGCCGGGGAGGTCAAGGTGACGCTCCCCGACGGCAAGACGGAGACGCACACCGCGAAGAACATCATGATCGCGACGGGCTGCGTGTCGCGTCCGCTGCCGGGGTTGGAGTTCAACGGCAAGACCGTCATCGGCAGCAAGGAAGCGCTGCAACTTCCGGCGCAGCCGAAGAGCATCGTGATCATCGGCGCTGGCGCGATCGGCGTGGAGTTTGCGTATTTCTTCAACGCCTTCGGGACCAAGGTCACGATCGTGGAAATGCTGCCAAACCTGCTCCCCGTCGAGGACACCGAGGTGTCGCAGGCGCTGGAGAAATCGTTCGCGAAGCAGGGCATTACCGCGCTGCTCGGACACAAGACGACGAAGACGGAAGTGAGCGACAAAGGGGTCAAAATCACCGTCGAGGATTCCAAAAATGTGTCGAAGACACTCGAGGCCGACATGGTGCTCGTGGCGATCGGCATTCAGCCGCTGCTGCCGGCCGGGGCGCTGAAGTACGATCTCGAGCGCGGCTACATCAAGACCAACGACCGCTACGAGAGCAGCGTGAAGGGAGTCTTCGCCGCGGGCGACATCATCGGGCCACCGTGGCTCGCACACGTCGCGAGCTTCGAGGCCGTGCAGGCAGTCGAGGGCATGTTCGTCCCCGGCTTCAAGCCGAAGAAAGTCACCATCTTCCCTGGCTGCACCTACTGCCACCCGCAGGTCGCCAGCGTCGGCCTGACCGAGCGTGCGGTGAAGGAATCCGGCAAGAAATACAAAGTCGGCAAGTTCCCCTTCATGGCCAGCGGCAAGGCCCGCGCGATCGGCGAGAGCGAAGGCTTCGTGAAATTGATCGTCGGCGAACCGCACGGCGAAATCCTCGGCGCGCACATCATCGGGCCGGAAGCGACCGAGATGATTGCGGAACTCGGCCTCGCGATCACTCTCGAGGCGACCTGGGAGGAGATCGAAGCGACGATCCACGCGCACCCGACGCTGAGCGAAGGCGTGAAAGAGGCGGCGGAAATGGCCGCCGGCCACGCGATCCACGTTTAGACGGTTTTCAATCATCGCGTCGCCAGACTCGCCGTCCCGGAGCTGGGAAAATCGTCGGCTTTGAGGCGCGGGGCGCGAGAACGCCCCACTTCAAGGTGGCGGCCTGCGACCGGATCGGGATGCATGGCGTTCCGAGCTAACCGAAAGCCGGAGCATTCGCCGCCATCAACCGCAAAACCGGAATCACCCCCGCCTTCTTCGGCAACGGTTCGGGGGCGGCTGCCGTGGGCGGGAAGGCGCAGAAAGTAGGAGGGGTTTCCCAACCCGTCTCCGCGCAATAAAGTCGTCCGCACCGTTTGGTGCCGGATCGCAAATCCGGCCTACGTTCCGCAACTGGCCAGCGCATTCCCTGTCCCAACGCGTCCGCGGAGATTCCAGGTGCATCGTTGTGGCTGATACCGGTCGCAGCCGCGGCCATCTGTCAAGAGTTGAACCATGACCCCAACCCTATGACCCCAACCCTCGATGGGCGATGGCGATCGCGAGCCTCTGCTCCACGCGTTGCCGGAGCGCGACGAAGTAGCTCGCCGCGTCGTCGAGACCGGCGGTGCGGGCATAGCGGATGAGCGGATCAAGCAGCCAGGTCTCGGTCGGTGCGAGTTGTGGGCGCAAGGTGCCGGCGCGCAGTTGCGCTTCGATCCACTTCAGGCTCGACGGAACGTGTTCGCGTGGGCCAGCCGCGATGGCTACTGTCGCGCGGTAGATTTGCTCGAAGTCTTCCTCGTCCCGATACGCATGCACGGCACGACCGACGGCGATGACATGCCGGGCCAGCTCGCGCAGCTCGGGGCACTCGGATTCGGGGAAAATGTCGCGCACTCTGAGCAGGCGAAATTCGCCAGCCTCGTCGATGGCCCTCAACTGTCCGAGTAAGTTGCCCCACAGGTTGATGAGCGCTTTGTCGAACTCGACCCGCACGGGCGGCGCCGTGTCCGCCGCCTCGAACCAGCCGCCGAGATTGGTCAGCAGTTCCGCGCAGCGCCGCCGCTCGGCTGGGTCGCCGCCCGCGAGGGTCGTGCGGCCGCGCGGGCCGGGGTGAAAGATCGCGTCGGTGCCGGTGCCGGCGCGGTGCCCGGTTTGGATCGTTACCCCGCGCAGCATTTTGCCGACGATGCGGCCCATTGCGCCGCTCCACAGGTCCGGCAGGCGACCGTAGAGCATGGCTTCTTCGAGCAGCTCGACGAGAAAGCGCCGCACGCGCTCGTGGTAGATGCCGTTGCTGCACAGGACGAGCAAGGGCAGCCGCGCGAGCGCGGTTTCGAGGCCGTGCGCGGCATGGAGGCGCTCCAGCAGCGAGATGTAGTCGCCGACCACGGCGAGGAGTTGATCCGTCTGCGTGCAGACGAGGAGCACTTCCGGCAGCCAACCGGCCTCGTGGCAGGCAACCAGGTCGGGACTGCAAACCTCGGACACCGCCAAGGTCCGCGGAGTTCCATCGGCGGAGATGATGAGCGAACCTCGCTCGCGCAAAGCGACCCCGTGCGCCGACCCGCGCCGCTCGATGAACTGCACGCGACCGTCCATCTCCCGCAGTTCATGCGTGAGGTGGTGAAAGAACGCCGCCCCGAGTGCGCCGACCGGCAGAATCCCGACGGCGGCTGGCAAGTCACTGCGCATTAGCTTTCCCGCACGGCGGCGAGAACGTTGCGCGCCGCGCGCGGGTTCGGTGTCTTGACGATCAGCCGCCCCGGATGGCCGACTTCCGCGGTGGAGGCATAGGCGTATTCGATGTTGATGTCGGCCGCCGCGAGCGCCTCGCCGACGAGCGCGAGATTGCCGATGCGATCCGTCATTTCCACCACGAGCACCTCGACCTCGACCACCGGCAGGCCCGCGCTTTTGAGCGCCTCGCGCGCCGCCGCCGGGTCGCTGGTCATCAGGCGCACCATACCCTGCTCCACGTTATCAATGACGCTGAACGCCGCGATGTGAATGCCGCGCCCGGCGAGCAGGCGCCCGATCTGGCCGAGCCGGCCCGGCTGGTTTTCGATGGCGACGCTGAGCTGGCGTTGAATGTCGATGGTCATGGAATCAAGGCTGCGAATTACTTCGCCGGGGGGCGGCGAAAAAGCGGTTCGGCGTGGTCGAGGTAAAGTTTCCAGTCGAGCGCGGTGAGATCGTGGCCACCTTCGCGGATGTGATAGGCGAGCGGGCCTTCCATCCGCAGTTCATTCACCGGCGGCATCTCGCCCCGCCACACGGCGGTCTTGCCGAACATCGCCCAGACCTTCGAGGCCTCCACGAGCGAAAGCCACGCGCCGCGCGGATCGGCCCACGTGTCGCGTGTCCCGTCCCCGCCGTGGTAACCGCGCGGCGCGACGAGCGCGATGAGTTGGTGCTGATCGATGGGGAGCGTTGCTTCCTTGTCCGCGTAGGTGGCGTATTTCGGGGCGAACCAATAGGGAAAAGTGGTGGTGATCTGGCGGATGGTCTCACCGAAGTTCCGACGGCTGAGCGCCGGGCCGCCCTCGCCCGCGCCGTTCACGCAAGCCAGCGCAAAACGGGTGTCCTGCGCCGCCGCCCACAGCGCCGTCTTGCCGGTGCGCGAATGGCCGATGACCGCAGCCTGCGTTGCGTTCACATCGGCATCCGTTTCAAAATAATCGAGCGCTCGCGAACCAGCCCAGGCCCACGCGGCGAGCGCGCCCCAGGTGAGTTCATCGGGCTTCGCGAAATGCTGCCGGTAAAAGGCGCGGATGCCAGTGGTCGCGTCACGTTTGTCGGGCTCGACCTCCGCGGCAACATTGATCGCCGCGATGGCGTAGCCGCGCGCAATCACCTCTTCCGCCGGCCAGAACTCCTTGCGGACCTTGCGCGTCGGATCGGTGTTTTCGACCGGGCGATGATTGAGCAGCAGGAAGACCGGCGCCGGAGCCGTCCGCTGATTCGGCACGAACAGCGTGAGGTGAAACGTGAACTTCTCGCCGCCGAGCTGAAAGCTGATGGCCACTTGCTTGCGCGTCGCCTTGCCCTCCATCGCGACCGGGTCGGAATCCTCCACGCGAAAAGCCAGCGTCTCGGGCTTTGGCGGCGCGAAGCCATAGACCTCGCGACGAAAAATCTCGAGCAACTCGGCCCGGCGCCGGCTCTCCCACAGCGCGCTCGTCGTCACCGTGCCGCCGTCGGCGAGCGTGAAAAGATCGGGCAGCGTGTAGGGCGCGATCTTGCTTTCGTCGTAGTTGCTGGCTGCCTGCTTCGGCGTGGCTTTCGGGGCTTGTCCGGGAGTGGCGGGCGCGGGAGTTTCCGCGGCGATTCCGCAGGCGGCGAAGGTGAGCGCTCCGAGGAGCACGGAAAGGATCGAGCGGAGCGGGTGGAGAAAACGGCGGTGTTTTTTCATGGGAGAATTTTCGAGCGACGGCATGTTTGCCGCGTCGGACGAGAAGGCGTGTCCAATTTAGAAACGAAAAGGAATGCTGAGACGCTCCGCCACACGCAGCGGGCGGCGCAGAGCTTCGGCCATGCGCGCAGCTTCGTCAGCGCCGCGTAGGTCTTTGCACGCGGGATGCGCCTCGGGTGAAGCGATGATGCCGAGTTCATGAAGCACATGTGCGGTGCTGTGTTTGTAGGCAGAGGCGCTCATTTTTCCATCAAGGCGGAAGACTTGATCCTCTAGGGATTGGAAGGCCTCGAAGACTTTGTAAACGCGTGTGTCGAAGCCGCCGGTGCCCGTGCTGAACTTCTTCTGCGGCGAGTCGTCACTCAGC
Organism: Chthoniobacter sp.; assembly: GCA_031424375.1. Lineage (GTDB taxonomy): Bacteria > Verrucomicrobiota > Verrucomicrobiia > Chthoniobacterales > Chthoniobacteraceae > Chthoniobacter. The sequence goes on along the minus strand of JANPHH010000478.1, from coordinate 808 downwards.
CACATGTCTTTCGCCGCGCAGATGAGCGGCGCCCCGCTGACGGCAGCGCCGATGAGTAGCGGCAGGCCGAGCTTGATCGCCGTGGCGATGCCGAAGTCATCGCCGCTGTGCGGGGCGAAATTCAGCCCGAGGTCGCGGGACATCGCGGCCCAGTAGAGAAAATGAGGCTCGTCGAGCGTGCTGATTTTTCCGCCGACAAACTTCGGATGCTGCGCGAGCTGATGCAGCAGCCACGGACCGAACGGTCGCGCCCAAGGCACGAACGCTGGCTCCAACGCATGCACAATGCCGGGACGGATGAGCCACTCGGCGATCTCGTAGTAGGCATCGCGGCACGGCTCGGGTTCGAGCGCGCTCAGCCACTTCGAGGTCATGAGCATCACCTCGCAGTTCTCGTGCTGCTGCACGATGTCGATGAGCGGGCGATAGCGCTCGGCTTTGAACGAAGTGTCATCCTGCGCGCGGCGTGCCGTCACGCCGGCGATGAACTTCGCCGTCGGAAACTCCGAGCGGAAACGCCGCAGCACCTCGGCGTAAAGCGCGTCATCGAGGTCGAAGATGTAGCCCGTGTCCGCATTCAGCACGACGACGAGTTCCACTCCGAAATGATCCGCCGCCGCCTGCATCCAGCGGATGCTCGCGACGAAGCCTTCCCAATCCGGCTTTCGATCGCGAAACGGAAGCAGCGCGGCGGCGCAGAGCCGCGCCTTGGTCGTGTGATCGATGAGTTCTTCCTCCCCCATCCACGCCCACTTGGTATCGAGCCAGGCCGTGTTCGGAGAGAGGTCTTCAGGTTTGGAGATGAGTG
>JANPHH010000477.1:0-5064 GCA_031424375.1 Chthoniobacter sp. | reverse complement strand
TCGCTGATGGCGACGCGCGTGCGCACGACCGACATGCTGCTGGTCGCGGATGCCGTTTCGCGGCGCGCACCGGAGCTCTTCTCGCTGGAGATGTGGGGCGGCGCGACCTTCGACACGGCGATGCGCTTTCTCAATGAGGACCCGTGGCAGCGGCTGCGCAGCCTGCGCGAGCGGGTGCCGAATATCCTCTTCCAGATGCTGCTGCGCGGCGCGAATGCGGTGGGCTACACGAGCTACCCGCCGAATGTCGTCGCGGGCTTTGTGAAACACGCGGCGGAGGCGGGCATGGACATCTTCCGGGTGTTCGATTCGCTGAACGATCTGCGCAACATGAAGGGCGCGATGGAGGCGGTGCAAAACACCCACGGCATCTGCGAAGCGGCGGTGTGCTACACCGGCGACATCCTCGATCCGGCCCGCTCGAAGTATTCGCTGAAGTATTATGTGAAGCTCGCGAAGGAGCTGGAGAAGATGGGCGCGCACTTCCTCGCGATCAAAGACATGGCGGGCCTGTGCCGTCCGTATGCCGCGCAGGCGCTGGTAAAGACGCTGAAGAGCGAGATCGGGCTGCCGATCCACTTTCACACCCACGACACGAGTGGGATCAATGCCGGTTCGATCCTGCGCGCGAGCGATGCGGGCGTGGACGTGGTGGATCTGGCGATCGCGTCGATGAGCGGCTCGACTTCGCAGCCGAATCTGAACTCGATCGTGGCCGCGCTGCAGCACACGCCGCGCGACACCGGGCTGGATGTGGATACGCTGAATCAGTTCAGCGACTACTGGGAGCAGGTGCGGAATTTCTACGCGCCCTTTGACACCGCGCCGAGAGCCGGCAGTGCCGAGGTGTATCTCCACGAGATGCCCGGCGGGCAATACACGAACCTCAAAGAACAGGCCGCGTCGATGGGCCTGGGTGCGCGTTGGCCGGAGATCGCGCGCACTTATCGCGAGGTGAACGATCTCTTCGGCGACATCGTGAAGGTGACGCCGTCGAGCAAGGTCGTGGGTGACATGGCGCTCTTCCTTTTCACCCGCGGCATCAAGCCCGCCGATGTGGTGAATCTCTCGCCCTCCGCCGGCTGGCCCGAGAGTGTGATCGATATGCTCAGCGGCGGTCTCGGCGAGCCGATGGGCGGCTGGCCGCCCGCCGTAGTGAAAGCCGTGCTCGGCACCGCGCGCCCGAAGCGCGTGAAACCCGCGCCGGTGAAACTGCAGGAAACAAAACTCGAAGTGGCCGCGAAGCTGAAGCGCGACGCGAGCGACGACGATCTCTTCTCGCACCTCATGTATCCGAGCGTCTTCGCGGACTTCGCGAAGTTTCAGCGCGAGTTCGGCGACGTGAGCGCGCTACCCACGCCGGCGTTCTTCTACGGGCTGAAGCCGGGCGAGGAAATCAGCGTGTCGATCGAGGAGGGCAAGGTGCTCTTCATCAAGCTGATCAACGTCGGCACGCCGGATAAAGAAGGCCGGCGGACGATCGGCTTCGAGCTGAACGGCATGCCGCGCGAAGCGCTGGTCGTGGATAAATCCATCGCGCCAAAATCCAAGGCCCGCGCGAAAGCCGACGACAAGGACCCGACGCAACTCGGCGCGCCGATCCCCGGCATGGTCACCGCCCTGAACGTGACGCTCGGCAGCAAAGTCGCCGCCGGCGACAAGGTCGTGACGCTCGAAGCGATGAAGATGCAGACGACGATCTACGCGCATGTCGATGGTGTGGTGAGCGAGTTGCTCGTGCTCGTCGGCGACTCCGTGGATGCGGGCGATCTGCTGGTGAAGCTGCGGAGCTAGGAGGCCGGAGGCGGCGGAAAAAAACTGCTGTCATCCAGAGTGGAGCGCCGCGCGGTGGAGTGGTGGGCGACCCCGCGGATGGGGGGCGTGTGGGACGGCGCGCAGTCGATGGACCTCATACTTCTCTGAGGAAGGCCCCCGGAGGGAGATGCGAGAGGTCGCTCGACGGCGCGCCGCCCTGCACGCCCCACCGCCACCTTTTCCCTCACCTCCTTCCCCGCGGCGCTTCGCTCAAGATGACAGCTGTTTTTCGGGCGCCTGCGCCGCTTCGTTTTCGACGGCGCTCTCGTCCTCGGGGTGGCTTTCGAGCTGAGCGAGCTTCTCCGCGCCGGGTGACGTCCGCCGGCTGGCATCCGCCTTGCCAAGCTGGCGCGCGCAACATTAAACCCCCGCCATGCCTCCCACGAAAAGACTGTTCGCTCCCCTCGCCGTCGTCGCTTTTGCCATCGCTCCGCTGCACGCGACAGACCCCAGCCACGCGGTCATCGTGACCGGCACCGCGGGCACGAGTGGACTCGCAGAAGAGCAGCCAGTCGACGAGTCGGGACGGCCCGCCTGGACATCGCACCGGCGTTTCGCCAATACGCGGGTCTACATTCAGAAAGCTCCATGGGAGGTCGGCGTGGAGCAGTGGTTCCGCTTTCGCGACAAGCGCGACGGGACTTCACAGAGCAAATTTCAGGAGGAGATCGAGATCGGGCTGCCGTATCGCATGCAGCTCGACATCTATGCCGATTGGGAGGCGGATCAGGACCGCCGGGCGCGCTACACGGACACCGCTTTCGAACTGCGCTGGGCGATGGCGGACTGGGGCGTGATCCCGCTGAATCCCACGCTCTACGGCGAATACAAAGTGGTCGATCCGGGCGCGGGTCCGGATGTCTATGAGTTCAAGCTGCTGCTCGGCCAGCAGCTCGCGTCGCGGCTGCACTGGGGTCTGAACATCGCGTTCGAGCAGGAGATCGGCGGATCGCGGACGACGGAGTGGCAGGCAAACCAGGGCTTCAGCTACAGCGTGATCGACAGCGTGCTCGGCGTGGGGATCGAGATGAAGTATGTGCACGAGAGCGAGCGCCACTCCCGCGGCGAGCCGGAGCAAAAATTCCTGATCGGGCCGAGCATCCAGATTCGCCCGACGAAAAACACCCATCTCGATCTCGTCGCGACCTGGGGCACAAACGGCGATGCACAGAACTTCGAGGGCTTCATCGTGTTCGGCGTCGACTTCGGCAAGATCAGCGGCGAGCGGCACTACGAGCCGACGATGCTGCGAGGGAACTGAGCGGCAAAACCGCGCGGGTCAGTAAGTGCGCAGCGGCTGCGGCGGGTAGCTGGCACCGGGGTCATTCGCATTGCGCAGATCATCGAGCCACACGGGCTTGTGGGTATGCCAGCGCTCGATATGGGCGCCGGTGACGAAGGCGTCGTAACCGTGCGGATACCGGGTGACGTGCATGAGCGGCGGGCCGCTGATGCGCTCCACGGCGTTGATCCGATAGCCACCGCTCACGGGGTAGAAAAAGCCGCGACCCGTCCACTCGGCGATCATCTCCCCGCGGGGGTTGGTGGAGCGGAACTTGGTGTAGCCGAGGCAGCCGGGCAGGAACGCGAGGACGCAGGCGAGAAAGAGCAGGCGGGGAAGCTTCACGGACGGACGATTGCAGACAGAGCCGGGCGGCTCAAGCGCCGTCGCAGAGGGGCATCAGCTTTACGGGGAAATGAAAACGCCTCTCCAGCAGGGACTGGAGAGGCGCTTTCGGGGCTGTCTGGGGGTGGGCACAGACTAAGGGGGAAGAACGGGACCGCAAGGGAAAATACGGGTAAACAGGCAGATATTTTTCGGGGCTTCCCTTGCCCTTGAAAAGACGAGTCACTGCGGCTCAGGGCACCCACCCTGCTTATGTCCGCGCATGACATTCCGATTACCCACCCTTTTTCTCCTGCTGCTCACGGCGATCTGCCCCGCGAACGAACGATCCGCTACCGTGCTCGCCGAAATCAACTTTGCCCGCACGCAGCCCCAAAAGTACGCCCGCGTCCTTGAAACGCATGCAGAGCTTTCCCGAGATCGGGACGCAACGGGCGCGGTGCGCGAGGCGGTCGCCTTCCTGCGCCGGGCCCAGCCCCTGCCGCCGCTCGCATGGTCCGACGGAATCAGCCAGGGCGCCCGCAGCCACGCGCTGGACGTAGGCCCGCGGGGCGGAAGCGGCCACTCCGGCACCAGCGGTGAGACGCCCTGGGGGCGGATGGCCCGCCACGGCCAGTGGTCGGGCCATGTGGGTGAAAACATCGACTACGGGCACGCCGAACCGCGCGCGATAGTGATCGCGCTGATCGTGGACCGCGGGGTGCGGAGCCGTGCGCACCGGGCGAACCTGTTCAGCCCGAACTTCCGCGTGGCTGGCGTAGCCGTTGCTCCGCACGCCAGCTTCGGAACCATGTGCGTGATGGACTTCGCCTCGAGGTTCGTGGAACTGGGTGACCGGCGGGTCGCAGACCGGGGAGGAATGCGGTTGCGGACGGAATACTCGGGGAAATCATTCTTCTAAGCGACCCGCTTCGCCCGACGGGTCTCGGGGAGGGAACCAGCCGGTCACGTTATGGAATTCCCTTTCCATGCGTGCGGGCTTTCGTATTCCATCGCACTCAGATGCCCAGCCCCAAAAAACGCGTTTCCCCCGCGAAAAAAGCGAAGCCGAAATACAAACGAATCGTCCTGAAACTCAGCGGTGAGGCGCTGAAGGCGAAGGGCAGCTCCGACAATATTTCGCCGGAGATCGTGAACGAAATTTGCCGGCAGATTAAGGAAATCCACGACATGGGAGTGCAAGTGGCGATCGTGATCGGCGGCGGAAATATCTGGCGCGGACTCGCGGCGAGTCATCGCGGCATGGAACGCACCACCGCCGACTACATGGGCATGCTGGCCACGGTGATCAACGGCATGGCGCTGCAGAGCGCGCTGGAGTTGCAAGGTCTGCCGACCCGCGTGCACACGGCGATCCACATGGAAAACATCGCCGAGCCGTTCATTCGGCGGCGCGCCATCGATCAGCTCGAGGCGGGCATGGCGGTGATCTTTGTCGCCGGCACGGGCAATCCTTTCTTTTCCACCGACACGACCGCCGCGTTGCGCGCGAATGAGATCGGCGCGGAGGTGATTTTGAAAGCCACGAAAGTCGATGGCATTTACACTGCCGACCCTTTCAAAGATCCAACCGCCAAAAAATATGCGCGCCTGACTTTCAGCGAAGCGCTCGCGCAGCGGCT
>JANPHH010000476.1:0-11417 GCA_031424375.1 Chthoniobacter sp. | reverse complement strand
GCTGCGGCTTCGCCGCTTTCGCCCGCGCCGAGAACGGCAATTTGTTGGTTGGCGTAGGACACATTCAACGCAGCTTGAGAGTGGCGAGCCCGAGGAAGGCGAACATGATCGAGAGGATCCAGAGGCGGACGATCACGGTGTTCTCCTTCCAGCCTTTGAGCTCGAAGTGATGGTGAATAGGCGACATCAGGAAGACGCGGCGCCCTTCGCCGTAAATGCGCTTCGTGATTTTGAACCAAGTACGCTGGATGAGCACCGACGTGGCCTCGATGACGAACACGCCACCGACCACGACGAGCAAGAGTTCCTGTTTCGTGCAAATCGCAACAACCCCGAGCATGCCGCCGATCGCCAGCGATCCCGTGTCTCCCATGAAGACTTTGGCCGGGTGGCAATTGAACCACAGAAACCCAAACGACGCACCAACCAGCGCCATGCAAACGACCGCGAGTTCGCCCGCGAAGGGGTAGAACGGGATGCCGAGATAGCTCGAAATTTTCACGTGCCCGCAGATGTAGGCGAGGATCGCGTAGCAGAATGCCGCGGTCGTCGTGCACCCCGCGGCGAGGCCGTCGAGGCCGTCGGTCAAGTTTACCGCGTTCGATGCGCCGATGATGACCAACGAGAAAAACAGGAAGGTGAAGACGCCGAGATTCGCAATCACAGGCTCCTTGAAGAAGGGCACGTAGAGCGCCCGCGCCTGGACCTCGATCGCAGGATTGAGCAGGAAGAAATTCGCCACGACCAACGCGACGATGCCCTGGCCGATGAGCTTGGTCGCTTCGCTGACGCCCTTGGAATTTTTCTTCGTTATCTTGAGGTAGTCGTCCCAGAAACCGAGGCCGCCGCAAAAGACCAGCGAGAACAGGAGCAGCCACACCGCCGAATTGTCCGGCCGCGCCCAGATCAGCGAAGAAACCAGCACCGCGCCGAGCAACAGCACGCCACCCATCGTGGGTGTGCCCGCCTTGCCGCCGTGGAGTTCGTAGAGTTTATGCACCTCTTCCTTGGTGCGAATGGGCTGGCCCATCTTGAGCGAGATGAGCCGGCGGATAACCCAGTTGCCGCACATCAGCGAAATCAGAAACGCCGTGATCGCCGCCGCGACGGCGCGGAAGGTGATGTACTGAAAGACGTTGAACGCCCGCATGATCTCCGGTCCATGCCGCTCACTGAGAAGATGAAGGTAGTACATCATGCCGCGATGAGTCCCTCCACGATGCGTTCCATTTTTGCCGATCGACTCCCTTTGACCAACACGAGGTCGCCCGGATGGGCGAGTTCCACGAGCAATGATGTGGCCTCTTCGGCGGTGCCTGTTTGCCGCACCTGCTCGACGCCACCGCGTTGCGCGGCTTCGGCGATCCAGATCGCCTGCTCTCCCACCGTGATGACGCAGTCGATCCGCTCGCGGGCCGCCACTTCCCCCACCCTGCGATGGCCGCGCTCGGCCTCGTCACCGAGTTCGCCCATCGCGCCGAGCACGGCGATGCGCCGCCCCTTGGTCGGCAACGTCGCGAGCGTCCGCAACGCGGCGGCCATCGAGTCGGGGTTGGCGTTGTAGGTGTCGTCGAGGATTTGAATGCCGCGCGCCGTTTTCTGTTCGAGCCGGCCTTTGGTCAGACTGAGCTTTTTGAAACCAGCCGCGCTTTCTTCGAGGCTCAGGTCGAAGACCCGGCCCGCGGCGGCGGCGAGCACGGCGTTCTGGACCATGTGTTCGCCGGGCACCGGCACTTCGGCGGCGACACTGCGACCATCGGCGGAGAGTTGGAAGTGCGTGCCAGTCGAACCCGCACGGAGTTCGTTCGCCTGAACGTCACCGGCCCCGATTCCCGCGAAGACCGCCTTCGCTTTCGTGCGCGCCGCAATGGATTCCGAAAAGTCATCCTGCGCGCTGAGGATCACCGTACCATCCTCGCGCAGTGCCTCGGCGAGCATGCCCTTTTCGAGCGCGATCGCCTCGCGAGTTTTCATGAACTCGATGTGGGCGATTCCGACATTGGTGATGATCGCGACGTCCGGCTTCGCGAGATCCGCGAGCGGCGCGATCTCTCCGGGATGATTCATTCCCATTTCGAAAATGCCGATCTGATCGCTGCTCCGCGCGCGGAGCATGGTGAGCGGAAGCCCGATGTGGTTGTTGAGATTCCCCTCGGTCTTCGTCACCCGAAAGCGTTCCCCGAGCACCCCGGCAGCAAGGTCTTTCGTGCTTGTCTTGCCATTACTCCCGGTGATTCCCACGACCTTTAGCGAGAGACTCTGCCGGTAACCCGCGGAGAGGCGCTGAAGCGCGACGAGCGAGTTGGCGACCTGGATCACTCCGAAGCTCGCCGGCAGACCCGGCGTGACCTGCTCGACGATCGCCGCCGCGGCGCCGAGCCGCGCGGCTTCGCCAAGGAAAGTGTGCGCGTCAAACTTCTCGCCGCGCAGCGCGACGAAGAGGTCGCCGGCCCCGAGCTTGCGTGAGTCGGAACAAACGACGGCGACCTCGCGGCGCGGGTCGCCGGAAATCAACGTGCCTCCGCTCCAGCGAGCAATGGTTTCGAGCGGTGTCGCGTCCATCTCAGCTTTCGCTCCGCTTGCCCTCCAGTGCCTCGCGCGCCACGGCGACGTCATCGAACGGCGAGGTGTGATCCGCGAATTCCTGATACGTTTCGTGGCCTTTTCCCGCGATGAGGATGATGTCCCGCGCCTGCGCCATCGCGATCGCTTTGAAGATCGCTTCGCGCCGATCGAGGATCACTTCGTAACGCCCGCGCTTCAGGCCCGGCTTGATCTCTTCGATGATCGCGGCGGGATCTTCCTTGCGCGGGTTGTCGCTGGTCACGATCGCGTAGTCGGCATGCTCGTCGACGACCGCGCCCATCCGCGGACGCTTGGTTTTATCCCGGCTGCCGCCACAACCGAAGACGACGATGAGCCGCGCGGGATTCAACTCACGGCAGGTGCGGATCACGTTCAGCAGCGCGTCGTCGGTATGCGCGTAGTCGACGAAGACGCGGAACTGCCGCTGCGCCGCTACGGCTTCCAGGCGACCGGGAACGGCGGACGCGGCGGCGAGAGCGAGCACGGCATGACGCACGTCCACGCCCATCGCCGACGCACCGGCGATCGCGGCGAGGGAGTTGTAGACGTTGAACTGTCCGATGAGCGGCAATCGCACGAGGTAGCTCTTGCCCAGAGCGTCGAGCTGGTAGCTCGTGCCATTGAAATCAATCCGCACATTGCTCGCCCGAAAATCCGCGAGCGCGCCGAGGCCGTAGCTCACGACCGGCAGTTCGTTCTTGAAGCGATTGATGAGCTGCGCGCCGAAGCGGTCGTCGTGATTGATGACTGCCCTGCCCTTTTTCTTTTGCCCGATGAGGCCGGTGAAGAGCCGCGTCTTCGCCTCGAAGTAAGCGTCCATCGTCTTGTGAAAATCGAGGTGATCCTGCGTGAGGTTGGTGAAAATCGCCGCGTCCCATTCGATCCCGCGAACGCGCGATTGCACGAGCGCATGGGAGCTCACCTCCATGGCCACCGCTTTGCATCCGGCGGAGCGCATCTGCCAGAGGAGTTCCTGCACTTCGAGCGATTCCGGCGTGGTGCGGGCCGCGGGGAGAATCCGCTCGCCCACTTCGTAGCGCACGGTGCCGATCAGGCCACAGCGGAGCAGGACGGATTCGCAGATGTGCTTGAGCAGAAACGCCGTCGTGGTCTTCCCGTTCGTCCCGGTGATACCTGCGGTTTTCAGGAACTTCGCGGGGTGCTGATAGAAATTGGCCGCGAGATCGGCGAGCGCGTCGCGGGCGTTGGGGACGACGATCGCGGTTCCCCGCCCGCGCGGGATTCCGCTTTCGGTCACGACGGCTTCCGCTCCGGAAGCGAGCGCGTTGCCGACGAAGATTCCGCCGTCGACTTTCTCGCCTTTCATCGCGACGAAAAGCGAGCCCGGCTTCACCCGGCGCGAGTCATAGGCGATCCCGCTGATCTCGCGATCGGTCGGTCCATCCACGCTGATCGTGGCGACGTTTTTGAGGAGCGCATCGAGTTTCATTGGTCGCGCACTCTGGACGCATCGACGGCGAGCGTTTTTCCGTCGGGCAGTTCGATTCTCGTCGGCTTCAGACCGAGGTAACGCGCGGCGCGCTCGCCGATCTTTGCAAAGACGGGCGCCGCGACGAGGCCACCGTAATTTTCGCCGGCCTTGGTTCGTGCCTCGTCGAAGATGACGAGACCCACGAACGCTGGATCGTGCGCGGGCATGTATCCGGCAAAAGAAACGACGTATTTGTCGTGGGTCACCTTGCCGTTCTCATCGTACTTCTGCGAAGTCCCCGTCTTCCCCGCCACGTCATAACCCGGGATCGTGGCGAGCTGCGCGGTGCCGGTCTTGCTGACGACCCGGACGAGCGCGTCGCGAACCGCATCGCAGGCTTTCTGCGACGCGACCCGCCGCACTTCCTGCGGCGGAAACTGCGCGAGTGACTTGCCTGCTTCATCCACGATCTCGCTGACGATCTGCGGCATCAACAGCCGGCCACCATTCGCGATCGCGCACATCGCGGTCACGACCTGGAGCGGCGTGGCCGCCACCTCCTGCCCCATCGGAATTCGCGTGATGGAGATCTTACTCCAGAGATGCGGCGGGTGCAGGATGCCGCCTACTTCGCCCGGCAGCGCCACGCCGGTGCGTTCGCCGAATCCAAACTTGCGCGTGGATTCATAGAAGCGCTGGTCGCCAAGCTGCGCTGCGAGCTTGGCCACGCCGATGTTGCTCGAGCGCATCAGGACGTCCGAGACGGATAGTTCGGCGTAGGGGTGGTGGTCCTTCAGCTTGCATTTTTCCCAGTATCCGTTTTCGCAAAAGATCATCGTGTCCGCTCGGACGAGGCGTTCACTGAGCGCGGCGGCGGTCGTGACAATCTTGAAGGTGCTGCCGGGTTCGAGGATGTCGGTGATCGCGCGGTTCCGGCGATTTTCCTCGGGCACGTTGGACTGCTTGTTCAGGTCGAAATTCGGCCGCGTCGCCATGGCGAGGATTTCGCCCGTCTGCGGCCGCATCAGGATCACCGTCGCGCTCTTCGGCCGGTACTGTTTCACCGCGGTCTGGAGTTCCTGCTCGACGATGTTTTGCAGGCCCATGTCGACGGTGAGCCTCACGCTGCAGCCGTTGCGCGCATCGCGTTCCTGACCGCGATACGGGACGATCTCCCGGCCGATTCGGTCGCGTTCGATGTAGCGGAAGCCGTTCTCGCCGCGGAGATACTGCTCCATGCTCCGCTCCACACCGTCCATGCCGACGCTCTCACCATTGGTGAAGCCGAGGACATGGCAGAGCAGCGAGCCGTTCGGGTAGACGCGAATGAAATCCTGCTCGAACCGAATCGCCTCCAGATTGGAGACGACACCGCGAGATCTCGATTGCGCGATGAGTTGGCTGATCTGGCTGGCGGTCGTTTCGGGGACGTCTTTTTTCAAGACGATGTAGCGGCAGGGTTCGAGCTTGCCCGTGGACTTCGACTTCACCATCCGGGAGAGCTTCCCGTTGAGGACGGCCTCGGGAATTTCGAGCGGGCCGGCGATGAGCGCGGCGAAGGCATCGCGATCCGTGATCAGCGACGCATCGGCCACGACCGTCTTCACTGGCTCGTTCTCCGCGAGCGCTTCGCCATGCACGTCCTGGATCGCACCGCGGCGGGCGTGAATGACCTGTTTGTTGACGTGCTTGGCCGCCGCTTCGGTCGTGAAGTCGTCCGCCTGCGCCACCTGCACCTGAATGAGGCGGAACGAAAACAACGTGAAAATGCCGGCCAACCCGAAACAGGTGACCAGCGCGCGGGATCTGGCGGTCGTTTTCATTTGCGCCCTCCCGGGTTCGAGACAGGGCGCAGTTCGTTGGAGGGTTCCGCACCCGTCTTGCTGCGGACGGCGATGATCCGGTCGTCGGTGATTTTCGTGAGCTTGATGAAGCCCGAATCGAAGCGGTCCTGGAGCGATTTCGTGGAAGTGAGTCCCGCGATGTGGACACGCGCGACTTCGTTCTTGTTGCGCAGGTCGGCGAGTTCGCGCTCGAGCTGCTTGATCCGGCCGCCCGTCGTGTGGAGCTGATTCTTGCACCAGACGTAACTGAGCCCGCCACCAGCGGTGAACAGGGCGATGACGATCCACGTGGCGAAGGAGGCAATCGGGACTGCGTTGGCGTGACGGCGTTTATTCGTGGGCATGGGCGATCCTTTCTACGACGCGGAGTTTCGCGCTGCGCGAACGGGGGTTCGCGCGTTGCTCGGCTTCGCTGGCAATGACGGGTTTGCGGGTTACGGCATTGAACAGATGAAGGGGATTCGGGCGCGCCGCGGGCCATTCCGCGCGGTCGATGAACTCGGCGGTGCGTTCCTTGAAGAAGGTCTTCACGATGCGGTCCTCAAGGCTGTGAAAGGTCAGCGTCGCCAGCCGGCCGCCGGGCGCGAGATGCGCGGTGAAAACTTCCAGCGCGGTTTCGAGCACTTCGAGTTCGCGATTCACCGCAATGCGCAGCCCCTGGAAAACGCGCGTCGCCGGATGCGTGCGGCCGCGCCGCGGAATGACAGCCTCGACCGCGCTCGCGAGTTGCAGCGTGGTGGTGAAAGGTTGCACCATCCGCTCGCGGACGAGCTTGGCGGCTACTTTCCGGGCTGCCGGTTCTTCCCCGAGCTGGCGAAAAATTCTTTCGAGCTGCTCGCCCGACATCGTGTTCACGAGATCCGCCGCGGTGATCGGACCGTCCGGCGCCATGCGCATGTCGAGCGGTCCATCGTGCATGAAACTGAAGCCCCGCTCCGCGCTATCGAGCTGCCGCGAAGAGACGCCGAGGTCCACGAGGATGCCGTCCACTTTTTTGATCCCGAAAATGGCGAGTACCTCATCGAGCTTCGCAAAGTTACCCTGCACCGCGGTGAAGTCCGCGGCATCGCCGAGCCGCTGCCGCGCGAAAGCGATCGCCTCGGGATCCTGATCGATCCCGATGACGCGCGCCCCCGCTGCGAGCAGGGCTGCGGCGTGGCCGCCTCCTCCGAGCGTTCCATCCACGATGACCTTGCCGGGTTGGGCGGCGAGGAGCTCGACGGTTTCAGCCGCGAGGATAGTCTCGTGGTATTCGTAGGAACGGGGTCGCGAAGATTTCATCTTGGTGGCGCGGCGTTTCGGAGTGAGTGTATCGAGCGTCGCGATCACAGCCCGAGCCTCCTGAGCAGGGCGGCTTTCCGCGGCGCCGCGCTCGCTTTGTTCGCTTCGAAATCCGCTACGTTCCAAATCGTGAAAGTCTTCACCGCCCCCGCGAGCATCACCTCACCGGCGATGTTCAGCTCCTTGAGCAGATCTTCGGGAATCGAAATGCGCCCCCCCTTGTCGAGGGTGACCTCGCGCAGACTGGCGCCGAGGATGTCGATCATCTCGGTGCGATCTTCCGGCGGATGTTCCTCGAGTTCTGCCAAGATCTTGTCCACCCCCTCGCGCGTGAGCACCGAGATGCAGCGCTGCTCGCCGCGGATGATCATGAACATTTCCACCTCATCCTCGAAGCGCCACTTCGCTGGAACCGTGATACGCGCCTTCCCTTCCACCTTGTGGCGGAATTCGCCCGTAAAAGTGGGCGCAGCGGCTTGCGTATTGTTGGTGACCATGGGAGCGGGTTCGGGTTAAGTCTCCCGACTTAACCCAAACCGATCCGATTCAACCCAAAGCGATCCAACCCGCAAGACATTATTGCCGGTTTATTTTGGTGTATCGAAGCGGGCCAAGCTGGGCGCCATGTGATGACGCGGAATCCGCTGCGCGCGCAGCGCAGCAAAACAACCTGTCATCCTGAGCGCAGCGCCGGAGGTCGGATGAGTGAAGGAAAGGTGGAGGCGGGGGGTGAGGGCGGCGAGGAGTCGAAGGACCTCTAACTTTTTCTCCGGGCGGAGAGAACTGGGAAACGGCTAGAGGTCCTTCGACTGCGTTCCTCCCCGCCTGCTCGCCCGCGGACCGGCCTCCATTTGTCCCGTACGCCGCCGCCTCGGCCCCCCGAGGAACTCCGCTCCGGATGACAGATTTTTTTTGGCTGCGCTTCGCACCAAGCAACCTTCGCCTTACGCACCCACCTCAGCGCGCGCTTCCGGATCGAGAAAGCTGCTCGCGCAGAGCCGCGCGTAAATCCCCCCGCCCGCCAGCAGATCATCGTGCCGGCCGCGCTCCACGATCCGCCCGCGATCCAGCACCAGGATTTGATCCGCGTGCCGCACGGTCGAGAGCCGATGCGCGATCACGAAGCTCGTGCGCGACGCCATGAGCCGATCGAGCGCTTCCTGGATCAGCCGCTCGGTCTGCGTATCCACGCTCGCCGTCGCCTCGTCGAGGATCAGAATCGGCGGATCTTTCAGCAGCGCGCGCGCGATCGAGACGCGCTGTTTTTCGCCCACGCTCAGCTTCACCCCACGCTCACCGACGATGCTCTCGAGCTGCTCCGGCAGCCGCTCGACGAAGGCGCGCGCATTCGCTGCGTCCAGCGCCTGCCACAATTCCTCGTCCGTCGCATCAGGTTTTCCGAGCCGCAGATTGTCGCGCACCGTGCCGTTGAAGAGGAAGCTCTCCTGCGTCACGAGGCCGACTGCGCTGCGCAGCGCACTCTTGGAAAAATCGCGGATCGGCGTGCCGTCGATGAGGATCTCGCCATCGTCGTATTCGTAGAAGCGCGTGAGCATGTTCACGAGCGTCGTCTTGCCCGCGCCAGTCTCGCCGACGAGCGCCACGGTCTCGCCCGGTTTTGCGTGGAGTGAAATGTGGTGCAGCACGGGAATCTCTTCGCTGTAGGAAAAGCTCACATCCTGGAAACGCACGTCTCCCGACACACTCACCCGCTCATCCTGCTCCACCCGGCCCGGCTCGGCAGGCGTGTCGAGAATCTCGAACACCCGCTCTCCCGCCGCGCGACCCGATTGGATGATTTGGTTGAGACTGTGCAGCCTCCCCACCGGCTCGTAGAGCAGCCCCACGAGCCAGAGAAACGCCACGAGATCACCAACGCCCAGCTCACCCGCGAGCACCGCGCGACCGCCGAAACCCACCACCAGCACAGCCCCGAGAGCGCCGATGAAACTCATCGCCGGATTGTAGATCGCCCACACTTTCATGACCGTGAGCGTCGCGGTGCGGAGCTGATTGCTCACGCCGTTGAAACGCTCGTGTTCCTCCCGCTCACGCACGTAGGTCTTAATCTGGCGAATGCCGGCGAGGTTGTCGTGGAGCAGCGAGTTCATCGCCGACGAAGCCTTGCGCTGCACGCGATAGCGCCGCGGCGCGGTGAAGGTGTAAGCGAGCGCGCCCGCCGCGAGCAGCGGGATGGGCACGAGCGAGAGGAGCGCGAGCTGCGTGTGGTAGTGAAAGAGCATCGCCGCCACGATCGCGATCTGCAGCACCGCGATGATCCCCATCTCGATGCCATCGATCAGCACGCGCTCGACTGCGGTGACGTCTTCGAGCAGCCGCGTCATGATATCGCCCGTCGCGCGGTTATCGAACCACGTCAGCGGCAACCGCTGAACGTGCGCGTAGAGATCGCTGCGCAGATCGAAAATCACGCGCTGCTCGAAGGTATTGTTCAACACGATGCGCAGCGCATTGAACCCATCGCGCAGCAGGAACGACCCAGCCGCGACCAGCGCCAGCGTCATGATCCGATCGCCGCGGCCCGCGCGCACATCGTCGATGATGAATTGCGTGACCTTCGGAAACACCACCACGAGCAGCGTGCCGAGGATCGCGCACGCCATCATGCCCGCGGCCATTGCAGGGTAGCGGCGGACATAGGTGAAAACGCGAAGCGTGGTGCGCATGAGGAGCGCACAGCATCGGCGGGAAGCGCCCGCGTGCAAGCCATGCGGCGCCGTTGACGCCGCGGGTGCACGAGCCTAGGACAGGCAGCGGCTTCCTCTCCTCGCATGAACGACCACTTCAAATGGCTCGCCGCCGCCGCACTGCTGCTCGGCGGCTGGGTTGGCGGATTCATGATGGGCGGCCGCACCCACGCGCCATCACCGCTCGCGACTCCGGCGCCGATTTCATCCGCCGCACCCGCTGCGCCCGCAGCGCGAGGTCTCACCCCGCTTTCTCGCGGAGAAAATCCGTCCGCGACCACCGACGCTGCCGCGGACTCGACGACCGGCGATTCTGCAACGCAAGGCGACGCCCAAGCCGCGCTGCTCGCCGCGCTCCGCGAACCCAGCGACATCCGGCGCGCTTTGACGATGTATGGGATCGCCGCGCGGATGACACCCGCCGAAGTGGCGCAGGCGCTCGAATCCGCGCGCCGCTCTCGCGGAAAGAACGCCAACCTGCTCGTCAGCGTGCTGGTCAGCCGCTGGTCCGAATACGAACCGCAGGCCGCCGCCCAATTCGCACTCACGCTCGATGCGCAGGCGCGCTGGGGTGCTGTCATGGCGTCATTTGGCAATTGGGCGGACGCTGATCCGCAGGGTGCCATGGCGTGGGTGAAGGCGCTCCCGCCCGGCCCGGCACGCTCCACCGCACTGAGCAGCCTCGCCAATGAACTCGCCAAGCGCGATCCGGCGGGCGCGCTGCAATTCCTCGCCAACACACCGCGGGATCAAAACTCGAACAGCGCCTACTACGGCATCTTTAACGAATGGGGTTCCACCGATCCGGTCGCCGCCGCCGGCCACGCGCTCGCGCTTCCGCGCGGGCAGGGACGCGAGCAGGCGATCCAGTCGCTGGTCAGCTCATGGGCGCAAAACGATCCGCAGTCCGCGATCGCATGGGCGCAGGGGCTTCCCGACCTCGGCTCCCGCAACAACGCCGTCGCCAGCGCCTACAGCACCTGGGCGTCGAGCGACCCGGCCGCGGCGACCTCCGCAATCCTCGCGCTCCCGGAAGGCGACACCAAAAATCGCATCCTCAACGGCGTGACCCAGACGCTCTCCTATCGCGATAGCCGCGCCGCGCTCGATCTCATCGGCCGCATGCCCGAGGGCTTCGCACGAAACAACGCGCTCGCCAACGTCGCCGGCCGCCTCGCCGATTCCGACCCGCAAACCGCCGCGCAATACGTGCAAGCGCTCCCGTTGGGCGATGCGCGAAAGACCGCGATTCAAAACGTCGCGTCCACCTGGGCGCGCTCCGATCCGCAAGCCGCACTGGCCTGGACGGACTCGCTTCCCGACGATGAAGCACGGCGCAATGCCCGGCAGCAGGCGGTGTCGCAATGGGCGCAGAGCGACCCGAAATCCGCCGCCGAGTATTGGTTGAAAGCGGACGTCAAAGGCGGGCAGAGCGGAACCCTCGGGCAGATCGCCTGGCAGTGGGCGCAGAACAACCCGCAAGAAGCCATGACCTGGGCGCGCGGACTTCCCGATGGAACGGCGCGCAACGACGCGCTCGGCTCCGTGCTCGGCTCGATGGCGAAC
>JANPHH010000475.1:0-13320 GCA_031424375.1 Chthoniobacter sp. | reverse complement strand
CACGGGCCAGAAGGTGACGGGCTGCCCGGCTGCGACGAGTGCGGCGTTGAGCAGTTCGCTTTGGTTGAAGTTCACGTAGGTGTCATTCGTGCCGTGGGTGATCCAAAAGGGCGGCATGCCGGGACGCACGAGCGTGATGGGATTCGCGGTCGCGGATTTTTCCGGCACGGTCTGGATGGGCGAGCCGATGAGGTTGCTCTCGGGTGAGCTGCTCGCATTGTGATCTGGAACGCTGGGCGTGGGGTAGTGATCCATCACGAGCAGATCGGTGGGGCCGAAGAAGGGCGCGGCAGCCTGGACGACATCGCTCTGCTCGAAGTTGCCGCCGATGTTTCCCAAGAGATCGATCACCTGGCTGCCGATGCGCGCGGTCTTCAATCCGCCGGATAGCGCGACGTAGATCGCCATGTGTCCGCCACTGCTGCCGCCGGAGACGCCGATGTGTGCGGGGTCGAAGCCATACGTCGCGGCATTGGCGCGCACCCAGCGCACGGCGGCTTTCGCGTCCTGAATTTGCGCGGGCCATTTCGCGGTGCCACTCGTGATGTAGTTCGCGCTGACGACGGCGTAACCAATCGCGGTTAGGTTCGTGTAGATCTGGGTGATCGAACCCTCGCTCTGCGTGACCCAGCCTCCGCCGGGAAAGTAGATGAGCACGGGCCACGGGCCGCTGCCGGTCGCGGGCCGATAGACGTTGAGCTTCACGTCGCGCGCACTCCCGCCGCTGCCATGCGAGGCAAAGGTGATGCCCGTCGTGGTGATGGGCGTGGCGTTGTCGTTGTCCCCGATGGCGAGGCCGATGCCGGAGGGCGTGCCGGCGATGTAATTGGCGCTCGGCGCGAGATTCACGGTGAAGGTCTCCGCGCCTTCGATCAGCATGTCGTCAATCGGCGTGACGGTGAGTGTGACTGCGCTTTGCCCGGCGGGAATCGTGATGGTCGAGGGCACGGTCGTGACGTCCACGCCATTCGTCGCGTTGCCGCCAAAGGCGAGGTTCAAGGTCAGTGCATTCGAAGTTACTCCGCTGCGGGTGAAGGTCATGCTCGCGGTGTTTGTGCCGGATTCGCCTGCTTGCGTGTCGGACGAGGAAAGCGTGATCGTCGGCAAGCCCGCGCCGCTGTCGTTGTCGGCGATGTTCACCGTAGCAGCCGATGGCGAACCGATGCTGTAAGCCGCATTCGCGCTCAGCGTCGCAATCGCAGTCTCGCTGCCTTCGACGAGGACGTCATCAATCGGCGTGACGGTGATCGTGGCGGTCGCCTGCCCGATGGGAATGGCAACGCTGCCGGTGAGCGCGGTGTAGTCCGTGCCATTCGTCGCCGTCCCGGCGACGGCGTAGTTCACCGTCAGCGCGCTGGTCGTCGCACCGGTGCAGGTGACGGTGAGAGTGCCGCTCGTGCTTGGCTCCGCGGCGTTCGGGTTCGTCGCGGTGATCGTGACGGTCGGCGGCGCGACAGGGTCCTGCACGTAGAACGTGACAGGCGCCGGTGTGAGCGTGGTGTTGCCAATGCTGTCGTAGCCGCGCACCGCGACGGTGTGTGCGCCGGCCGCGAGGTTTCCCCATGCGCAGAGGAACGGTGTGGCGCGGTCGAAGCCCGTGGTCTGCCCGTCGAGAATGAACTCGACCGTTACCACCGTGCCATCGGTGTCGGCGACAGTCGCCTGCGCGAGTTGATTCGCCGGGCGCGTGAGCACGAGACCCTCGGTCGGTGCGTCCACCGCGACCGTCGGCGGCGTGCCGCTCGCGGGTATGCTGGCGAGCACGGTGATGAACTGCGTGGTGGACGCGCTGCCGCCGAGATTGTCGCGCACGGCAAGCGTCACGGGATAGATGCCGGGCGTCGTGTAGGTGTAGCTCGATGTGGCTCCACCCGCGCCATTGTCATCACCAAAGCTCCACGCATATTTCGTCACGCTTCCATCGCTGTCACTCGACGCGCTTCCATTGAAACTAACAGTCAGTGGCGCAGGCCCGCTGGCGATGGATGCGGTGAAGCTGGCGACGGGCAAGGCATTTGTCATGTCGCCGAGAAGCGTGCGTTTGAGGAATTGACGGAAGAGCGGCGTGTTCTCCGTGCTTTCCGTGGTGCTGCCGTCGTGCCCGCCATTCACCGTGGTCCAGAAGGTGGAACTGCGACCCGCGCGGACGAGCGCTTCATTGAGCAGCTCGCTCGCATTGAAAGTCACGTAAGTATCGTTGGTGCCTTGCGTGATGAAAAATGGCGGCGTGTTCGCGTTGATGAACGTCATCGGGATGGCCGAGGAATCCAGCTCCGGCACCGTCTGCACGGGCGCACCGACGAGTTGCGACTGCGGAGAGGTGGGGCCGTTTTTGTCCGGGATGCTCGAAGTAAAATAGTGGTCCGCCCACAGCAGATGGGTCGGCGGCATGATGGGAATGGCGGCCTGCACCGCGTCGCTCTGCATGGGGTTCGTGGGATTCGCGCCGACGAAATCCACGGTCGTTCCGCCGATGGTGACCGTGTTCACGCCGCCCGTCGTGCAAACCATCGCCGCCATGTGACCGCCGCTGGAAATGCCGGTGACGGCGAAGCGCGTGGTGTCGAAATTATACGTCGCCGCATTCGCACGCAGCCAGCGGACTGCGGCTTTGCAGTCCTGGATTTGCGCGGGCCATTTCGCATCGCCGCTGTTCGTGTGGTCGATGCTCACGACGGCAAAACCATCGGCGGTGAAGTTCTTGAAATTGGTCGTGATGCTACCGCGCCCGACCGTCGCCCAGCCGCCGCCGGGGATGAAAATCAGCACCGGGATGGGGCCGGGCAGTGGGTTTCTCGGCATGTAGATGTCGAGCTTCAGGTCTTTCGTTCCGCGCGTCGCGTAGGTGATCGCAGGCTGCTGAATCCAAGGGTCAGTGTTGTCGTTATCCGCGAGATTCACCGTCGCCGTGGATGGCGAGCCGAGCGTGTAGGAGGCGTTGCTGCTCAGCGTGACGATGACCGTTTCTGTGCTCTCGGAGATCGTGTCGTCAATGGGCGTGACCGTGAGTGTCGCGCTCGTCTGGCCGATTGGGATGCTCACGCTCGTGCCCACCGCGGTGTAGTCGCTGCCGCTTGTCGCGGTGCCGGTCACGGCGAAGTTCACGGTCAATGCAGCCGTCGTCGCACCGGTGCGAGTCAAGGTGAAAGTGCCCGTGGTGTTTGGCTCGGCAGCGTTCGGATTGGTCGCTGCAATGGTGACGCTCGGCAATCCCGTGCCGCTGTCGTCGTCCGTGATATTGATCGTCGCGCTTGATGGCGAACCGATGGTATAGGCTGCACTGGCCACGAGCGTGCAGGTCGCTGTCTCCGTCCCTTCCACGAGCGAATCGTTGACCACCGTGAGCGTTCTGACCATCGACGATGAGCCAACGGGAAACACATAGTTAAATCCGCTGACGGTGTTTTGCAGCGTGTAGTCGGTCGCCCGCGTGGCGGTGCCGCTCATGGCGAAGTTCACGGTCAGCGTGGCCGCAGTGCTGCCCGTGCGAGTCAGCGTGAATGAACCGCCATTGCTGGGCTCGCCCGCATCTGAATCGCTAGCGGTGATCGTCACGACGGGCAAACCGATTGCGTCGTTATCCGTGATCGTGAGTGAGGCGGTGGCGTTGGTAGCGGCGTTGTAGGCCGTGGTCGGCACGACCGTGAGCGTCATCGTCTCGGTGGGTTCCACGACCGCGTCATCGAGCAGCGTCACCGTGAAGCTCATGCTCGGCGCGCCGATCGGGATGGTTTGATTCAAAGCGAAGCTCGCATAGTCCGTGTCGAAGCCCGCATCGCCCGTGAGTGAGAGCGAAACGCCGAGCGCGGAGGTCGTCGCGCCGGTGCGCGTGAGAGTGACATTGATTGAAGACGTCGTGCCCTCGGTTGCGGTGGTTTGGGAAAATGAGATGCCGACTTCGGGCTTCGCCACGCCATCGTCGTCGGCGATGGTGATGCCGCCGGTGTTCACCGTGCCAAGCGTGTAGCCAGCACCGGATTGCAGCGTGAGCGTCACCGTTTCATCGCCTTCCACCAGCGCATCGTTGATGGGTGTCACCGTGATGCTCGCCGAGCTTTGCCCATCGGGAATCGTCACGCTGCCGGTCAAGGCGACAAAGTCACTGCCACTCGTCGCCGTGCCGCCGACCGAGTAGCTCACCGTGATCGCGCCAGTGCTGCCTGCGCTTCGCACCACGGAAAAAGCCGCAGTGTCCAGCCCCGCTTCCGCCGCATTCGCATCGGAGACGATTAGCGAGACTTCGTTCGGCGGACTGCTCGATGCGGCCTTGATGATCGTGAAATACATCATGTGCTGCGATGCGCCGCCGTTCGGCCCCAGCTCGACGAGTTGTCCGGCGAGGAAGCTCTTTTTATACAGCCGCATCGTGAACGGAGCCGAGAAGAGCGTCGTGCCGGTGCCCAGGATGATGTTCTCGCCCGTGTTCGTCCATCCGGTGAGCCACGACGGTTTCGTCTGCATCGCGTTGTCGTGCGCGATGTAGATGTCGGCGTCCTTCGTGAGCGTGAAACTCAGCAGCGTCGCGCCAGTGAAAGCCTTGGCATCGGGCGGGCGAATCCACTCCGCGCCTGTGACCGATGCGGGCAATGCGTAGATCGCGGCGCCGTGCGAATTGAGGTAACAAGCGTCCGCGACCTTCAAATCACCGCACACCTTCCACGCCGCCTCACCGCCCATACCGCCCGCTTGGTCCGAGGGGAAAATGGTGTTGTTAGCGGGATCGAAGATTTGCAGATTCGACACGGACGTCGGCAGCACGATCGTCTGCGTCGGTCTCCGAAATGGCTGCGCAATCACATATGCCGCCCACGCATTCGCACTCGCCTCATCGGGCAACCAAGCCGCGCGTGTGCGGTCGCCGGTGAACGTCGCGTAAGGCGCGATTTCCTTCGTCACCAAGTCCGCCAGCCAACCCGTTGTCACATCCACGGCTTGCAGCACGGGCGCTTGATTCGCAGGCCAATTCGCCACCGGAAGTCGGCGCGCAATCATGCCTTCGAGAATCGTGGTGACGAGCACCGGAGGAATTGGCGTGCCGGTGTGCTGCACGATCGGCTCCGTGATCATGGCCCACGGCGCATTCGCCATGCGGCGACCGATTTCAAAGTTCTCCGTTGGCATCACGATGCCGCTCAGGCTGTCTCGCTCCGCGCACAGAAAAATGGCCGGCACGGGAAACGCGCCCGAGAAATCGAAGAGCCGCGTCGCTGCCACCGAGCCATCGATGTGGTTGAAATTGAATGCATCATTACCCGGGAAAAACAGCCGGCCCGGATGCTGCGGAATCACCGCAATGCAGCGCGTCGGATTCGTCATCGCGTTCTGGAGCGCGAACACCCCGCCACTGGAAACACCATAGGGCACAAACGGAGCCACGTTCACCTCCGTCTTGCCCGTGGCCGCCGCGAGACTCGCCAGCGAGTTCTGCGGCGTGTCTGTTAGCACCGCGAGCAGCATCGAAGTGCGGTTCGCAAACGCCTGCCAAGTCGCATCCGTGAGCGCCGTCGGCTCCACCGCAACCAGCCCGCGCACAAACGTCGCAGACGGTGGCAGGTAATACGATGGCGTCTGCGAGAAAGCGGCGACTGTGAGCAGAAGCCAGCAGGCGATGGCGCGGACGAGATGCAGTTTCATGAGGGAGAATCTAGGGCTGAGTTCAAGGCGTCCTGATGACGCGGTAGAAGCGGCGCGGCGTGCTCGTCGGCGTGCTCACGTTGATCGTGCGCGCGGCGCTCGCGGGGATGGTGGTGAGCGTGAGCCACGAGCCAATGCTCAGGTCATTGCTGTATTGCACGGTGTAGGCGTGGTCGATGCGCGCGGTGAAGGTGAGCGTTGCGGTGTTGCTCGCAGCGCTGAAGCTGCTCACGGCGAAAAGATCACTGCCCGAGCGCGGGTCGGTGCCGGCGCGATACTCGTCGAGATTCGTTTTGCCGTCGCCATCCGCATCGAGCGTGGCGTCGGTGGCGCTCGATGGATTGAAGCCGTGCAGCGTTTCCCAGTAGTCGGGTATTCCGTCGGCATCCGTGTCGAAGGGGGCGGGCTTCGTGACGTAGCCGACGAAGAGCGGACAGATTTTTCCGCTTGTGCGATTCGGCACGCTCGTGGTCGGCAGGGTGAGTGTCGAGCCGCCGCGTGTCTCCTGCACGAAGTTGGTGTAGAAATTGCCCGCCCCGTAGATGGACGCGGCGATGCTCACGCTTAGCGCGCTGTCGGTGCTGGTGAAGGCGACTTTCGTCGTGTCCACCGTGCCCGCCGGGTAGAGCAGGCCGCCGAGCACTTCGGTCGCAGCGCCGTTGGTGGATGCGATCACGTTGTCGTCCTTCTCCGTCTTCAGTCCGAGAATCCACAGGCGTCCTCCGTTGTTGATGATCTTTGTGTAGCCGCGCGGCGCCTCGGGATTCACCTGCCGCATCCACGCGGTCTGCTGATTGATTTGCCAACTGTTCCCCGCCACGTCCTCGACGAACAACGGCCCCCTGCCTGCCGTGCTCGTGTAGGCCTGGCCCGCATTGATGGCGAGATTGCGCAGCACGACGGCGCTCGCGCAGTTGTGTTCGAATAGTGTGAAGCTCGCCGCGGCGGTCGGATACTCGGTGACGAACAACTCGAACACGCAGACCGGCGCGGTGCCGCTGTCGAACTGAAACGCGGGCACCGCCTGCGGGTAGAAACCACTCGTGAAAATGAGCGTCGAACCTGCGCCGTAGATGCGTTTGATGCCGTTGCGAACGCGGATCGTGCCGCTGATGTGATAGCGACCACGTGGGAAGTAGAGCGTGGTTTTGCCACCGGCATTATCAATGGCAGCCTGGATCGCGGCGGTGTCACTCGTGCCATCGTCCGGCACTGCTCCGTAGCTCGTGACAGATGCCCATTTGCTCACATCATCCCAAGTGGCCTCGGGCGTATCCTCAATGGGCAGCCCGAGCGTGGTCTGCGGACTCGTGAACAAACTGAGCGGCGTGCTGTTCACGTATTCCACCTGGTTCGCACCGCTCACGATACTCGCGCCATTCTTCACCGCCGACTGGTAACCACTCGTGACGATGTTGCGCAGCAAGCACGAGCCGCCCGTGATTTCCACCGCACTGCGCGTGCCGCTGCCGCCGGTGCAATTCGCGCTGAGGATGACGCTCAGCGAGCCGGCTGTGCCGATCAGCGCCGGCACGGAGTTCGTGCTCGTGAGCGAATGCAGCGAGACGACGTTGCCACTGTTCAGGATGCCGGCGGTGCTTTGATTCCTCAGCGTGATGCCCTCGAAGGTCATGCTGTATTCCGCGTTGTAGAGCGCGATGCCGTAGTTGAAGCCATCAACAGTGACGTTGCGAATCATGCCCGGACCGGGCCACGCCTTGCCCATGAGGATGCCGTTTTGCCCGGCGTGATTCGGATCGCTGGAGCGCACCGTGACATCGCGGATGGAGCCGTAGTTGTTCGTGAGATAGCTCAGTGCATTCGCGCCCGAGTTGCCGATGCCGGTGTCTATCGTGAGGTTGAAGATGTTGTTGCCGAACGCTTGATTGTTCGTCGCCGCGCCGGTGTAGGACGAGATCATCGGCTTCGGCGTGCCGGGAGTGGTGAAGCCCGCCGCGTTGTCTTTCAGGCGGATGATCGTCCCCGCCTGGCTCTGCCCCTGCAGCGTCAGCCCCTTGCAGCTCGCCACCAAACTGCCCGGCGAGATCGTGTCACTGACGAGATAGGTGCCATTCGGAAAATAAAGCACGCGCCCATACGTCCCGGCATTCGCGGTGATGGCTGCCTGGATCGCGGTCGTGTCATCCGTGACGCCATCGCCAGTGGCCGCGAAGGCCGTCTTCACATTGACCACACCCGCATCCGGGCTCGTGGGGAAAACGATGTTTTCCGCGACTGCGTGGCTGCCGATGAAGCACGCGAGAATGTAGCCTACACATTTCATGGATTGGAGCCCTGGCCTTCCGCGAGCGCTGAAATCTCCGGGCCGGAGAGAATGCGCCCGTAGATGCGCACATCGTCGATCTGGCCGTCGAAAGGCATCGGGCCGTCCTTGTAACGACGCCCGATGAGCACGGGCGCCTTGAGTTTGAAGCCAGCACGCAGCCCTGTTGCCATGCTGACATCGCGCCCATCCACAAAAAATATCGCCCGGCCCTCGTCGCCATCCACGCACACCGCCACATGCTGCCAGCGGCCCGCGAAAATCACTCCTGCTTTCGCCCGCGCCTGCGAATTCATCTGCGGCCCCGAGACCCCGAGCACGATGCCCGAACCCGGAAATGTCGGCGGCATGATCAGCCAAAGTGAATTCATGCCATTCGCGTCACCATCAATCGTGAGGAGTGGCTGCAAACGCGCCGGCCCGCCGTGCTCAATACGCTGCCACATCGAAATCGTGAACGCGCCCGGAAGCTCCACGGGTGTCGAGAGCACCACCGCAGGCACCGCATGCAGATCCAGCGCCTTGCCAAAGCGTCCATCGCCCCACGCACCCTGTTTGTTCAGCGTTATAACATGCCCATTCCCAGAGGAATCCGCCGCAGTCAGTCCCGCACCCTCATCAAATTTCCACCGCGCGATCAAGCCTGTCTCCAGCGTCTGCGTCGCCGGTATGGACTGCACACGGACAGGCCCCTTCTCGGAGACGTCCGCAGTTTGTCGGGCTTCCACGACGACCCCATTTTCATCATCCGTGCGGGCGATGAGCACGCGGCCTTCCGTCACGGTCATTCGCGTCGCTTCCTTCGTCGCATTCATCTCGAATTTCGTGCCCAGCACTTCCGCCTTGGCGGTCGGCGTGCGGACCATCATCGGATGGCTGGCCGACTGCCGCGCCACAGACGCCGAGAGCGAGCCCGTCGTGAGTTTCAGCTCCTTGCCCGGCAGCGCCGCCACCACGCCGAATTCCGCGTCTGCGCCGATTTTCAGCCGCGTCGTCTCGCTGGGAAACTCCACCTCCGCCGCGCCATCCTTCCCTGTGATCAACCAATCGCCCGCCTTCAAAATAGCGCCGGTAGTGGCGCTCGACGTCACTTGGTCCCGCCAGACTTTGACATCACCCGAAACCGCCGACAACCGCACCAACGGAGCCTTCGGCCAGAGCAGCCAGGTCACAGCCGAGATCATCATCACCGCTGCAGCCGCAGTGAGCGGGCGCCACGCGAACCAGTCGAGCCAAGCCGCACGATGGGAATCGCGTGCCGGCCGGACGATTCGTGGGCTGGACAATCGTCCGCTGCCGAGCGCGGCATCCACATTGGTGTAGCGGAGAAACTGGCGGCGAAACGCTGCATCCGTCCGCAGCAATTCCTCCAGCGCGCGGGCTTCTTCAGTTGTGGCTGAGCCGTCCAGATAGCGTCGGGCAAGTTCGAGGTTTTGCGGATCTGAATTCATGCGAGTCCTTCCCGTGCTACCACCCGTTGCGTGCAGTCCATCAAGGCCAGCCGGATGCGATGCAGGGCCTTGTAGAATGACATCGGCGAGCGTCCGGCGGCAGCGGCGAGCGCATCGATGCGGGCGCCCGGCGCGTAGGCAGCCTCCAGCAGGGTGCGCTGAGCCGCGTCCAATTTGCCGAGGCATTCGTCGAGCGCATTTCGCTCCGCCTCGAAGGCATTCGCATCTTCGCACGCTTCGTCCGCGAGCAGCGCCAGCACGTCGTCGCCGAACACATGACGGTCGCGTGCGCGGTCGCGCTGAAATGCCAGCGCCTTGAACTTCGCCACGCCGAACGCCCAGCGGCGGAAGTCCTCGATCGCCGGAAGCTCCTCGAACTTCCGCCACAGCACGACCGCCACTTCCTGCATCACCTCCCGCGCGTCATCCCGCGTCGGCACCAGCGCCCGCACAAAACCATTCAACGCCTCCTCGTGCTCCACATAGAGCCGGAGGAACTGGTCGTGCTTCTCGTTTTCAGCGGGGGTCATCTACAGAAACATTCCGGGTCAGCCGCCCATTTGCCGGAATATTTTCAGCCGTAAAAAGAAGCGCCGCAGTGTGGTGGGCCACGTTGAGCAAACACGGTTTCGGGGGGGGCGTGATCTCCTGGTATGGCAGGCTGCTTCGCCGTCAGTGCGGATTCCTGCCACGGGCAGCCCGTGGTTCGCGGAGACTTCAGCGTTTCAGCCAGAAGGCGTACTGCGGCGGCAGCACGTTTTGCGGCAGTTCCCGACCGAGCGCCTGCGCGGCGTGGTAGGGCCAGTGCGGATCGGAGAGCAGCGCTTTGGCGATCATCACGAGATCGACCTGGCCGGTGCGAATCAGTTCGTCGGTTTTCTGCGGGTCGTTGATGTTCCAGGAGGTGGAAGTGGGCAGGCCCACTTCGCGGCCGATGCGCTGGGCGATGGGCGCGAGGAAGGCGTGCTCGCCCCACGGCACGCGGCTCACGTCCGGGGTATTGAAACCCATGCTCACATCGATGAAATCCAATCCAGCGGCTTTCATCCGCCGCACGAGTTCGATGGATTCCTCCATCGGCTGCTCGCCGTCCACGTAGTCGAGCACCCCGAGCCGCGCGGTGAGCGGGAGATCGTCCGGCCACACCTCGCGCACCGCGGCGAGGGTCTCGAGGATGAAGCGGGCGCGATTCTCGAAGCTGCCGCCGTAGTCGTCGGTGCGCTGATTCGCGAGCGGTGAAAAGAAGCTCTGCGCGAGGTAGCCGTGGGCAAAGTGGAGCACGAGCCACTTGAAACCCACATCACGCGCCCGCTTCGCCGCCGACACGAAATCCGCGCGGACTCGCGCGATGTCCTGCAGCGTCATCTCCTGCGGGACGCGCGGGAGGATTCCGCCGAAGGCGATCGGCGACGGCCCGATCGGCTGCCAGGCCTGCGAGTCGTCATGCGCCAGGTGGCAGTCCCCTTCCCATGGTCGCGCCGCGCTAGCCTTGCGCCCCGCATGCGCGATCTGGATGCCGGGCACCGCACCGTGTTCCTCGATGAAGCGAATGATCGGCCGCCAACCCTCGGCCTGCGCGTCGTTCCACAGACCGGTGCAACCGGGAGTGATCCGCCCTTCCGGCGCTACGCCGGTCGCCTCCGCGATTACCAATCCCGAACCGCCCTTCGCGAGCTCGCCGAGATGCACGAGGTGCCAGTCATTCACCATGCCGTCCGTGGCCGAGTACTGGCACATCGGGGAAACGGCGATGCGATTGCGCAGCCGGACGCTTTTTAGGGAGTATTCGCTGAAGAGGTCGGACATAAGATTTCGGTCGAGGATTGATAACGCGGGAATCAGTCGGATGGCGAGGCTAACCGCCGGCCAGCAGCGCCTTCATCGCGGCGAAACGATCCGTCGCGGACGTCTCGGCGACGGGGGCGTTGAGGATGTCAGTCGCAGAGCGGTGTTCCACCCACTCGGCGGGCAGTTCTTTGATAAATGAACTCGGCGCGCAGCCGCTCGGGCCGCCCCACTTGATCCGCGTCCCGCACCATGTGAGCGCGAGCGTTTCACGTGCGCGAGTAGTGCCGACGTAGAGCAGGTGCCGCTCTTCATCGACGCTGCCTTATACCTTCAATCCCTTGTGCGCGCGGCAATAGGCGAGCGAGTCCACGACGATCTCGCACCGCGCCGCGGTGGTGAAGACCGGCAGCCAGCCGACGATGGTGGAGGTGACAAACTGCGGCGATTGCGGCTCCTGGACTCGATACCGGCTGCGCATGGCTCCGAGAGTGGGCGAAGCTCAGCTTCGCGGGCAAGTGCGTTCCCAAGTTCAACTTGGGAACGAGCGGAGCCATCATCAATTTTGAAGCGGACCACGATTGGTTTCCCGGTCACTGCCTTCGATCTTCGCTTTGGCCTCTTCCAGCTTGGTGGCCCGATTCTGCTCAGTCTTCAACTTTAGGCGCATTTTCTGGATGATGGTCGCTCGTATCCTTGTGGCAGTCGAATTCCAATCAATGGAACTGAGAAAATGCTGAAAGCAAACGTGCTCTTCAAGGTAATCGACGAAGGAATCTATCCAGTGATAGTAGCCCCAATCTTTGAAGTAAAGAAACGCCGTTGGATTAAGACTGGCCGTTACTTCGAGGTGAAGCATCCGTGCATGGTACTCGTGATCTTCGTGAGAGAGATAAAGTTCGGAGAAGTATTTCGGTAGTTGGTAGTGAAACCCGTGGTACTTTCCGGAAAGGGTCAATGTATATCTGGGATGAGTAAGACGAATCGTTCCCGGGGAAGGTCGAGTGATGATTGTTTTTCTGGGTAAGGTAAGATGGAACCGTTCATAAACGGCGCCATTTGATCCATAAATTGCGTGGATCTCACCGCTCGGTGGATTCTTATGCATTCCCGATTCGATGAAGATGGCGCGATCTTCAATAGAGGTGGTTAACAGCGACAAAATGCGGTTCTGCAACAGAACTTCAGGAATGTCGTTTCTCTCGAGGATAGCGATCTTCGTTTCGTCGTTATCGCGATTGTCGAAATAGGTTGAAAGGTGCAAGCTGAGAAATTTCAACAGGCAGAATTCTACCGCCTCGTTTAACAACGCGACGGACGCTTGCTTGGTTTCCTCGATTTCAGATTTAACTATCGCGTAGTAGTTAACATCACTCTTGGGTGAATCCTTGGCTTCTGACTCCTCCTTTCCATCCGAAGCATTTCCCTTTTTCTCTGGAAACATGACCTGCTCCCAGGAGACTCGTAATGCGTCATTCTCGAGGAACGCCGCTTTCAAACATTCTTCCAAGCTTTCCGATAGAGGATACCCGTGAATTTCCGTCACCGATTTTGTTTCTCCAGTAAGAAGTATTACTCCTTCGAACTCTTTTTTGAATTCCGTCTTCTTGAGGAGTGATATAAGGAAATAAATCAGGCCAAGCCCTATTAACAGAATTCCCATCCAAATTACCGCTGTCTTTCCAAAATAGCCGTCGAGCCGAGCTGCCACCAGATTCGTTCCGAGCGCAATGACAGTCGCGACAACCGCAATCTCAAATATCTGGCCGCGGGATTCGAGAGCTTTCGATATTAGGTGTTTCATACAAAAAGAGTCGCCTCGTGTCTAAGCGTGTCGGGAAAGGCAGGTGTGCTCAAGGTTATAAGCCTCACCTCCCGACAGGCGGTTCTTCCGGCACTGAAACCCGACTACTCCCCAGCTCCCGCGAGCAGCGCCTTCATCGCGGCGAAGCGGTCCTTGGCCGAGGTCTCGGCGACGGGGGCGTTCATGATCTCGGTGGCGGAGCGGTGGGTGACCCATTCGTCGGGCAGTTCCTTGATGAAGGAACTCGGGGCGCAGCCGCTGGGGCTGCCCCATTTGATCCGCGTGCCGCACCAGGTGAGGGCGAGCGTTTCCCGCGCGCGGGTGATGCCGACGTAGAGCAGGCGGCACTCTTCGTCGACGGT
>JANPHH010000474.1:0-15750 GCA_031424375.1 Chthoniobacter sp. | reverse complement strand
GTTATCTCCCGGCGTTCCCTTCGTCGAGATAGGTGCGGTCGGCGAAGGTGGTGATCTTCAAATACTGCCGCCAGCCAGCGGTGGTGGACTCGATGGTCTTGGTGGTGGGTTTCGGAGCGTCCCACTTTGCGCCGGCGAGCGCTTCGAGCAGCACGCGCCCGTCGCGAGCTTCGGTCGGGGTGATGCCGAGGATGCGCAGGATGGTCGGTGCGATGTCCACATTCGCCGTCGGCAGCTCATCGACGAAGCCGGCGCGGATGTCGGGGCCGACGGCGAGGAGTGTGTTGTGAATATCGAAGCGGCTGAGCGAGGCGTGCGTTCCGTAGCCGGCTTTCTTCGCCTCGGCGACGAAGGATCCGGGGATGCCGTGCTCGTTTTTCGCGTCGCTCCAGCGGAAGGAAAAGACGACATCGGCGGCGTCGGGCGAATCGAGGCGCGCGTCGCGATTCGAGAAGGTGCCGGGGAGCGCGTCGTGGGTGAAGATGGTGCCCGCGAAGTCGCTGTGCTGGAGGAATTCGACGAGGGCGCGGATGACCGCCGGATCGTGGCCGGGAACGTAAAGCTGGCAGGAACCGCCGAGGCTGATGAGCAGGACTTCGCCGGGCTTCGACGGGCCTTTGTATTCGCGGACGAGGGTGAGCCCGGCGGCGCGGAATTCGGCGACGAGATCGACGCTGCGGTCGATGGTGGAAAAGGCGTGGTCGGAGACGAGGAAGATGTCGGTCTTGTCGCGCACGCCTTTCGCGTCGAGAGCGGCGAGGACGGTGGCGAGGTTGGTGTCGCTGTTGCGGATCGCCGCGAGCGCGGTGGGTGAGCCGGGCTGCGTGAGATGCTGGCTGAAGTCAGGGTCGCCAAGCCACAGCGTGCTGAATTTTGGCACCCCGTCTTTCCACAGTTCCTCGGTGAGCGCGCGGGTGGTCCAGGCGTTTTGGGCGGTGTTCGGCTCGACGCTGCCGAGGGGGGGATAGTCGGGGAATGGGCCGATCCTTCCCGCGATCTGGCCGGCCAGGTTTGGCGGATAGCTCTTTCCCGCAAAGAGGACCGCCGAGCCGTGCGGCTTCACCGGCGCGCGGTCGTGGAGCAGCACGACGGGTTTGGTTCCGGCGATGGCCGTGCGGAAGCCGGCTTGTTGCACCAGCTCCGCGACCGTTTTCACCCGGATGTATTTGCCGCCCCGCGCGGCGTCGCCGATTTCCACCGCCTGGGCATTTTCGGTCGCGAAGGGTTTCAAGGGATCGATCGTCGGGCGGTATTCGCGGTTCGCGAGGATGCCGTTGTTCGTCGGGTAGCAACCCGTGGCGATGGCGGTCCCGTTCACCTCGGTGGAGGTGATGTAGACCGAGTGGTTGTTGTTAAAGGTGGTGCCGCTCTTCGCGAGCGCGTGCAGGGTGGGAGTGGTGTCCGCGGTGACGAAGTCGGGCCGCATGCCGTCCCAGACGATGAGAACGACGTGTTCGGCTTTGAATGGCTCGGCGGCGCGGAGTGAGGTGAAGCCGAGGGTGGCGAGGAGGACGAGGGAGGGGAGGCGGGGCATTTGCGTGGAGGGCTACTTGAGCGTGGCGTGCTGCAGGTCGCGAGTCCGGAGTTGCGCCCGTCCGCCTTGCCATCGCCGGGGCGTTCCGCGAGAAGACGCGCGATGACTCGCCTCAAGGCCTCGCTTTTCCTCCTGCTGCTCTGGGCTGCGATCTACCTGCCCGGGCTCGGCTCCACGGAACTGAAAGGCGAGGAGG
Source organism: Chthoniobacter sp. (assembly GCA_031424375.1). Lineage (GTDB taxonomy): Bacteria > Verrucomicrobiota > Verrucomicrobiia > Chthoniobacterales > Chthoniobacteraceae > Chthoniobacter. The sequence continues at coordinate 14,020 of JANPHH010000474.1, read as the reverse complement.
GCCGCCGCATCCTGCCCGCGATCACGATGCTCGAGACGGGCAACTGGCTCGTCCCCTACGTGGGCGGCAAACCCTTCCTCCGCAAGCCGCCGCTCGTGAACTGGATGATCGCCGCATCGTTCAAGATGACGGGCGTGCGCAATGAATGGACGGCCCGCCTGCCCTCCGCGCTCTGCGTGCTCGCGCTTGGACTGACGATCGTCGGAACCAGCGGCGCCGGGTGGTTGAAGGTCGAGACGGCGTTTGTCGCCGCGATCCTCGCGATCACGCAGATCGGGATGCTCGCGAAGGCGCGGTTCGCCGGCGCGGAGATCGAGGGCATCTACGTGCCGCTCTCTGGGATCGCCATCGTCGTCTGGCTCGCATGGTGGGCCAGGGGCGTCTCTCCCTGGCTCCGGTGGACCGTGCCCGCGGTGTTTCTCGGTCTCGCCTCGCTCGCGAAAGGGCCGTCGCTTCACCTCCTCTTCTACTACGTCGTCGTCATCGCCGTGCTTTGGCAAAATGCACGCCGTGCGTCGTCTCCGTTCGTTGCCGTGGCGCGGCAGTTTTTCCACCCCGCCCATCTCGCGGGGTTGGTGATCGCAGCGGGCATCTTCGCCGCGTGGGCGGTCCCGTATTTCAAAACCCCCGAGGCGAAAGACGCCGCGCAAGTCTGGAAGCGCCAGGGCATCGACCGCTTCACCGAGGCCGAAGTCACCGTCAGCGGCTATGCGCTGAACATCCCGCGGGCGCTCGCCGATCAACTCCCGTGGCTGCTCCTCGCGCCGGTCCTGGCCCTTCGGATTCGCCGGGAAAGAGCGAATGTGGCCGCCGGGGAGAATGCACGCGCCGTGGGGTGGGGGACTCTCGTGACCGCGGCGGCCGCCGTGTGGCTGCTGATCCTGCTCATCCCCGGCGCGCTGCCCCGCTACGTGCTTCCGCTGGGCAGCGCCTTCGCGCTCGCGTTCGCGTGGGCTGTGGAGGAATCCGCTGCCGCCTCGCGCAGGTGGCTGGTCATCGTCCGGATCTTCGCGCTCATCATCCTCGTCGGAGCCCTTGCCGCCCCGGTGGTCGCCGGCTATCCGCTCGAAACCGGCAGCGGTTTTGACCTGGCTTCCGCCGTGCGCGCGGGATTCGCCGCCACTGCGGCACTCGCCGTAGCCGCGATCATTCTCGCCCGGCGCCCGCAGGGCATCACCACCGCGTGGCTTGCCGGCGCGAGCGCCGCACTGCTCAGCGCCATCATGATGCTTTACACCGCCGCGGCGGTGCGATGGATCCTGCGCACCGACGATCTTCGCCCGCTCGCCGCGCAGATCGATGCAGCCATCCCGCCCGGAGTTCCAATCACGCTCTACGATCCCGGCTATCAGGCGTGGATTTTTTACCTCCGCAGCCCGGTTCGCTATGCGGTTTCGCTCGAGGCGATTTCACCACAGGCACCTGCGGTCTTGGCGCGCGGCGGCGACAAGGTTCGCCGAAAATTCTCCGCTGACCGGCCGGACCTCGAAGTGGCGAAGACATTCCGAAGCCGAAATGGCGCGGAGTTCCTCCTTCTTCTCCCTCGTTGACGGCCGGACCACGGCTTGGCGATCGGCGGAGGAAAATGTAGCTTGCAAGACGCGCACACAATTTCTGACTCTGCGCCTCGCTTTTCCACCAGGTGAACGCAGACGCGGGCGATGCGGAAACCCCTCATCTTCAGGCGACCTGCGAGGCTTGTGAAAAGTTTCACAAAGTTTCTTGCAATGGTTTTCCAGCCGCCGCACTATTCCGAATCTTCGATGTCCGAATCGCCTGCAAAGCCTCTTAGTCACAAGCTCCAGCCCTGACCGATGGCGAATATTTTTCCCCGTGGAAGCAATCTGCTTCCGATTAAAATCCTGGTCTGTCTGCTGGTCCTCGGGCCAGCCGTAGCGGGCGGGATGTGGTACTACTTCACCCCGAAATACACGCGGGTGGGCTACCAGCCCAACCAGCCGATCCCCTTTCCGCATGACGTCCACGTCGCGCAGATGGGCATGGATTGCCGATATTGCCACAGCTTCGTCGAAGTCGCCGCGCATTCGAATGTTCCGACGACTCAGACCTGCATGAACTGCCATTCGCAGATTCAAAAAGACAACCCGAAGTTCGCGCCGCTCCGCGAATCGTGGGCCACCGGCAAGCCGGTCGAATGGGTGCAGATCCACAAGACGCCGGACTACGTGTACTTCAACCACTCGGCGCACGTGAATCGCGGCGTCTCGTGCGTGAGTTGCCACGGCAAGGTCAATGAGATGCCGATCGTCTACCACGCAAAGTCGCACTCGATGGCCTGGTGTCTCGACTGCCACCGAAACCCAGAGAACGAACTCCGGCCGCTCGATACCATCACCAATCTTAACTGGCAGCCCACGCCCAAGGCTGGCCAGACCGTGGCGGAAGCCCAAAAGGAGCTCGGCCTCAAGCTGAAGGACGAGTGGCACATCAACCCGCCCGTCAGCAATTGCGCCGGCTGCCATCGATGAAACGAATTCTCTCACATCCCGCAGAGCCGGCCACCGGCAAGAAATACTGGCGTTCCCTCGGGCAGCGCGAGAATTCCCCGGAATTCCGTGGCTGGCTGGAGCGCGAGTTCCCGCAAGGCGCGGCGGAGTTCGACGGTGGCGACGTTTCCCGCCGCAATTTCGTTCAACTGATGGGGGCCTCGATGGCACTCGCAGGTCTCAGCTTTTCGGGCTGCCGGCGGCCGGAAAAACATCTCGTTCCTTTCACCCGCGGTGCGGAATGGTCGATTCCAGGGAAAGCGCTCTTTTTCGCCACTGCGTACCCGACCCGCAAGGGCGCGCTCCCGCTCGTGGTGGCGACCTACGATGGTCGCCCCGTGAAGATCGAGGGCAATCCCGCGCATCCCGCCAGCAAAGGTGCGACGGACCTGCAAACGCAGTCGTCGATCCTCGATTTCTACGATCCGGACCGCTCCCGATTTTTTCTGCAAAAGGGCGCGAAGTCGGACGCCACCGCGTTCGAGAAAGCAATCGATGATCTGATCGGCAAAGCGGCTGACGGCAATGGTTTGGCGTTTCTTCTCGATGAGGTGTCCACCCCGAGCCGCGAGCGTTTGCGGGGGCTGATCGCGAAGAAGTTTCCGAAGGCGACGTGGACCACCTACGAGCCGCTCGCGGGTGAACAGGCAGCCGTTTTCGGTCCCGGTATCAATGCCGTCCCGGTAGTCGAAAGTGCGGATGTGATTCTCTCGCTCGATCACGATTTCCTCGGCACCGATGGTGATGTCGCGACGTGCCGCGCGTTCAGTGCCCGGCGTTCGGTAAGCAAGGGGCCGGATTCAAAGATGAACCGGCTCTACGTCGTCGAAAACCGCTACACGGTCACCGGCGGCATCTCCGATCATCGCCTGCGTCTGCCGGCCAGTCAGATCGGTTCGTTTGCCGAGGCTCTCGCCGCAGAACTCGGCGCGAAAGATCCGTCCCTCGCGGCCCTCGCGCAGGCGGCCAAGTTTCCCGCGGCGAAGATCAATCCCGACTGGGTCAAATACCTCGCCGAGGATCTCGCAGCGAACAAAGGCAAGAGTCTCGTGCTCGTCGGTTCCCGCCAGCCCGCGGCCGTTCAATTTCTGGTCGCCGCGATCAACTCGTCTCTTGGTAATCTTGGGAAGACCCTTGTCGGTCGGAAGTCGTCCGCCGCGACCACGCAGACGCTTCCGCAACTTGCGAAGCAGGTAAACGACAAGCAGGTCCGCGCAATCATCATCGTTGGCGGCAACCCCGCCTACAACGCGCCCGCCGACCTCGAGTGGACAAAGCTCCAGTCATCCGTTGAGACGGTGATCCGGGTTGGTTCCTATGAGGATGAGACCTCAGTCGGCGCCGCATGGCACGCTCCGCTCGCCCATTTCCTCGAAAGCTGGGGCGACGCTTACTCCACCGATGGCAGCTACGTCTCCGTGCAGCCGATGATTCTCCCGCTCTACGGCGCGTGGTCGGAGAATGACGTGTTAGCCAAGTTTGCCGGTCTGCCAAAACCGAGCGGCCCCGAAATCGTTCAGGATACTTTCCGATCCATCGCCAAGCCGGCTGATTTCACCGTCGCGTGGGCAAAATTCCTCCACGATGGATTCATCGAGGCGAGTGCTCCTGCACCTGCCGCGTTGCAGTTCAACGCTGGTGCTGTCGGTCAGTTTTTCGGTCAAGGTGCCGCTCCCGTCGCCGTCGGAGAAAACAACTACGAGGTCGTTTTCACCGCGTGCTCGAAGGTCGACGACGGCCGCTTTAATAACAACGGCTGGTTGCAGGAAGTGCCTGATCCGATCACCAAGATCACTTGGGATAACGCCGCGTTGATCAGCCCCGCGACGGCCAAAAAACTCGGCATCCGCGACTACGGAATTAGCGAGCCACGCGCCAATGGCCATGTCGACATGGTCGAGATCAAAGTGGGGAATGCCACCCTCGAGGTCCCCGCGCTTGTTGCCCCGGGCCATGCGGACAATTCAGTCTCTCTGGCGCTCGGTTACGGACGTTCGGTGATCGGCCGCGTCGGTGTCGGCACCGGCTTCGACGCTTACAAGCTTCGCAGTTCCGCGAACCCATACATCGCGACCGGCGCGAGCATCCGCGTCACGGGCAAGAGCTATCCGTTGGCGATCACTCAAGAGCACGGCGTGCTCGAAGGACGCGGGGCGGATCTCACCCGCGAGGCGACGCTCGGCGAGTACAAGGACAATCGGGACAACAAGGAATACTTCAAGAAGATGGGGATGGATGCCCACATCCCGAAGAACGTCTCGCTCTACTCGAATCCGCCGCTTAACGACATTCATGCGTGGGGCATGACCGTCGACCTCAATGTCTGCACCGGCTGCTCCGCATGCATGGTTGCGTGTCAGGCAGAAAATAACATTCCGATCGTCGGCAAACGGCAGGTTATCGATGGCCGCGAGATGCACTGGATTCGCACGGATCGTTACTTCGCGAGCGAAGGCGACAAGGATTTCGACGAGCCTGAACTCGTCTCGCAACCCATGATGTGCCAGCACTGCGAAAACGCGCCATGCGAAACCGTCTGCCCGGTCAATGCGACGGTGCACAGCGAGGACGGCCTCAATGTCATGGCTTACAACCGTTGCATCGGCACCCGGTATTGCGCGAACAACTGCCCTTTCAAGGTCCGCCGGTTCAACTTCTTCGACTACAATCAGCGAAAAATCACGGAGCTCCGGAAGTGGAACCTGATCAGCGAGAAGGGAACCGAGGATTCGCTCAAGCTTTCCAAGAATCCGAACGTCACGGTCCGCATGCGCGGGGTGATGGAAAAATGCACTTTCTGCGTCCAGCGCATTCAGGAGGCGAAGATCGCAACGAAGGTTGCGGTCCGGGATTCCGGCGACGTGCGTATCCCCGCCGATTCCTTTACCAGTGCCTGTGCCCAGGTTTGCCCGACGGGCGCGATTACCTTTGGTGACATCAACAACCCGGCGAGCACCGTTTCGAAAATTCGGGCCGACGAACGAGGTTATCGGCTTCTGGAATATCTCGACATTAAGTCCCGCGTCACCTACCTCGCGCGAATTCGCAACCCCAATATGAAGATGCCCGGTGCTGAAAAGATCGGCGCAGCGATGAAGTCCCACCATGGACATGGACAAAAACATGAAGCCGCAGCGGCACACGATGGAGGGCACGCCTGATGTCTGAAGCTATTGTTTCCCTCGAAACTCCGAAGGAACTCGAGCGTGTCCCGCTCGTGACCAACGAGCGCAAGCTTTCGTGGATCACGGATTCCGTCTCGGATATCGTCGAGAGCAAGACGCCGCTTTGGTGGTGGCTTGGTTTCCTCATCTGCGTACCCGTCGCGCTCTTCGGTCTCATCTGTATCGGCTACCAGATTTCCAACGGAGTTGGCGTTTGGGGCGAAAACCATCCCAATGGCTGGGCGTGGGACATCACGAACTTCGTCTTCTGGATCGGCATCGGTCACGCCGGAACGCTGATTTCCGCGATCCTTTTCCTGACCCGGCAAAAATGGCGTACGTCGATCAACCGGGCGGCCGAAGCAATGACCCTGTTCGCGGTCATCTGTGCAGGGATCTTCCCCGGCATTCACGTCGGTCGTGTGTGGATGGCGTGGTTCCTTGCCCCGGTCCCCAACGCGAATGGCATCTGGCCGAACTTTCGGTCGCCACTGCTTTGGGACGTGTTCGCGGTTTCGACCTACTTCACGGTCTCGGTGCTCTTCTGGTATGTAGGCTTGGTGCCCGACCTCGCCACTCTGCGTGATCGGGCGAAGTCTCGCGTTGCTCGCTATCTCTACGGGATCTTCGCGCTTGGCTGGCGCGGTGGAAATCGCCAGTGGCGTCACTACGAGATGGCATATCTCATCCTCGCGGGCCTCAGCACGCCGCTCGTGCTTTCCGTGCACTCCGTGGTGTCCTTCGACTTCGCTACGTCGATCGTGCCCGGGTGGCATACCACCATCTTCCCGCCATATTTTGTGGCCGGCGCCATCTTCGGCGGCTTCGCCATGGTCCTTACCATTCTGCTTCCGGCGCGCCTCTGTTACCCGAAGCTAGGGGACATGATCACCCGCCAGCACGTCGACAAGATGGCGAAGATCATCCTGCTGACCGGAACTATCGTGGGCTATGCCTATTTGATGGAACTCTTCATCGCTTGGTATGGTGCCAACCAATACGAGCGCGCCGCGTTCTGGAACCGCGCCTTCGGTTGGTACGGTTGGGCCTACTTCTGCATGATGTTCTGCAACGTCATTTCGCCCCAGATCTTCTGGTCGAAAAAGATGCGCGCCAATTACATCGTCGTTTTCATTGTCTGCCAGTTCGTGAATGCGGGGATGTGGTTTGAGCGGTTTGTCATCATTGTTACTTCGCTCGCGCAAGACTTCCTGCCCAGTTCCTGGGGCCACTATTCACCGTCATGGGTCGAAATTTGGACGTTCGTTGGGACGTTCGGAATTTTTCTTTCCCTGTTCCTCCTTTTCATGCGTTTCCTGCCCATGATCGCGATGAGCGAAATCAAGATCGTCACGCCGGAGGCTGATCCTCATCATCCGATTCATAACGAGAAACACGCTGAACCTTTGAAGGGGGTCGCGACGTAACATGGCTGAATACCGAAAGATTTATGGCCTTGGGGCGGAGTTTAAGAACGCCTCGGCGATTATGCACGCCGCTGAAGCAATTCGCGACGCCGGTTTCACTAAGTGGGACGTTCATTCCCCCTTCCCGATCCATGGGATGGACAAGGCAATGGGCCTCGGCAAGTCTTGGCTCTCCGCGCCCGTCCTTATCGGCGGTGCCACCGGGGTTCTCACCGCAATTCTTCTAACCTGCATTCCGTCCTTCGCCATCTACCCGCTGATCGTCAACGGAAAGCCCTACGACTGGCGAACGCTGCCGGCGTTTTTCCCGATTTTCTTCGAGCTCACCGTGCTTTTCTCCGCGTTCACGACCGTTTTCGCGCTGCTCATCTTCAACCAGCTTCCCAAGTGGTATCATCCGGTTTTCAATTGGGAGCGCTTTAAACGTGCGACCAATGACGGATTCTTTCTCGTCGTCGAATCGCGAGATCCAAAGTTCTCCGAAGGCAGGACGCGCGAATTACTCGAGGGCATCGGTGGCCAGCACGTTACCTTGATTCACGACTGACCATGCTGCGCACCTTTTTCTCCCTTTTCTTCCTCGGGATCGTGGTTGTCGTGCTTTTTGCCGGTTTCCGCGACTCTGAGGTCTTGCCGTCGCGGATGGCTCATCCCCCGATTGAGATTTTCCCGGACATGGATCACCAGCCGAAGTTCCAGCCGCAGCATCCGAGCGGCTTTTTTGCCGATGGTCGCGCTGCCCGAGTGCTAGTGCCTGGCACCATCCCACAGGGCTACGAGATGAAGGGTTCCTATCTTCAGGCTCCGGCAAAAAACGGGACGTTTTCGCCGGTCGGTTTCACAAACCAGCCGAACTATTATAACACGGGTAAATTCGGCGATGTCTACGGAGATGGCTTTCCCGTGGAGGTCAAAGTCGATCCGGCGTTCATTAAACGCGGACGTGAGCGCTATGACATCAACTGCGCGGTCTGCCATGGGCTCGCCGGGTTGGGAAATGGTGTCACGGGCCAGTATGGGCTCGTCGCCATTGCAAATCTCCACGACGAGCGTATCCGCCTGCAGCCGGACGGACAGATTTACTCCACGATCACGAACGGCAAGAACACCATGGGTGCCTACGGGCCGAACATTTCGCTCGATGACCGATGGGCGATCGTGGCCTACATCCGCGCCTTGCAGAAGAGCCAGCTCGTCAAGCTGAGCGATCTCCCGGCGGACAAGCAGAAGGAATTCCAATCGAAGCAATGAGCGACCATTCTCACAGCAGCTCTCCCGGGGACGAAACGTTTGACCCGAAGCATCTGGGCAGCCTTCCCACTGCGTTTCTCGGCGCTGGCGTGGCCGGTATCGTGGCCAGCCTGATCGGGTTGATCGTTTCCCGTGAACAGTTTGCCTACTCCTGGCTCTTTGGTTTCACCTATTTCTTCACCATCTCCATTGGGGCACTCTTCTGGACTTGCCTGCATCACGCCACCGATGCCGAATGGTCGGTGGTCGTCCGGAGGCAGCTCGAGAACGTCACGCGAATCCTGCCGTTTTTCGCCATCTTTTTCCTGCCGCTCATCTTGTTCTGCTCGCCCATCCTTTGGAAGTGGTGGGATCTCGCGGACGGGGTTGATCCTTTGCTCGATGCAAAGCGACCATTCTTGTCCCATTGGTTCTTTTACGTCCGGATGGTCGTTTATTTCCTCCTCCTTGGTTGGATCGGCTGGAGTCAATGGAAACTCTCGACTCAACAGGATAGCGACGGAGCGGTGAAGCACACTTACTTGATGCGAAAGTTCGGTATCGGCGGAATCCCGGCGCTGGCCCTTTGCATTACTTTCGCCGGCTTCGACTGGTTGATGGGCCTCGACTACCATTGGTTCTCCACGATGTGGGGCGTTTATCTCTTTGCCGGTGCGGCAGGCAGTTCAATGTCACTGCTCGTCCTGATCATCGGTGCGCTTCAATCCAAAGGATATCTCAAGGTCGTCAACAAGGAGCACTACCATATCATGGGTAAGTTCATGTTGGCCTTCACGATCTTCTGGGCCTACATCGGGTATAGCCAGTACATGCTGATTTGGTATGCAAACATTCCGGAAGAGACGATCTACTTCCGAATTCGCAACACCGAATCGTGGTGGTACTTCAGCCAGTTTCTCGTGATCGGCCGGTTCTTTCTGCCCTTCCCGATCCTGCTCTTTCAGGCGACCAAGAAGTCGAAACTAATCTACTTCGTCGCCGCATGGATCCTCGTCATGCAGCTTCTGGATATCTATGTCATTGTGCTGCCGTCGCTCCATAAGACGGGATGGAACCCCAGCATCCTCGACCTCACGTCCGTCATTGGAATCGGGGGGATCGTTGGCTGGATCTTCATGAAGAACATCGGCAGATCCTCTCTCTTCCCCACGCGCGATCCGCGTCTGGCCGGTTCCCTTAACCTCACCAACTGAGATGGCGAACGTCCGAACACCCAACAGCTTCCTCGTTTTCATCGCCAGTCTCGCCGTGCTGGTGGTCGTCGCGATTATTTTCATCGTCTCCATCGCGGGGGGAGCCAAGCCCGGGGACCTAGACAAGAAACGGGCGGACGCCCGACTCGCGGTTCGCACAAAGGTCGAGGACGAAGCTCGAAAACTGTTGGTGAGCGAAGGATTCGTCGACAAGGCCAAAGGAATGGTTCACGTCCCAGTCGATACCCTACTCGCTGCCACCGCAGCCGAACTGACGGCGAAAAAGCCCGCGCCCTCCCAAGTGAAGGTTGAGCCTCCTCTCCCCATGCCGGTGATCGATCCCACGAGCACGGAGCCTCCGCAGCCTGCCCTGCCTTCGGCTCCCCAGGGCGCAGATACGATTCGTTTTGCCGCACCGGAGCCTCCTCCTGCTGTTCCTCCGGTTCCTGCCGCTCCTGTTCCGGCAAACCCTGCTGCTTCCTCGGCCGCGCTTAAGTCACCGCTCGTAACGGCGGCGCCGGTCCGGCCGCCGCTCATCAATTGGAACGAAACGAAATGACCGCCGCTGCCGAACCAGCTCCAACTCCAGTCACCTCCACGAGGGGTTCAACCGTCGCGCCGATGACTGCCAGCGAACGCGCGGCGATCGATGCTTCAACCCGCGGCCCCGTGCTTTTTTTTCTCGGGAACGCCGTGCTATGGCTTCTCGCGGCGACAGTTTTCGGATTCGTTACTTCGGTTCAACTGCACAGCCCAACGTTCCTGGCCGACATCCCCTTCCTAACCTATGGCCGGCTTTGGCCCGCCTACCAAAATATCATCGCCTATGGATGGGCGAGCCTTTCTGGAATGGGCGTGGCGATTTGGCTGATGGCGCGCCTGACGCGCGTGCCAATTCGCTACGGCAGTGTCCTCGTCGGTGGCGCTTTGCTGTGGCAGATTGGCCTGACCTTCGGAATCGTTTCGATCCTCGCCGGAAAGACAAGCGGTGTGGAGTGGCTTGAGATCCCAACGGCGTCAGCGATTCTGATGCTCTGTGGATACGCCCTAGTCGGCCTTTGGGGTGTGTTGCTCTTTGGCATGCGCAAGGAAAGTGCCGCCTACATTTCCGTTTGGTATCTGCTCGCGGCGTTTTTGTGGTTCCCTTGGGTCTTTGCCACGGCCCACTTGACCAAGACTCTCCCGCAGCTCTCAGGGGTCGTCCAAAATATCATCGCGGTCTGGGCGAGCCAGAGCTTCCTGAGCGTGTGGGTGACCGCCGTCGGGTTGGCAGTCGCCTACTACCTGATCCCGAAAGTGGTCAACCGCCCGATTTTCAGTTATAACGTCGCCACGGTTGGCTTCTGGGCTTTTATCCTCTTTGCCGGATTGACCGGTGCGACGCGCCTCAGCGGCGGGCCGATTCCCGCTTGGCTGGTCACTCTGAGCATTTCAGCGAACATTCTCCTCCTGGTGCAGATCATCACGGTTGGCGTCAATCTGGTTCGCACAATGCACGGTCAGTATCACATGGTCTACCATTCGCCCACCATCCGTTTCACCTATTTCGGCGTTATCTGTTTCCTGATTGCCAGCGTGCTGACTTTGATTGCATCCCTGCGTTCTGTGGATCGCATCGTCCACTTCACTCTGTTCCAGTCTGCTCAAACCCACCTGATGCTTTATGCATTCTTTAGTATGGTGATCTTCGGAGCGATTTATTACATCCTGCCGAGGTTGGTTGGCTGTGAATGGCTTTCGTCTTCAATGATCACGTTGCACTTCTACGGTGCGGCCTATGGAGGTGGGACCTTGATCACCATGCTCCTCCTTAGCGGCGTGGCAACTGGCCTCTCGTTCGTCGATCCGAATGCCACATTCGGGCAGATCATTCAGATTACCTCAGTCTATCAATTTGGGCGTTCGCTGGCGTGGGTGATCATCGGCATAGGTCACGTGATCTTCGCAGTTCATTTTGCTCTGATGCTGCTTCGCATTGGCCAGCCTGGCGGGCAGGCCACGCTCTTTGCTCCGATCGAGGAGGAGACTCATTAAATGAATCGTTCACTCACACTCATCGCCTGGATTATCGCGTCGTTCGCGCTGTCTACCTACGCGCTGGTGATTGTCCCGCAGCGACAAATAGGCGGGCTCCAGCCGCAGTTCACTGACGACGAGGGCAAGATTACCGACATTTATCCGATCGAGAATCGTGGCATCGTCGAAAAAGGCCGTGCGGTTTATCAATCTGAAGGCTGCGTTTACTGCCATTCGCAGCAGGTGCGTGACGTGCAATACGGCACCGACCTCGAGCGCGGCTGGGGCGAGCGGCGAACGGTCGCTCGTGACTATATATTCGAGCAACCGCCTTTTCTGGGTAGCACGCGAATCGGTCCCGACCTGGCTAACGTCGGCTCGGCAAAATGGCGCAACGAACCGGTAGATGAAGACCCAGCGTATAAACCCGCTAAACGCGACGCGAAATGGCAGTTGCTCCACCTTTACGCACCCCAAACGGTCGTCAAGACATCAAACATGCCGCCCTATCGGTATCTATTTGAGAAGCGGAAGATCAGTGGCCAGAAGTCCGCAGACGCGCTCGCGTTGAGGGGCGGCGATGCACCGGAGGCCGGCTTCGAGATTGTCCCTAAGACGGAAGCGAAAGCACTCGTTGGTTACCTGCTGTCGCTTGATCGCAGTCATCCAGTCGCCGAAGTGAAATCGCCCTCAGCGGAGGCAAAGAAGTGAGCAATCCCAAATCACCAGATCGCATCGATTACCAGGAAACGCCGGACGTTACCGAAGTCCACGCGTCCATTCAACGCGAACATGCCGAGCCTTCCGCCCAGGTCACTCCCATTCCGTTGTGGCTCACGATGGTCTGTGCTGGGGTGATGGTGTGGGCGGGAACTTATTTCGGCGTGTTCCATGGCGGCTTGAGCGGCAGCGTGTTCAATGAATACGAAAGTTCCCCCGGCGTTCTTTTTCCGATACCGGTGAAGGCGGGCGGAGGAGCGGCGGGTCCGGCGGTCACTCAATCGCTGGCTGAGATTGGGAAAGCCGTTTATGGCAACTGCATTGCTTGCCATCAACAAAATGGTCTCGGCGTGCCTGGGCAGTTTCCTTATCTTGCGAAGTCTGAGTGGGTGATCGGCTCGGAAAAACGTCTCGTGGCAATCATGCTGAAAGGCCTCCAGGGCCCGATTACGATGGGTGGTGTTAAGACCACCTATGGTGGAAACATGGTTGCATGGGAGGGGGCTCTATCTGATAAGAAGATCGCCGCCGTCACGACCTATATCCGCTCCCAATGGGGTAACTCGGCTCCGGAAATTTCCGAGGCGAAAGTCGCGGCGGCTCGGAAGGAATTTGCCGCACAGAAGGTCCAATGGACCGAGGCGGAATTGCTCCAGATCCCTGCCGACGCCACGTTGCCAGATGTGGCAGGTGCAGGAACCGCGTCGGCACCTGCCACCCCCGGTGGAACTGCGCCGGCGGCCGCCACTGCCGCTGCCGCTGCGGTTGCACCTGCTGGCGGTGATCAGATGGCGGAGGGCAAGGCGGGTTACATGCTGATCTGCGTAGCCTGTCACCAACCAAACGGCGCGGGCCTGCCAATGGTCTTCCCGCCTCTCGGAAAAACGGAATATGTAAACGGCGATCCGAAACGTTTTGCTGCGATGATTCTCAAAGGGAACATCGGCCCGATGACGGTCGATGGGAAACTTTACAACAACGTCATGCCGGGGCAGGAAGCGGTGCTTACCGATAAGAAAATCGCTGCCATCATGACCTACGTCCGCGCAAGTTTCGGGAATAATAGTCCTCCTGTGGACCCCGAGGTAGTCGCGGCGACGCGAAAGGAGTACGCCGACCGCAAGACACCTTGGACGGAAGCGGAACTCAAGAGTTTCGGAGGAAGCGCTCCTGCTGCTGGTCCTGCACCAGGCACCGCACCGGCGGCGGTTCCAGCACCCGCTGCACCTGCACCTGCTTCTGCGCAAACGAATCCGCCGCAGGCCTGAGCGTCGTTACTACATTCGAAACTCTCCTCTCAAGCCATGACAATGCAAATATACCCTATCATCGCAAGCCTCCTGCTGCTCACAGTGTGTGCGTCAGCTCAAGACACCGCGACAGACCTGCCCGCGTCCATCGAGCGCGGCAAGGCAGTTTACATGCAGACCTGCTTCACCTGTCACCAGATCACCGGCCTCGGCCTGCCGCCCGCATTTCCGCCTCTCGTGGAAACCGACTACACCACTGGCGACGTCCGCCGCATGATCGCCATGATCCTCAAAGGGGTGAATCCCCCTCTCAAGGTCAAGGATGTCGTCTACGTCGCCCCGATGCCTCCGCTCCCGACGGTCTACCCCATCCTCAATGACGATAAGAACGTGGCGGACGTGATCAACTACGTGCGCAACAGTTTCGGCAATAAAGATGAGAAGGGCGTGTCTCCCGAGTTCGTTAAGAAAGTTCGGGACGAATTTGCTTCC